>NZ_JBDPLT010000024.1:0-113314 GCF_039871775.1 Plantactinospora sp. B5E13
CGCGGGCTGCGGCTGGAGTTCCTGCCCGCCCCGACCCCCGCTCCGTCCGGAACCACGCCGGTGGCGCCCGACGCCGTCCCGTCCGCCGCCGGACCTACCCCGTCGGTTCCCGCCGTACCCGTTCCACCGCCCCCGCCGACGGACGTGGCGCCATCGGCCCCTCCTGTCATCGAACCCGCCTCGCCCGCACCCTCGTCCGGTCCCCCGATCGAACCGGCCTCGGCCGGCCCACGGCCGGGATCCGGCGATGCGGCCGATCCAAGTGAGACTTCCGTACCCTTCATGCCAACCACCGGACCCGTCGCTGACCACGCCCGATCCGGGCCGCTGGCCGACGCCGCCCCCGCCACGCCAGCACCGCCGGAGACCGACCCGACGCCCGGACCAGCTCCGGCCGAGGCGGGTGCCGCCGGTACGGCGGACCGCCCACTCGACGAACCGGCTGAGCCGACCGCCGCGACGCCGGCCCGGACCGGGCCGACCGCCGACGGGCCGACCGCCGCCGCCGAGGATCCGACCGCCGGAACGCCGGCGGCCGGCGAGCCGGCAGGCGGTACGACACCCGAGCCCGTCGACGACACCGCGCCCCCGGCCGTCCCACCCGCGGAGCCGCCCGCGTCGAGCGCCACCGGTACGTCGCCGGCACTCTCCGCCAAGAACACCGACGGCGTGGTACCACCGATGGACGACTCCGTCGGCAGCCCCGCCCCGGTGCCGTCGACCGGTGACGCCGGCAGCACGCCTGTCCCGGCACCCGCGGCCGCCGATGCCGAGGCGGGCGTCGAGGTGCCCGTCTCCGGACCGCCGCTGGCGACCTCGCCACCGGGTTCACCGGTCGCGGAGGCGAGTCCGGACACCGTGCTCCCGGCCGGTCCGGCCGCCGGTGCGGCAACAGCGCTGAGTGCCCCCACCATGCTCACCCCGATCATCCGGCCGCGTACCGAGCAGAAGGCCGCCCCGGAGCCCGAGGAGAGCGCGCCGGAACCGGCCAGCGCCGACCCGGAACAGGTGCTCGCCACGTACGAGTGGCGGTTCCACCACGAGACGCTGCGCGAACTTGTCGAGAATCCGGACGAGCTGCGGGCCATCCGGGACCGGCTGACCGAGAAGCTCGAACCGGCGAAGGACAACGGCACCCGGGCCCGGCTGCTGAGCCTGCGGGCGGTCGTCTCCCGCATCCTCGGCGACCTGGGCAAGGCGCTGGCCGACGGCAAGCTGGCGCTGGCGCACGCCGAGGCGACCGGCCAGCTGCGCCGGATCGCCATCGCCCAGGCCCGGCTGGCGCACGTACTGCAGTGGCGTGGTGACTTCGCCGAGGCCGACCGGCTGTTCGCCGAGGCCAACTCGCCCGAGCTGCCGGACCGGCTCCGGGCCACCATGCACGAGCACGCCGGCCGGTCCTGCTACGACCAGGGCCGCTACATGGAGGCCTGCAACCACTTCGAGAAGGCGCTGGAGCTGCGCAAGGTCGAGGACCCGGACCTGATCGCCCGTACCGAACTGGCGCTGGACGCGGTCTTCAACAAGGTCGCCCAGAACGGTTGGGGCCCGTACCCCCGGGACCGGGACGAGATCCTGCAGGTGCACAAGCCGCCGGTGCCGACGTTCAGCGAGAAGGTGCAGCGCTGGGGGTACGCCGACCCGGAGGGGCAGTTGGCGATCGCCCCGAGCTACGCCGACGTGCAGCCGTTCCGGGACGGGGCGGCCTGGGTCCGCCGCCCGGAGACCCCGACCTGGGAGCTGATCGACGAGTCCGGTGGGCTGCTCATCGAGGCCACCGCCGGGTACCTGGCGGTCAGTTCCTTCTCCGACGGGCTCGCCTGGGTGTCCCGGGACGGGACCGGCGGGTGGATCGCCATCGACAAGGCCAACAAGGTGGTGATCCCGAGCGGCTTCGAGGACGTACGCCCGTTCCGGCGGGGTGTCGCCGCGGTCCGACGCGGCGGGTGGGGCGCGGTCGACCGGACCGGCAAGGTCTTCCTGCCGACCCGGTACACCGGTTTCGCCACCGCGCTGACCGACGGCCGGTACGTCGACGGCTTCACCGACGAGGGCCTGGCCATCGTCGACGCCGGCGGACGCAAGGGTGTGGTCGACAAGTCCGGGCAGGTCCTCGTCGCGCCGGCCCATCCGGCCATGGTCATCCACCCGGTCGCGTTCCTGGTCGGCGACGGTGCCGGCCGGTGGGGCGCGCTCGACCGGCGTGGCGAGCCATTGATCGACGTGGTGCACCCGAGCCGGACCGACGTGATCGAGGAGATCGACCGACTTCTGGCGGACACCAAGCCGGTGCTGTGACCTGCGGCCACCCCCGGCCGGGCAACCTGATCCACTTCCCGGGAACGGACTAGGGTCGAGGTATGGAATTCCGTCACCTTGGCCGTTCGGGTCTGCTGGTCAGCGAGATCTCGTACGGCAACTGGATCACCCACGGCTCACAAGTCGAGGAGGAGGCCGCACTCGCCTGCGTCCGGGCCGCGCTGGACGTGGGCATCACCACGTTCGACACCGCGGACGTGTACGCCGGCACCAAGGCCGAGGCCGTGCTCGGCCGCGCGCTGAAGGACGAGCGCCGGGAGGGCCTGGAGATCTTCACCAAGGTCTACTGGCCGACCGGCCCGGGGCGCAACGACCGTGGCCTGTCCCGCAAGCACATCATGGAGTCGATCAACGGTTCGCTGAAGCGGCTGCAGACCGACTACGTCGACCTCTACCAGGCGCACCGGTACGACTACGCCACCCCGCTGGAGGAGACGATGGAGGCCTTCGCCGACGTCGTGCACTCCGGCAAGGCGCACTACATCGGCGTGTCGGAGTGGAAGGCGGAGGAGATCCGGGCGGCGCACGCGCTGGCCCGCGAACTGAAGATCCAGCTGGTCTCCAGCCAGCCGCAGTACTCCATGCTCTGGCGGGTCATCGAGTCCGAGGTCGTACCGACGAGCGAGGAGCTCGGCATCGGGCAGATCGTCTGGTCGCCGATCGCCCAGGGCGTGCTGACCGGCAAGTACCTGCCGGGTCAGGAGCCGCCGGCCGGCTCCCGGGCCACCGACGCCTCCGGTGGTGCCAACATGATCGCCCGCTTCATGAACGACGACGTGCTGACCCGGGTGCAGCGGCTCAAGCCGCTGGCCGAACAGGCCGGCCTCAGCATGGCCCAGCTGGCCGTGGCGTGGGTCCTGCAGAACCCGAACGTCTCGTCGGCGATCGTCGGGGCGTCCCGCCCGGAGCAGGTCCACGACAACGTCAAGGCGGCCGGGGTGAAGCTCGACGCCGAGCTGCTCAAGGCGATCGACGAGATCCTCGACCCGATCGTCGAGCGGGACCCGGCCAAGACGCAGAGCCCGGTCAACCGGCCGTAACTCCGCCGGCCCGGGGTGGCGGTCGGCGCGACGTCGGCCGCCACCCCGGTCTCGACCGGCTGCCGGCCGTTGCGCGCACCGGGCGCGACGGCGGCCGGCTCCCCCGGCCCGGGTCGCCCGGCTCAGCGTGGTGACAGGGCGGCGGTGGCCGCCCGGCTGGTGGTCACCAGCTCGGGCAGGGTGCCCGGGAAGTTGTCGACCAGGTCCAGCGCCAACAGCCAGGCGTCGAGGTTCTCGCCGAGTACCTCTCGGCACATCATGGTGACCGGATCGTCCGTGGCTGGCCACCACCGGGCGTCACCACCGGCCCGCAGCAGCGCACCGACCGGCGTGGCGTTGGCCGCCAGCTCGGCCAGCGGGACCGTTCCGGCGGTGACCGCCCGGGTCGCCCACTCCGGCCACCCGGTCCAGTCGACGGTCCCGTCCGGCGTCCGTGGCACCGCGACCGGCCCGCCCGGGTCGTCCGCCGACGGCGGTCCGGCGGCCAGCTCCGCGAGCAGCTCGGCCGGGCATCCCGGCAGCCTGCCGAGATGGCCCAGCACCTCGTACGGGAACGGCTCCCGCCGGTGCTCGGCGAGCAGCAACGTCCAGTCGGTCACGTGCTGCTCGGCGTCGAGGATGTACAGGTCACCCTGCCTTGGGTCGGCCCGGCGCAGCCGGTCCAGCCATTTGTCCGGCGTACTCTCCCGGTCGACCAGAGCCTGCACCGCCCGTACCGCGGTGGCCTCGTCCGGGTCGGCCAGTGCCCGGACCGCCGCCTTGCGGACCGCGACCAGCCACGGATGGCCCTGGTACGCACGTCGGGTCAGGTCCACCTCCAGCAGCGCCCGGGCGGCTGGTACGCCCTCCCGGCGGGCGACCGCCAGCAGCAGCCGCAGTTGCAGCAGAGCGGTCGGGACCCGGGTACGCAGCATCAGCTCCACGGCCAGTTCGGTCAGCCCCGACTCGATCCAGGGCAGCATGAACCGGCGTTCGACCGGCTCCCGCAGGTGCGCCCGGAGCTGGTCGCCGATCGGGAGCCGTTCCCGGTCCGGCCCGCCCGGCCAGTCCTCGTCGTGGCGCAGCCCGGCGAGGATCCGGCGCCGGAGCGCCGGGGTGGCGTGCGGGCTCTGGTACAGGCCGGCATTGATCTCGGTGTCGTCGAAGGCGAACAGCGGATGGATCGACTCCGCCGGCAGTTCCCGGTTGCCGGCGAGCAGGCGCAGACAGGTCAGGTTGTCGGCCTCGACCAGGGCCGCCACGAGGTCTGGGCCGACCGCGCCACGGTGCAGCAGGTCGTAGGCGGCCCGTCCGTCGAGCACCGGCAGGACCGCCAGCACCACCTCGGGCGGGCAGCAGAGCAGCAGGTCGCGCATCGCCCGGCGGACGGGTGTCCAGGAGGGCGGTTTGCCGCCCGGCGCGGGTGCCGGGCGGGCGTGCGCCCACCGGGTTACCGTGCCCGCCGCCGCGACCGCCGCCGCCAGCAGCTCCGGCAGGTTGCCCGGCCAGCCCGACAGGTGCTTCCAGAGCGCCCGCCAGGCGCCCTGGTCGGTGCCGACCGTGGCGCCAACGAGGTCCCCTACCGCCGTCCTGACCGGCGCGGCCACGACCGCCACCCCGGGCAGGCAACCGACCGGAGCCAGTTCCTCCACCACCTGCGCGGCGGTCACCGTCCCCTGCTCCAGCGCCGCCGCCACCTTCTCGCCGAGCAGTCGGGTGCCGGTAACCACCGCGCTGCCGTTCGCCAGCTCCTGCGCGCAGGCCCGCATCACCGGCAGGCCGACCGGCCCCGGAAACCAGTCCAGCACGTGCACCCCGAACCGGTGCACGAAGTCGACCCGAAGTTCCTCGGGGCAGTCGGCACGCCCGGCCAGGGCCTTGGCGGCCAGGGTGCGGTACGGCTGTTCGGCGTGTGCCGCGAGCACCGCCGGCCAGTCCACCGGCTGGTCCGGGTCGAGGTCGGCGGTGCTCCGGCCGACCGCCCGGAGCAGCCGTACCGTGCCGGCGGCGGTCCGCAGCTCGGCCGTCGCCCGTTCCAGGGCCGGCAGCCCGTCGTCCTCGGCGTCGAGCGCCTCGGTCAGCGTCTCGGCGACCAGCGGGTCGAGCCCGGGGTAGCCGACCACCCCGTCCCGCCCGGTCCGCCGCCAGACCTGGGCCAGCACCTCCAGTTCGCGCCACACCGTACGCGGCCGGTCCAGGGTCAGGAAGACGTGGTCGATCTCCTCGAACGGTGTCCTGCCGGCCAGGTCGGTGACCAGCTCCCACTCGTACCTGGCCCGGTCGACCAGGGTCGGCACGAAGCCGCCCGGACGCCGCCACCAGGGGTCCGCCGGGTCGGCGCCGGCCAGCAGCTCGGCGCGCAGTGCCTCGTCGGCATGCCGGAGCAGCGCCACGGCGACCGGAGGGGTCGCGGAGGCGGCCAGTTCGGCGGCCGCCTCCGGATGGCCGGCCGGGAAACCCCGGTTGCCGGCCAGCGCCAGGCGCAGCGCCTCGTCCCCGGAGTCCAGCACCGCCCGCACCAGTGCGGTGCCGAGCGCCGGGCCCTGCCGCAGCACCTCCTCGACCGCCTGGCGACGTCGGGTCAGGACGTCGGGCAGCAGCTGCGGCCCGCAGCACTCGAGCAGTACCTGCACAGCCATCACGTCGGCCACGGCGCGGCCTCCCCTCCCGATCGGACGACCGGCAGGATACGGAACGGCACCGACAGGGGCGGTGGTCAGCCCTGCCAGAACCGGATCAGCCGCAACCCCTCGACGTAGAGGTAGTCGGGGAGCCCGATCAGGTCGCCGACCGCGAAGACGCCGTCGAAGAACCAGCCACCGACGGTGGGGTTCCAGAGCAGCGCGAAGAGCAGGATGAACCCGAACGGCGCCATCAGGTCGTAGCCCCGCCGCCACTGCGGGTTGAGCCATGGCTGGACGATGTTGCCGCCGTCCAGTCCCGGCACCGGCAGCAGGTTGAGCACGCTGGCGGTCAGCTGCAGGAAGGCGAGCAGCGCGACCCCGGCCCAGAACGCCGGCGCGGCGAAGACGTCCACGCCGAGCGCGAACGGCACCACCAACAGCAGCGCGAAGAGCACGTTCGTCGCCGGGCCGGCGAGGCTGACCAGCGAGTGCCGCAGCCGGCCGGGGATCTCGTGCCGGTCGACCCAGACCGCGCCGCCGGGCAGGCCGATGCCGCCGAGCAGCACCACGACCACCGGCAGGATGATCGACAGCAGCGGGTGGCTGTACTTGAGCGGGTTGAGGGTCAGGTAACCCCGGTGTGCGACACCCCGGTCACCGGCCCGGAACGCCACGATCGCGTGCGCGTACTCGTGCAGGCAGAGGGAGACCAGCCAGCCGGAGACGACAAAGAGGAAGACGTCGAGCCGGACGTTGCCGTACCCGTTCCACGCCATCGCCCCACTGGTCACGAAGAGCGCGACCAGGGCGAGGAAGATCGGGCTCGGCCGGAACGCCGCCGCCGGGACGCCGAGCACGAGCCGGTCCCGTCCCCGCTGGTCGAAGGCCATCACCCGGTCACTCGGCCGCGGGCTGCAGACTCATCCGGTACTCCACCCGGTCGTCCTCGACCAGGAGCACCGTGGCGACGCCCGAGGCGGCCAGTTCCCGCCAGGTCTGTCCGATCCAGGACTCGGCGTCGGCCTGGCTGCTGAACGCCTCGGCCGGTCCGCTCACCGGAGCACCGTCCGCGCCCTCGTACCGCCAGCTCCACGGCATGTCGCGTCTCCCCTCGCCGATCTTCCGCGCCGACAACCCCCGCCAGCCTAGTCGGCCGATCCGGACCAACCAGCCCGAGCGGTCCGCCGACCGCCCCGACGCGTACTCCGGGGGCCACCGAGCCGCACCTCACAGCGGGATGTACAGCCGAGCGCTCTAAGGTACGGGCATGTCCGCAGACGGGTGGAGCAGGATCCTGGTACTGGGCGGGATCCGGTCCGGCAAGTCCGAATTCGCCGAATCGTTGGTCCGGGAGGCGTCCCGGGTCCGGTACGTCGCCACCGCGACGACCAGCCCCGACGACCCCGAGTGGGTGGCCCGGATCGAGGCGCACCGGTCGCGCCGACCGGCCGGTTGGGCGACCGAGGAGGCCGGTACGGACCCGGGCCGGCTGGTGGAGTTGATCAGGTCGGCGGAGCCGGACGAGACGCTGCTCGTCGACGACCTCGGTGGCTGGGTGACCGTGCTGCTCGACCCGGCGCACCAGCCGGCGGACGACGTCGCCACCGTCGCCGAACTCGGCGCGGCGGTCCGGGACTGCCCGGCCCGCCTGGTGCTGGTCAGCCCCGAGGTCGGACTGTCGCTGGTGCCGACCACCCCGCTCGGCCGGGCCTTCGCCGACGCGCTCGGCACCACCAACCAGACGGTGGCGGACGCCTGTGACACCGTCGTCCTGGTGATCGCCGGGCAGCCGACCCGGCTCAAGCCGGGAACACCGGTCGCGACGGCGGCTCCGCGCGCGAACGTACCGGCGCAGCCCGGCGCCGACCGCGACGCCGGTCCGGCCGGCCGGCCGGACCCGGTGGTGCCCGACGCCGGTACGCCGGCGTCGGCCTGGACCGGGGTCCTCGGCGCCGTGCCGGAGGTCCTGCGGCCGACGGTCACCGCGCCGGAGCCGTCCGGAGCCGAGCCGGGGACGGCCTGGACCGCGCCGACCATGGCCCTGCCGATGGTCGCCACCGGCCTGGTGATCCAGCCCGGGATGGAACTGCCGATGCCGGACGAGCAGACCGGGCCGGCCGCGCTCGACCGGCTGGCCACCCTCGACCTGCCCGGTTCCGGACTCGGCACCCTGGCCCGGGTCGTCGAGTTCGCCGCCGCGACCCAGCGGACCGCGACCCCGGCACCGTGGCGCTCGGTACGGGTGCTGCTGCTGCACGGCGACCACGCCGGCGGCGCCGCGGCCGGAACGGTGCCCGGCGAATCCGCCCGCCGGGTGGCCCAGGCCCGGACCGGATCCGGACCGCTCGCCCAACTGGCCGCCGAGGCCGGCGCCACTCTCCAGGTCGTCGAGGCTCCGGCGGCCGCCCCGATGGAGCACGGTCCGGCCCTGCCGGTGGACGACGTCGAGGCGGCACTGCGTTACGGGTGGCGGCTTGCCGAGGCCGCGGTGGACGAGGGTGTCGAGTTGCTCGTGCTGGCGGCCTGTGGCGCCGGTACGGACGCGGCGGCGGCGGCCGTGCTCGCGGCGAACGCCGGCGCCGAACCGGCAGCGGTGCTCGGCCGGGTGGTGACCCCGGACGGGCAGGTGGACGACACGGCGTGGATGGCCCGGTGTGCGGCGGTCCGGGACGCGCTGCAGCGGACCCGGCGCAGCCCTCGGGACGCGAAGGACGTCCTCGCCGAACTCGGCGGCGGGGACATCGCGGTCGCCACCGGGATCCTGCTCGGCGCGACCGCGCGTCGTACCCCGGTGCTGCTCGACGGGCCGGTCGGGGTGGCCGCCGGCCTGGTCAGCCGGGACCTCGCCGGCCAGGCCCGGCACTGGTGCCTGCTGCCGGACCACGGCGACCACCCGGCGGTCCGGCTCGCCGCCGACGTGCTCGACCTGCAACCGCTGCTGGACCTGCGGCTCGGTCTCGGTGAGGGCGCCGCCGCGCTGGCCGCGCTGCCGCTGCTCCGGGCGGGGCTGACCCTGGCCGGTGGACTGCCGGCCCGGCCTGGTTCGGACGGGCCGGCCGGCGCCGAAACCGCGGCACGGCCGGAGGAGACCGCCGAACCGGAGGAGACCGCCGAGCTGGAAGAGGCCGCCGAACCGGAGGAGACCACCGGGTCGGAGGAGTCGGAGCGGGAGCCGGTGGAGTCGGACGACAGCGAGTTCGCCGAGCCCCGACCGGCCGGCCCCGGCCCGACCGCCGTACCGGACAAGACGGCGGCCCCGGACGACCCGGCGGCGCCGGACGACGGCACCGGAGCCGACACCGCCTCGGCGGCGACCAGCGCCCGCGGTGCCTGACGGGCGACTCGTCGCCGGCGGCCGGCTGGCCCTGACCACCTTCACCGTCGCCCCGCTGCGGGTCGGCCGGGTGGACCGGGCCACCGCCGGTACGGCGATGGCGCTGGCCCCGCTGGTCGGCGCCCTGCTCGGTCTGCTGCTCGCCGCCGTGCTCGGCGGACTCGCCACGCTCGCCCCACCCCTGGTCGCCGCCGGGGTGACCGTCGCCGTGGCGGCACTGCTCACCCGGGGACTGCACCTCGACGGGCTGGCCGACACGGTGGACGCGCTCGGCTCGTACCGGACGGGGCCGGCCGCCCTGCAAATCATGCGGCAGCCGGACGTCGGCCCGTTCGGCGTCGCCGCGCTGGTCCTCGTACTCCTGGTCCAGACGGCGTGCCTCGCGGCGCTGGCGGCCCGACCGTGGCCGGCGCTGGCCGCGACGGTGGTGGTCGGCACCGCGACCGGTCGGCTCGCGGTGAGCTGGGCGTGCCGCCGCGGCGTGCCGGCGGCCCGGCCGGACGGGCTCGGCGCCCTGGTCGCCGGCACCGTCGGCCCGGTGGTGCTGGCCGTCGCCACCACCGCCGTCGCACTCGTTGCCGTCGCCGCCGTTCCGGGCCGGCCCTGGCAGGGGCCGCTCGCGGTCGCCGGCGCGCTCGCGATCGCCCTGCTGGCCCTGCGCCACGCGGTACGCCGGTTCGGCGGCGTCACCGGTGACGTGCTCGGCGCCGCCGTCGAGGTCGGCACCACACTCTGCTACCTGGGTCTGGTGCTGACCCGCTGAACGGCTGACCCGATCCGCGTCCATCTGGGGCGAAACACGGGTAGCGTTCGCAAAAACGAAGACCGGCACACGGCCGAGCGGGGGGACGAATGTTGATCACCGATGATTTCCTGCCCGTCCCGGTACCGGAAACGCTGACCGCCACCTACCTGGTACCGACCTCGGGTCAGCCCGGCCCGGCCCCCGCCGAGGTCCTGGCGGGGCTCGCCGGGCGGATCTCCGGGCCGGTGTACGACCTCGCCCGGCAGATGCTGGCCAGCCCGCTGATGAGCGTCGACACCCGACCGGTCAGCGAGTTCCCGCACCTGCCGCCGGACCTGCTCACCGCGTTCGGCGCCACCGAGCCCCAACTCGCCCGGCTCGCCGCCGCCACCGACCTGGTCGTCGTCCAGGCGAGCTACCGGCCCGGCTGGCCACCGGCACACGAGTGGGCCGCCCGGACCGTCGCCGCCGCGCTCGCCGAGCACCTCGGGGCCGACGTCGTGGACGTCTTCGCGCTGCAGTTCCTCGACCCCGCGACCGCGCTGCGGTCCCTGCCCGACGCCGAGGGACGGGTACGCCTGATCGACTGGGTGCTGGTGCCGTACTCGTCCGACGACGGCGGGCTCTGGTTCACCACCAAGGGACTGCGCCGCTTCGGCCTGCTGGAACTGCAGGCGCAGGAGGTGCCGACACACCTCACCCGGGCCTGGGGGGCGGTGATGACCGGGGTGGCCCGCCGCCTGCTGCGGGCCTGGACCGACGGACTGACCGACAACGAGGTGCCGGCCTTCGTCCCCCTTCCGGTGGTCACCTCGGTCACCGGGCACGACATCGCGGTCGCGTACGGCAACCCGCAGCCGCACGACAGCACCCGGCCGGCGGCGCTGCGGCTGGAACTGGACCCGGCGACCGACCCGGACGCCGACTCGTTCCTGACCCTGCTCCCCCCGGTCGGCCATCCCGGCCCGACCGGAGGCTACTTCGCCGCGGTCTGCACCGCCCTCTTCGGCGCCGGGCAGTCCGACGTCCGGTACGCCCGGCCCGACGACGCGATGGCGAAGGCGATCGCCACCGCCCGGGACGGCCTGCCGGGGATCCGTGAACGGTTCCTGGCCGGCAGCCTGCCCGCGGAGGTGCAACTGCTGGTCAAGTACGCGCTGCCGACCGACGAGGGACCGGAGTACGTCTGGGCCGGAGTGACCTCCTGGGCCACCCCGGAACGGATCATCGGGGCCAGTGCCAGCGACGCGGCCACCGACCCGGCGGTCCGGATCGGTCGGCCCGTCGTGGTGGACGTCGTCGACGTGGTCGACTGGGCACTGCTCGACGGCAGTGGCGTGGTCGAGGGCGGCTGGACCCAGGCGGTCCTCGACGCCGGCGACCGCTCCCAACGCTGATCGCCAGCAGGGGGCCGGCCCGGGTCGCGGTCCCGGTGGTGGGTCGGGGCAACCCGACCCGCTCTGGGCGGTCAGGCTTGATCCCGTCGCGGGCCGGGCCGCCCCGACCCCGGGGTTGGTGCCGCGCCGGTCGGGCGACGTGGACGCCCCGCCGGGCGGTTACTTGACCGAGGGCTGGACGAACGGCGGGCGGACCACCCGCATCGGCGTACGACGTCCCCGGACGTCGACCTCGACCCGGTCCCCCTGGGCCAGCCCGGCCGCGGTGTCGAGCAGCGCCAGGGCGATGCCGAGCTTGCGGGTCGGCGAGAACGTCCCACTGGTGATCGTGCCGACCTCGGTGTCGCCGACCAGGGCCGTCATCCCGGCACGCGGAATGCCCCGGCCCTCCGCCTCCAGCCCCCACAGGGTCCGTCGGGCACCGGCCGCCTTCTCCGCGAGCAAGGCCTCCCGCCCCCAGAACGCCGGCTTGTCCCAGCCGACCGCCCAGCCCAGCCGGGCCTGCACCGGGGTGATCTCCAGCGACAGGTCCTGGCCGTGCAGCGGGTAGCCCATCTCGGTGCGCAGGGTGTCCCGGGCGCCGAGGCCACAGGCCCGGATCCCGTCCGGCTCGCCCGCCGCGAGCAGCGCGTCCCAGACCCGGGTCGCCGCCTCCGCCGGGACGACGAGCTCGTAACCGTGCTCGCCGGTGTACCCGGTACGGCAGACCACGAGCGACGCGGCGTCGAGGTCGGCGGCGGCGAAACTCATGTAGTCGTGCCCGGTCGGCAGCCCGAGCCTGCCCAGCACCTGCGTCGACGCCGGCCCCTGCACCGCCAGTACGGCGTACGCCTCGTGCTCGTCGGTGACCGTGATCCCGGCCGGGGCGGCGGCCCGGAGCCGGCGTACGACCTCGGCGGTGTTGGCCGCGTTCGGGATCAGGAAGACGTGGTCGTCGGCGTACAGGTAGGCGATGATGTCGTCCACCACCCCGCCGGTGGTCTCGTCGCAGCAGAGCGTGTACTGCGCCCGGCCGGGGCCGATCCGGCCCAGGTCGTTGCTGAGGCAGGCGTTGACGAAGTCGGCGGCTCCCGGGCCGGTGACCCGGGCCTTGCCCAGATGCGAGACGTCGAACACACCCACCCCGGTACGGACCGCGGTGTGCTCGGCGAGGACCCCGCCGCCGGCGTACTCCAGGGGCATGGACCAGCCGCCGAAGGCGGCGAACTTGGCGCCCAGCGCGACGTGCCGCTCGTGCAGCGGCGAGTGGCGGAGCTGGTCGGCGGAAGGTTCCGGGGTCGGGCCGGACACCTGGGTAACGTCGGTCATGGGTGGGAACCTACCTGCGCCGGGACGCCTGGTTAGCATCGGCGGGACCCGTCCGGCGGACCGTCGGCGGGACAGGCCATTCTTCCGGCGGGTAGGTTCGCCGGAGACCATCTTCGCCGACCGCACACCAGGCGGCCGGCCGTGCCCGTACCGGAGCCGCCGAGTGACATCGCCCAGCACCACCCTCAGCCTGGTCGACACCGACCCCGCCGAACTCGCCGTCGACGCCGTCGTGATCGGCCTGCACAGCCAGACCACGGACGCGACGACCGGGCCGACGACCTCCTTCGCCGACATGCTGCTGCTGGCCAGCGGCGCGGAGAGCATCGCCGCGGCGTTCGACGGTCGGCTGACCGAGACCCTGGCGCTGCTGGGGGCCACCGGCGGCCCCGGCGAGGTGATCAAGCTCGCCACCCTCGGTACGGTCACCGCGCCGCTGGTCGTCGCGGTCGGTCTGGGCGCCGAGCCGTCCGGTGCCGCGCCGGCCCCGGAGACGCTGCGCCGGGCCGCCGCCGCCGCCGTCCGGGCACTCGCCGGCGCCGAGCAGGTCGCGCTGACCCTGCCTGTTCCGGACGACGAGGACTTCCCGGCCGCGCTGCGGGCCGTCGCCGAGGGCGCGCTGCTCGGCGCGTACCGGTTCGCCGGCTACAAGACCCGGCCGCAGCCGACCCGCCGCCCGGTCGTCTCCTCGGTCGCGGTGCACGTGCCGGACGCCTCCGACGAGCGGGCCCAGGCGGAGATCACCCGCGCCACGGTGGTGGCCCGCGCGGTCACCCGGACCCGGGACTGGGTGAACACCCCGCCGAACGAGCTGCGTCCGCCGTCGTTCGCCGACTCGGTCGCCGCCGCCGCCCGGGAGGCCGGGCTCGGGGTGGAGGTCCTCGACGAGCAGGCCCTCGCCGCCGGTGGCTACGGCGGCATCCTGGCGGTCGGCCAGGGTTCTGAGGCCCCGCCCCGGCTGGTGAAGCTGACCTACGACCCGGCGGCCGCCGGCGTCGGCGCGGCGACGAAGCGGGTCGCGCTGGTCGGCAAGGGCATCACCTTCGACACCGGCGGTGTCTCGATCAAGCCGGCCCAGGGCATGTGGGAGATGAAGTCCGACATGGCCGGTGCGGCGGCGGTCGCCGCCAGCCTGCTGGCGATCGCCGAACTGAAGCCGACGGTCGCGGTGACCGGGTACCTGCCGATGGCGGAGAACATGCCGTCGGGCACCTCGTACCGGCCGGGTGACGTGGTCACCATGTACAACGGCAAGCGGGTCGAGGTGCTGAACACCGACGCCGAGGGCCGGATGATCCTCGGTGACGCGATGGCCCGGGCCTGCGAGGACGGCTGCGACTACCTGGTCGAGACCTCGACGCTGACCGGCGGCCAGGTGGTGGCGCTGGGCAAGCGGGTGGCCGGCGTGATGGGGTCCCTCGAGTTCTGCCAGCGGGTCCAGACGGCCGGCGACGCGGCCGGGGAGCCGACCTGGCCGATGCCGCTGCCGGACGACGTACGCAAGGGCATGGACTCCGAGGTGGCGGACATCTCCCAGGTCAACGCGGGGATGGACCGGGCCGGGCACATGCTGCAGGGTGGCGTCTTCCTGCGGGAGTTCGTCACCGAGGACGTGCCGTGGGCGCACATCGACATCGCCGGCCCGGGTTACCACTCCGGTGAGCCGACCGGGTACTGGAGCAAGGGCGGCACCGGGGTGCCGGTCCGGACCCTGCTGGAGCTGGTCGACGACATCGCGGCCAACGGCTGAGCCGCGCTTTCCCCCGGGCCGGTGCGGCGTGCTGTTCGCGGCGCGCCGGCCCGGGATCGGGTCGGGGTGGCGGGTGGGGCCGGGTGACCCACTCTGGGCGGTCAGGCTCGATCCCGTCGTGGGTCACCCGGCCCCACCCGTGACCGTTCGGCTCCCATGGCTGATCCGGCCCCGTGCGTGGGTCACCCGGCTCCGCCCGCCGGGCCGGTCGCGGACCGCGCTGGGCGGCGTGGGGTCAGCTGGTCATGCGTTTGCGGCGCTCGTTGTAGTCGCGCATCCGCTGCGGGTAGCCGACCAGCCGGACGTCGTAGATCGGGATCGCCATCTTGTGGGCGAACCGGCGGGCGCCCTCCGGGCCGTCGATACGTCGACGGGTCCACTCACCGTCGTGCGCGATCAGCATCACGGTGGTCTCGGTCACCGTGGTCCGGGGCTCGATGAACGCCTCGACACCCCGTCTCGACCGGACGAACTGTTCGAGATGCTCAAGATCAGCCCGGTTGGCCGGACGATCACCTGCCCCGACAACCGCCTTCTTGCGCCGGCGAAACCAGGCCACCCGAGCTCTCCTCCCCACCACGTCGGCCCCGTGGTGTTACTGGCGACTTCGGGCAAGCGTACGTCCCGACGACGTGTCCTTGGGCACCTCGGTACGCGGCCCGCGTACACAAGTGACAAGATGACCGAGGTGGGCGCTCACCGGTACGTACAGACAGGCCGGCGAGAGTCCACGCCCCTCCGGGCGGAGAACCCCGACCGGGGGCGGCGGTATGTCCGGTTGCCCGGCATCCCCCTCGTAGCAGCGACGCGACCTGGGAGTTAACTGTGACCGAGCCGAACGGCGGAACCTTCGATGTTGTCATCCTCGGGGGTGGCAGCGGCGGGTACGCGGCCGCGCTGCGCGCCGCGCAACTGGACCTGTCGGTCGCGCTGATCGAGAAGGGCAAGCTCGGCGGCACCTGTCTGCACAACGGCTGCATCCCGACGAAGGCGCTGCTGCACGCGGCGGAGATCGCCGACCAGACCCGGGAGTCCGAGCAGTTCGGCGTCAAGGCCGAGCTGGTCGGCATCGACATGTCCGGGGTCAACGCCTACAAGGACGGCGTGATCTCCCGGCTCTACAAGGGTCTGCAGGGGCTGGTCAAGAGCGCGAAGATCACCTTTGTCGAGGGTGCCGGCAAGCTGGTCTCCCAGGACACCGTCGAGGTCAACGGGCAGCGTTACACCGGCCGGAACGTCATCCTGGCCACCGGCTCGTACGCCCGTACGCTGCCGGGCCTGGAGGTCGACGGCCAGCGGGTGATCACCAGCGACCACGCGCTGACCCTGGACCGGGTGCCGACCTCGGCGATCGTCCTCGGCGGCGGCGTCATCGGTGTCGAGTTCGCCAGCGTCTGGAAGTCCTTCGGCGTGGACGTGACGATCGTCGAGGCGCTGCCCCGGCTGGTCGCCGCCGAGGACGAGGAGTCGTCGAAGGCGCTGGAGCGGGCGTTCCGCAAGCGCGGCATCAAGTTCTCGGTCGGCAAGCGCTTCGAGAAGGTCGAGCACACCGACTCCGGTGTGAAGGTGACCATCGAGGGCGGCCAGACCTTCGAGGCGGAACTGCTGCTGGTCGCCGTCGGCCGTGGCCCGACGACCGCCAACCTCGGGTACGAGGAGCAGGGCGTCAAGATCGACCGCGGTTTTGTGCTGACCAACGAGCGGCTGCACACCGGGGTGGGGAACATCTACGCCGTCGGTGACATCGTGCCCGGCCTGCAGCTCGCCCACCGTGGCTTCCAGCAGGGCATCTTCGTGGCGGAGGAGATCGCCGGCCGCAACCCGGCCGTGATCGACGAGGCCGGCATCCCCCGGGTCACCTACTCCGACCCGGAGTTGGCCTCGGTCGGGCTCACCGAGGCCCGAGCCAAGGAGCAGTACGGCGCCGACAAGATCAAGACGTACAACTACAACCTCGGTGGCAACGGCAAGAGCCAGATCCTCAAGACCGCCGGGTTCGTGAAGCTGGTCCGGGTCGAGGACGGCCCGGTCGTCGGCGTGCACATGGTCGGTGGTCGGGTCGGTGAGTTGGTCGGCGAGGCGCAGCTCATCGTCAACTGGGAGGCGTACCCGGCCGAGGTGGCGCAGCTCATCCACGCTCACCCCACCCAGAGTGAGGCGCTCGGCGAGGCCCACCTCGCCCTGGCCGGCAAGCCGCTGCACGCGCACGCCTGACCACAGTTTTCCCGCGGCGCCCGGCGGCAACCGGGCCAGGATCCACAGGCCACGAAGGAGTCTTGAAAGATGCCGGTATCGGTCACCATGCCCCGGCTCGGCGAGAGCGTCACCGAGGGCACCGTCACCCGCTGGTTGAAGCAGGAGGGTGAGCGGGTCGAGGTCGACGAGCCCCTGCTTGAGGTTTCCACCGACAAGGTCGACACCGAGATCCCCTCGCCGGCCGCCGGGGTGCTGGCCCGGATCGTGGTGGGCGAGGACGAGACCGCCGAGGTCGGCAGCGAACTCGCGGTGATCGACGGGGAGGGCGGGCAGGCCGCTCCGGCCCAGGCGGCCCCGGCCCAGGCCGAGGCGCCGGAAACCGCCGAGGAGCCCGAGCCGGCGGCACAGCCCGAGCCCGCGCAGCCGGCCGAGCCCGAGACCGCCCCGGCGCAGACCGCGTCGGCCGGCGGCGAGGGCACCGTTGTCAAGATGCCGGCACTCGGCGAGAGCGTCACCGAGGGCACCGTCACCCGCTGGCTGAAGGAGGTCGGCGACACCGTCGAGGTCGACGAGCCGCTGGTCGAGGTCTCCACCGACAAGGTCGACACCGAGATCCCCTCCCCGGTCGCCGGGACGCTGCTGGAGATCCGGGTGCCGCAGGACGAGACCGCCCCGGTCGGCGCCGACCTCGCGGTGATCGGCGCCAAGCCGGCCGAGCCGGCCGCCAAGCCGACCCCGGCACCCGAGCCGGCGAAGCCCGCCGCAGCACCGGAGCCCGCGAAGCCCGCCGCGCCGCAGGCGGCGGCCCAGCCGGCCCCGGCCGGGGCGGGATACCAGAGCCCGGCGCCGGAGACCGAGCGGTCCACCCAGCCGGTCCGCACCGAGCAGGCGGCCGAACCGGCCGCCAAGCCCACTACGCCGGCCGCGCCGGCCGCTGGCGAGAACGGCGCCGGCTACGTCACCCCGCTGGTCCGCAAGCTCGCCGCCGAGCAGGGTGTCGACCTCGGTACGGTGACCGGCACCGGTGTCGGTGGCCGGATCCGCAAGCAGGACGTGCTCGAGGCGGCGGAGCGGGCCAAGGCAGCCAAGGCGGCCGCACCGGCGGCGCCGGCCGCACCGGCCGAGGCGGCCCCGAAGGCGGTGCCGAGCCCGCTGCGGGGCAGCACCCAGAAGCTGCCCCGGATCCGCGCGGTCATCGCCAAGCGGATGCAGGAGTCGCTGCACGAGATGGCGCAGCTCACCACCGTCGTCGAGGTCGACGTCACCAAGGTGGCCAAGCTGCGGGCCCGGGCCAAGGACAGCTTCCTGCAGCGGCACGGCGTGAAGCTGTCGTTCCTGCCGTTCTTCGCGCTGGCCGCGGTCGAGGCGCTGCAGACGTACCCGGTGGTCAACGCCCGGATGGACCTGGACGGCGGGACGATCACCTACCCGGACGCGGAGCACCTGGGCATCGCGGTCGACACTGAGCGGGGCCTGATGGTGCCGGTCATCCACAACGCCGGCGACCTGAACCTGGCCGGCCTGGCCCGGCGGATCGCCGACCTGGCCGACCGGACCCGGACCAACAAGATCAGCCCGGACGAGATCGCCGGGGCGACCTTCACGCTGACCAACACCGGCAGCCGGGGTGCGCTCTTCGACACCCCGATCGTGCCGTCGCCGCAGTCGGCGATGCTCGGCACCGGTGCCGTGGTGAAGCGTCCGGTCGTGGTCACCGACCCGCAGCTCGGTGAGGTGATCGTGCCCCGTTCGATGGTCTACCTCGCGCTCTCCTACGACCACCGGCTGATCGACGGCGCGGACGCCGCCCGGTTCCTGTCGGCGATCAAGGAGCGGCTCGAGGCGGGCCAGTTCGAGGCGGAGCTCGGCCTCGCCTGATCCGACAGATCCCCGCAGGGGCGTCCGGCCGTCGGCCGGGCGCCCCTGGCGTCTGTTCCGGCCCTCCCCGCGCGCGTCCGCAGCGGGCCTCCCGCCCGGGTACGACCCCCGACCCACGGCGCCGCGCACCCGGGTGGGCGAAGATACCGGCATGCGTATCGTTCTCGCCGGCTCATCCGGCTTCCTCGGCACCCGGTTGACCGATCGGCTCCGGACGGCGGGGCACGAGATCGTCCGGCTGGTCCGGCGCCCGGTCCGGGACCGGAACGAGGTCCGGTGGGACCCGGCCGCCGGGCAACTGGACCCGACGGCCATCTCCGGCGCCGACGCGGTGATCAACCTCGCCGGTACGAACATCAGCGACCGGCGCTGGAACAGCGAGTTCAAGGACCTGCTGCGGGCCAGCCGGGTCGACACCACCGCGACGCTGGCCCGGTCGATCGCCACCCTGCCGGCGGGCCAGCGGCCACAGGTGCTGCTCAACGGTTCGGCGATCGGCTGGTACGGCGACACCGGTGACCGCCCGGTCGAGGAGGACGCCCCGGCCGGGGACGGTTTCATGGCGGATCTGTGCCGGGTCTGGGAGGCGGCGACCGCCCCTGCCGAGCAGGCCGGGATCCGGGTGGTACGACTGCGCCTCGGCCTGCCGCTGGACCGTACCGGTGGGTTCCTCAAGCCGCAGCTGCTGCCGTACCGACTCGGTATCGCCGGCACGTTCGGCGACGGCCGGCAGTGGATCCCGTGGATCTCGATGGCCGACTGCATGTCCGCGCTGAGCTTCCTGCTGACCCACGACGACATCGCCGGGCCGGTGAACGTGGTCGGTCCGGCGCCGGCGACGAACGCCGAGTTCACCAGGACTCTCGGGCGGGCGCTGCACCGGCCGACGGTCATGCCGGTCCCCGGGGTCGCGTTGCGGATCCTGCTCGGCGAGATGTCGGTCGAGGCGTTGCGCAGTCTCCGGGTGCTTCCCGGGGTGCTGAACCGGGCCGGCTTCCGGCACGAGCACCCCGACCTGGCCGGCGCGCTGCGCGCCGCCCTGGACTGAGCCGGATCCGGCTGACCGGGCGCGACCGCCTGTCGTCCCGCACCGTCCGAGTGACGCGGGCTGGCCGGGCGGTCGAACGGTGCGGGCTGCCTACGGCCGGACGGCGTCGGGTCGCGGAGTCCGCGGAGGGCCTGTCGCGCCCCGACGCCGTGCCGGTCGGTTGGGCGAAGATGCCGTGCCGGTCGACCGGTCAGCGGTGCCGTACCGGCGGCCGGCCGATCAGCAGCCGATCACCCAGTGGCCCGGTGCGGTCTGCCGGAGTTCGGTGCTGAGGAAGGTGTTGTACAGGCCCATCAGCTGGCCGGAGCCCGCCGCGTAGGTGTAGCCGAGGGACTGGTACGCCCGGCCGGCTTGGACGTGCGCGTAGTTGCTGGCGGTGACACAGACCGGATCAGGGTCACCCGGATCACCGGGATCACCCGGATCACCGGGATCACCCGGATCACCGGGATCGCCGGGATCTCCCGGGTCACCGGGGCTGCCGCCGGAGTCCAGGCCGAAGAAGAGCGCGTCCCGGTACGCCGAACAGATGGTGTCCAGGAAGTACGCCGCCGTACTGCCGCACTGGTCGGCACCGGAGCCCGGGTCGACCGGCGTGCCGTGTCCCATCCCGGCGACCCGGTACACCCGTACCTGGTCGGCGCCGTACGTCTCGAGGGTGGTGCCGCCGGGCAGCGAACTGGTGCCGGTCGGGGTCTGCGAGACGCCGAGGACGTTGGTCCACTGGTCCCGGGACTCGGTGGCGTTCGCCGTCGCCACCGTGTAGTCGGCAGCGCCGTGCCAGATCGCCACCCTGGGCCGGGGCCCGGAGTAGCCCGGGTACGCGCTGCGGACCAGGTCGCCCCACTGGGCGGGGGTACGGTTCACACCCGGGTTCATGCAGCTGAACGCGTTGACCATGGTGGTGGCGCAGCGGTACGGGATACCGGCGACCACGGAACCGCCGGCGAAGGCGTCCGGGTAGGCGGCCAGCATCGCGGCGACCATCGCCCCGCCGCCGGAGAGTCCGCTGACGTACACCCGGTCGGCGGCGACACCGAAACTGGTCCGGGCGTGCTCGACCATCTGCCGGATCGACAGCGCCTCGCCCTGGCCCCGGCTGGTGTCACCGGTCTCGAACCAGTTGAAGCAGGAGGTCGCGTTGTTCGCCGACTTCTGCTCCGGCACGATCAGCGCGAATCCCCACTGGTCGGCGTACTTGCGCCAGCCGGAGTTGCTGAAGTAGCCGTTGGCGTTCTGCGCGCAGCCGTGCAACAGGACGACCGCTGGCGCGCCGGCCGGCAGGCCGTCCGGGCGGTAGGCGTACATGGTGAGGTTGCCGGGGTTGGAGCCGAAGCCGGTGACCTGGGTGAGGGTGGCGGCCTGCGCGGGCGCGGCGACGGTGAGCACGGTCGCGGCGGCCAGGACGGGGACGAGGGCGGCCCGCGCGAGGCGGGCCAGGAGGGCGGGGTAGCGGCGCATGGGTGGTGGCCTCCGGACGGGGGTGCGGGGCTTGGCGGGCCGGTTGGCCAGCCGCCGGGGGGACGAGCACTCCAAAGTTGCCGAGACGTTACGACCGATGGACGAACCGGCGACATGGCGCGGAGTCACACATTTGCCGATATCAAGATGAGTTCGGACCCCATGGACCGGGCCAGCGGGGACGGCGGCGACCGGGTGCCCCGAAAGGCAGTATCCGCTCATTGGCGCCTGCGGAATCCGAAAGGGTCGCGAGGATTGCTTCATGTTTCGTACCGGACGGAAGCTCTCTCGGACCTGCGGCCCCGGCGCGGCCGGGCTGCTGCTCGGCGTGCTGCTCGGCCTCCTGCCGCTGCCGGTCGGCACCCTGGCGATCGTCGTCACCCGACGCCGCCCGGACCGGACCTGACCGACGTAGCCGGGTGGGTGCCACGGCGACGCGGTGCGGCAGGGCTTGGTCCGGTCGCCGGCGGCGACCGGACCAAGCCCTGCCCACCCTCAGCAGTCGCGCAGCTCCGGCGACTGGTTGCGGATCTGGGCCAGCGGGGAGACGAACCGCTGGTACGTCACACCGCCGACCGCGGCCGGCTTGAACGCCGCGACCCGGTGGCAGTTCTGGAACGCGAGTCGGACCCCGAAGTGCCGTTCCAGGCCACCCCGGATAGCGTCGCTGGCCAGCGCCCGGAGCAGTTGCCCACGGTCGGCCTCACTCGGCGGCGGGACCGCGTGGTCGGCGAAGTCGGCCGCGGTGGCGTGCGCCCGGGCGGCCACCTCGGAGACCACCGCCCAGGCGTACGGCAGGGACTGCCGGACACAGTCGACGAACTCGGCGTCGTCGACCTGGCCGGCTTCGGCCCGCTCCAGCAGAGTGGTGGGTACGTCGAGGGACATGCTGAACTCCTTCTGTTCGGATTACGGGTACGGGTGCCGGTCAGTGGACCGGGAGCGGGTGCCGGTCAGTGGACCGGGAGTCGCGGCCCGGGTACGTACTCCGGGTCGACCTGGTTGGCGAGGTCCTCGCCGACCCGTTCGTTGGCCCAGGCCACCGCGTTGCGCAGGTGGAACTCGACCGCGTGCCGGTGGTACGTCGCCCAGTCCCGGTCCTGGGCGTCGACGGTCGCCCGGAGCGTGTCCAGGGCCGCCCGGTTGGCCGGTTCCAGGGTGTCCAGGGGCTCCGGGGCGCCCCGCTCCGCATTCCTGACGTGACGTGACCGGGTCAGCCAGGTGAGCAGGTCGGCCCCGACGTGTTCGCGGAGGAAGTCGACGTCC
The DNA here is from genome assembly GCF_039871775.1 of Plantactinospora sp. B5E13. Taxonomy (NCBI): domain Bacteria; kingdom Bacillati; phylum Actinomycetota; class Actinomycetes; order Micromonosporales; family Micromonosporaceae; genus Plantactinospora; species Plantactinospora sp. B5E13. The sequence continues at coordinate 22,346 of NZ_JBDPLT010000024.1, forward strand.
GAGGGATCGTCGACCTTGTTGCCGACGACGTGCACCCGGACCCCGAAGGCGCGGGCGTGACCGACGTACTGCCGGTAGACGGCGACGCTGCGCAGCGTCGGCTCGCAGACCAGGAAGGTGGTGTCGAACCGGGTGAACAGTCCGGAGGCGAACGAGTCGGCGCCGGCGGTCATGTCCACCACGACGTACTCGCCCGGGCCGTCGACCAGGTGGTTGAGCAGCAGTTCGACCGCGCCGACCTTGGCGTGGTAGCAGGCGACCCCGAGGTCCTCGGCGCCGAACGGACCGGTGACCGCGAGCCGTACCCCGCCCACCTCGCGGACCAGGCGGTCGTAGACCGGGTTGACGCCGTCGACGGTGAGCAGCCGTGAGCCGCGCCCCGGCGGGGTGGTCTTGACCATCGCCGCCGCCGAGGAGATCCGGGGGTTGTCGCCCCGCAGGTACTCCTTTATCTCGGCGAGGTGGTCGCCGAGTGCGGGCAGCCGGGCCGCCTCGGTCTCGGTCGCGCCGAGCGCGACCGCGAGGTGCTGGTTGATGTCCGCGTCGATGGCGAGCAGCGGCGGCCGCCCGGACGTTTCGTCCGGACCGCCGGAACGGCCCGGACCGACCGGGCCGCCGGGATCCGGACCGCGGGTTCCGGCGGGCGGGTCGGCCGCGGCGAGGTGGCGGGTGAAGAGCGCCGCCAGGGTGGTCTTGCCGCTACCTCCCTTACCGACAAAGGAGACTTTCACGTTCGACGTCCTTTCCTTCCACGTTGAGCCATTAATTCAATTGGAAATCATTTCCATCACAGCCGTCAAGGTGCCCGGCTTCCTCGGCGTGTCGGCCCCGGGTTGGTAACCTCCGGCAGGTGCCGCTCTCCCCGCCCGCGCTCGCCGGGTCGACCCCGCAGCCCCCGCCCGCCACCGCCACCCCCGACCGACCGGGACGGCGCCGGGCGGACCTGACCGCCGCCGTGATCGCGGTCGTCGGGGCCTTCTGGGTGACGAGCGGCCTCTGGCTCGACCCGAACGGGCGGGCGATCACCGTCAACGCCAGCGACCAGGCCCTCTTCGAGTGGCTGCTGGCGTACGGCGGCCACGTGCTCAGCCACGGTCAGAACCCGTTCTTCACCGACCTGATGAACGTGCCGGACGGGGTCAACCTCGCGGTGAACACCTCGATCACCGTGTACGCGGTGGTCTTCGCCCCGCTGACCTGGCTGATCGGGCCGCCGGCGACCTTCCTCGTGGTGCTCACCCTCAACCTCGCCGGCAGCGCCCTCGCCTGGTACTGGCTGCTCTCCCGGCACCTCGTCCGGAGCACCCCGGCCGCCCTGCTCGGCGGGGTCTTCATCGGCTTCGCGCCCGGCCTCGTCGCGCACGCCAACGCCCACCTGAACTGGAGCGCCGGCTGGATCGCCCCGGTGCTGGTCTGGGGCGTGCTCCGGCTGCGCCGACCCGGCCAATGGCCACGCAACGGAATCCTGCTCGGAATCCTCGTCGCGGTCGCCTTCTCCATCGCCGCCGAGGGACTCTTCTTCACCGCCCTCGCCTGCGGGGTCTTCCTCGGCACCTGGGCTGCCCACCGGTCCCGTCGCGCCGAGGCCCGGGCCGTGCTGCCAGACTTCCTGCGCGGCCTCGGGGTCACCGCCGTGGTGGCGTTCGCACTGCTGGCGTACCCGCTCTGGCTGCACTTCATGGGACCGCAGGGCTTCCACGGCACCGGTTTCGACCCGGTCATCCACGCCGAGGACATCGCCGCGTACGGGGCGTACCCCCAGCGGAGCCTGGCCGGACAGGCCGGGCTCGGCACCTCACTGGCCCCGAACCCGACCGAGGAGAACTCCTTCCTCGGCGTTGCGCTGCTGGTCCTGGCCGTGGTCTGCTTCACCGTGCTGTGGCGGCACGCCGACCCGGCCCGCCGGGCCACCCTGCGGGCGCTCGGGGTGACGGCGCTCGTCTTCACCGTGCTCTCCTGGGGCCCCCGAGTGAAGATCTTCGAGGTACGCACCGACGTGCCGCTGCCGTACGCCCTGCTCGGGCACCTGCCGGTGTTCAACGCCGCGCTGCCGTCCCGGCTCGCCCTGGTGGTGGCGCCGCTGGTCGGGCTGCTGCTGGCGCACACCGTCGACGCGCTCCGGACCCGGCCGCCGTCGCGGCGGGCCCGGGCCGGCTGGCTCGCCGGCTTCGCGGTGGCGCTGCTGCCGCTCGTACCGACGCCCCTGCTGACCGTGCAACGGGAGCCGCTGCCGGAGTTCATCACCTCCGGCGTCTGGCGGCAGTACGTCTCCCCCGGCGGTGTACTCACCCCGGTCCCGCTCACCATCGACCTGACCCCGGACGGACAACGCTGGCAGGCGTACGCCCTGGCCAACCGGCAGGGCGAGTTCGCCATCCCGTCCGGGTTCTTCCTCGGTCCCGGCGGCCCCGACGGCCGGGGCCGGATCGGGCCGGTGCCCCGCCCCACCGACACCCTGCTGGCCGAGGTGGCCAAGACCGGGGTCGTGCCGACGATCACCGATGCCGACCGGGCCGCCGCCCGGGACGACCTGCGCTACTGGCGGGTCCAGGTGGTGGTGCTCGATCCGCAGATGCACGGTACGAAGTTCCCGCTGCACCCGGACGCCGTGCTGGACGCCACCACCCAACTGCTCGGCCCGCCCGAACAGGTCTCCGACGTCTGGCTCTGGCGGGTGCCGGCCTCCTGACGTCCTCGGGCGGACGGCGCGGCCGCCACGCTCAGTGCGCGGTCAGCAGACCAAGCAGGTACGCCGCGCCGACCAGCCCGCACATGGTCAACGCGACCCGCCGGAACCGGCGTTGGAGTGCCGGCAGTTCGGCGGGGAGGGCGAAGACCCGACGCGGCCAGCCCCGCCAGGAGATCCACCAGAAGAGGCCGGTCGCGCCGGCCAGCAGTACGCCCTTGCCGGCCACCGCCGCCCACCAGCCGGCCGTACGCTCCGGCGCCTGCAGAACCAGCCCGAGGCCGGTCGCCCAGAGCACCCCGATCAGGGCGGCGACCCGCCAGCGGTTGCCGTGCGCCAGCACCCGCTGGGGCTCCTCCACCCGCTGGGCCTGCCGCGCCTCCTCGACCGGCCGGGCCTGCTCGCCGACCGGCGGGGCGGCGGCGTCGACGATCCGGGGCAGTTTGGGTTGCAGCACAAAAAGGCTGTACGCCATCGATCCCAGCCACAGCGCCGAGACCACCGAGTGCACCACGACCAGTCCGAGCGAGAGCGTCGTCATCGGGGCATCATGCCGGGGCGGCCCGGCCGTGCCGTCCGGTGACCCCGACCACGTACCGACCCGACCCGCCGGTAGCGAACTAAACTGGGCCGGTGAGCAGCACAATTGCCGAGCTGACCAGCATCCGCCTGGGTACGGTCGACTATCTGGCCGCGTGGGACGAGCAGCGCCGGGTGCACGAGGCGGTCGTCAACGGCGAACGGCCGGACACCGTCCTCCTGCTCGAACACCCGAACGTCTACACCGCAGGCAAGCGCACCGAGCCGTGGGACCGGCCGACCGACGGCACCCCGGTGATCGACGTCGACCGCGGCGGCAAGATCACCTGGCACGGTCCGGGGCAACTGGTCGGCTACCCGATCATCAAGCTCCCCGGCGCGGACACCGGACTGCCGGTGGACGTCGTCGCGTTCGTCCGACGTACCGAACAGCTGATGGTCGACGTCTGCCACGAACTGGGGCTGACCACCGCCCAGCGGGTCGAGATCAAGGGCCGCAGCGGCGTCTGGGTTCCCGCCGACGAGCGTGGCCCAGACCGCAAGGTCGCCGCCCTCGGCCTGCGGGTCTCCCGGGGCGTGACCCAGCACGGCTTCTCCATCAACTGCGACTGTGACCTCTCCGCCTACGACCGGATCGTGCCGTGCGGCATCCGGGACGCCGGCACCACCTCGCTCAGCGCCGAACTGGGTCGCCAGGTGACCGTCGCCGAGGTCCTCCCGGTCGTCGAGCGACACCTGCCGACCCTGCTCGGCTGAGGTGTCCCAGCCACCACCAGAACCGAGGCACCCGTCCCGCTACGGGGCGAGTCGGTGCAGGTCGCGGGGGAAGGCGGTGACCTCCCGGACGTTGCCGGCGCCGACCAGCCGGGCCACCATCCGTTCCAGGCCGATCGCGAAGCCGCCGTGCGGCGGCATGCCGTACCGGAAGGTGTCCAGGTAGGACCGGTACGGTTCCGGGTCCTCGCCCCGGGCGGCGAGCGCGGCGAGACAGTCGTCGTACCGGTGCAGCCGCTGGCCGCCGGTGACCAGTTCGACGCCGCGGAAGAGCAGGTCGAAACCGTTCGAGTACGTCTCCCGCGGCCCGCCGTCCGGCGCGTCGACGGTGGCCGGGTGGGTGTAGAAGGGGCGCTTGGCCATCGGATAGCCGGTGACGAAGAGGAAGTCGGAGCCGTGCTCCGAGCGTGCCCACTCCCCCAGAGCCCGTTCGTGGGCCGGGGCGAGGTCCGGTTCGTCGGCCGGCGCCCCGGCGATCGCCAACGCCTCGGTGAAGTGCACCGCCGGGATCTCGGCCGGCACCCTCGGCGGCTCGACGCCGAGGGTCGCCAGCGCAGCCCCGGCCCGCGCCGGCAGGCCGTCGAGCATGCCGGCCAGCACGTCGCGCAGGATCCGCATCACGTCCCGGTGGTCGGTGACGAAGCCCAGCTCGACGTCGAGCGAGGTGTACTGGGCCAGGTGCCGGGTGGTGTCGTGTGGCTCGGCCCGGAACACCGGCCCGACCTCGTAGACCCGTTCCAGCACCCCGACCAGCATCTGTTTGTAGAACTGGGGTGACTGGGCCAGGTAACCGGGCCGACCGAAGTAGTCGATAGCGAAGACGTTCGCCCCGCTCTCGGTCGCCGAGGCCACGATCTTCGGGGTCTGCACCTCGACGAAGCCGTACCCGTCCAGGGTGGACCGGAAGCCCGCCACCAGGGCGGCGGAGATCCGCAGCGCGGCGGAACGGGTGGGGTGGCGCAACGCCACCGCCGCGTGGTCGAGCTGGGTGGGCAGCGACGCGGTCAGTTCGGGGCGGTAGACGTCGAACGGTGGCGGTGCCGCCGGGACGCCGAGCGGGCGTACGGTCGGGGTCACCAGCTCGACTCCGGCGGGCGCGGCGGGATTGCCGACCACCTCGCCGGTGACCTCGACCACCGACTCCTCGGTCAGTTCAGCCAGCCGGGCCCGCAGGTCGGCGTCGGTGACCACGACCTGGGCCAGGCCGGCGGCGTCCCGGACGATCAGAAACGTCACGGATTTCAGTTGTCGCCGGCGGTGTACCCAGCCGGCGACGGTCACGGTCGTACCGACCCGTTGCGGCAGGGTCGTGGTGAGAACCCGGTCGGGCGGGGTCGTGGAGCTGACCCGCTCGGGCAGGGTCGTGGGGCGGACATGTGGCACGGGAAACTCCTCGAATCGTCGCGACGCCCACGAACGGCCCTCCGTGCGCGGTACGTCGACCGGACCCCGGGGGGTGTGGGCGAGCGGGAACTCGCGGTGCCACCACACCTTCGCCGTCGGATCGACGGCCTCTTTCACAGCCCGTCACGTGGGCCGTACGGCGGGTTCTACTGGACGCCGAGACGTCGTTCTTCCCGCAGCTCAGGAGGGTCTTCCCAGCCCCGGCCGGAGATCACCTCACAGCGGCTGGTGACTCTCTCGACTCCGGTGGTCGAGGTGGTACTCGGCTCCGTCATCGCTCTGCCGGCAGCGTAGCCCAGGGCACCGGAACGGCCGCAACCGTTTTCCGTCCGCCCGTCCCGGTGCCGGGTCGAGCGGGCCGGCACCGGCCGCGTGAGTGGCATCACCCGGTTCGGTACGTGAGTCCGGTCGCCTCTGGTCGATCGGCCGACCTGGTACGCGTAGGCTCGGATTCGTGACCATCGAGTACTCCGCGCCTCCCGCCGCCACCGCTGCCGGACGGGGAAGCGTCGCCACCGCCTCGGAGAACCGCGCCAGCTCGCCCGTCGCGCCCGAGGGGCGTCGACTGCTCCGGGTGGAGGCCCGCAACGCCGCCACGCCGATCGAACGCAAGCCGTCGTGGATCAAGGTCAAGGCGAAGATGGGCCCGGAGTACACCGACCTCCGGGGCCTGGTCTCCCGGGAGGGGCTGCACACGGTCTGCCAGGAGGCCGGCTGCCCCAACATCTACGAGTGCTGGGAAGACCGCGAGGCGACCTTCCTGATCGGTGGCGACCAGTGCACCCGGCGCTGTGACTTCTGCCAGATCGACACCGGCAAGCCGGCCGACTTCGACGCGGACGAGCCGCGTCGGGTCGCCGAGTCGGTGGCCACGATGGGACTGCGCTACGCCACGGTCACCGGGGTCGCCCGCGACGACCTGCCGGACGGCGGCGCCTGGCTGTATGCCGAGACGGTCCGCCAGATCCACGCCCTGACCCCGCGCGACGGGGCGGCCGGCGGCGAGGGCGCCCTCGAGTCCCTGCCGCACTGCGGCGTGGAGCTGCTGATCCCCGACTTCAACGCCAACCCCGACCAGCTCGCCGAGGTCTTCGGGTCCCGTCCGGAGGTGCTCGCACACAACGTCGAGACGGTGCCCCGGATCTTCAAGCGGATCCGGCCGGGATTCCGCTACGAGCGCTCGCTGGACGTGCTCACCCAGGCCCGGAACGCCGGCCTGGTGACCAAGTCGAACCTGATCCTCGGGCTCGGCGAGGACCGCGCCGAGGTCTCCCAGGCGCTGCGTGACCTGCACGCCGCCGGCTGCGAACTGGTCACCATCACCCAGTACCTGCGCCCGACCCCCCGGCACCACCCGGTCGAGCGGTGGGTCCGGCCGGAGGAGTTCGTCGAGCTGCGCGAGGAGGCCGAGCAGATCGGCTTCGCCGGGGTGATGAGCGGGCCGCTGGTCCGGTCGTCGTACCGGGCTGGTCGGCTCTACCAGCAGGCCGTCGAGGCCCGCGCGGTGCCGACGCCGACCGTCGGCTGACGCCCTGCCCGGCTCGCCGGGTCCGCGCGCGCCAGCCGCCGCACCTCACTCACGCACCGCACCACGCCGTTCACCGGGCGTGTCGGGTACGCCGGAACGACCGGCGCCGGCACCCCGGTACCGGCGTCGGCGACGCGCCCGTTCCCGAACCTTCGACCGTGCTAGATTCCGGCCGTCTTCTGTCGGATACTTGCCGGCAACACGTCGAAGGTGATGAATAGAAGCATGACGGCGCCCCACACCATAATCATCGGAGCCGGCCCGGCGGGCCTGACCGCAGCGTACGAGCTGACCAAGCGCAACGCCACGGTCGAGGTGGTCGAGGCCGACGAGGTGGTGGGCGGGATCAGCCGCACCGTCGAGCGCGACGGGTGGCGCTTCGACATCGGCGGTCATCGCTTCTTCACGAAGGTGCCACAGGTCGAGGCACTGTGGCACGAGATCCTGTCCGACGAGGACTTCCTGCTGCGACCCCGGATGAGTCGGATCTACTACCGGGGCAAGCTGTACGACTATCCGCTGAAGGCCGGCAACGCGCTGCGCAACCTGGGGCTGCTGGAGGCGGTCCGCTGCGTCGGCTCGTACCTCTGGGCCAAGCTCTCCCCGCCGAAGGACCAGTCCCACCTCGCCGGCTGGGTCACCGCCCGGTTCGGCCGACGACTCTTCAACCACTTCTTCAAGACGTACAACGAGAAGCTGTGGGGTGTCCCCGCGACCGCGCTCTCCGCGGACTGGGCCGCCCAGCGGATCAAGAACCTCTCGCTCTCCAACGCGGTGCTGAACGCCCTGCTGCCCAAGCGCAACCAGAAGGACATCACCAGCCTGATCGAGGAGTTCAACTACCCGAAGTACGGCCCCGGGATGATGTGGGAGCACTGTGCCGCGCACGTGGAGAAGCGCGGCGGCACGGTCAGCCTGAACACCCGGGTCGGCACCGTGCACCGGACGGCGGGCCGGGCGGTCGGGGTCACCGTCGTCGGACCGGACGGCGAACGCCGGGTCGAGGCCGACCACATCATCTCGTCGATGCCGATCTCGCACCTGGTGCTGGCGATGGACCCGCCCGCCCCGGCGCCGGTGGTCGCCGCCGCCCGAGGCCTGCACTACCGGGACTTCCTGACCGTCGCGCTGGTGGTGCCCGAGGAGTTCAGCTTCCCGGACAACTGGATCTACATCCACGCCCCGGAGGTCAAGGTCGGCCGGATCCAGAACTTCGGCTCCTGGTCGCCGTACCTGGTGAAGAACGGTCGTACCTGCCTGGGACTGGAGTACTTCCTCAACATCGGCGACGAGCTGTGGAACAGCCCGGACGACGAACTGGTCGCCCTCGGCACCGCCGAACTCGAACGACTCGGACTGGTCCGGCCCGGATCGGTGGAGACCGGGTACGTGGTCCGGATGCCCCGGGCCTACCCGTTCTACGACTTCACGTACCGGGAGAACGTCGCCACCATCCGGAACTGGCTGGCCGCCGAGGTGCCGAACGTGCACCCGGTCGGGCGCAACGGCATGCACCGCTACAACAACGCCGACCACTCGATGATGACCGCGCTGCTGTCGGTGTCGAACATCCTGGACGGGACCACGCACGACGTGTGGGAGGTCAACGTCGAGGAGGAGTACCACGAGGAACGGACCCCCGGTGACCACGGCACCGGCCGGGCCGCCCCGGTGCTGCCCCGACCGCCCGACACGACCCGACCACCGGACCCGGGACACCCAGCTGACCCAGCTGACCCGGCCGACGCGGCCGCGGTCTCATCCGCTGGTGACCGGCTCTCCTGACCCGTGTGCCAGCAGGCCGAGGCGGTGCGCGACCGCCGCCGCCTCGATCCGGTTGGCGACGTCCAGTTTGGCGATGATCCGGGAGACGTGCACACTCGCGGTCTTCGGTGAGATGTAGAGCAGTTGGGCGATCCGGCGGTTGCTGTATCCCTCCGCGACCAGGCGCAGCACCTCCCGCTCCCGCGCGGTGAGCTGTTCCGGACCGGACACCGTCCCGTCCCGCAGCCCGAGCCGCCGGCGCAACGTCGCCACCTGCTCCGCCAACGGTACGGCGGCCAACTCCGCCGCGATCCCGGCCGCCTCGGTCAGCGCGGCGGCAGCCTGCCCCCGGTCCCCCGCCGCGGCCGCCACCTCGGCCAGACCGACCAGCGTCCGGGCCAGCGGGTACGGCTGCCCGTCCGCCCGCCAGGCCGTCACCGCCTGCTGCCACCGGCTCAGCGCCGACCCCGAGCTGGTCTCCCCGGCGGGAAGTCCTGGACCGGCGGAGCCGGCGGAAAGTCCTGGACCGGCGGAGCCGGCGCCACCGGGGAATCCGGCGAAGTTGGCGAGCATGGCCGACACCTCGGCGGCGCAGGCCAGCTCGGCGGGGTAGCGGGCGGTGAGCCGGTGTGTCGCCACCGCGACCCGTTCCCACAGTTCCGCGTCGTCGGTGGCCCGGGCGACCCGGGCGGCGACGGCCAGGGCCGGCCAGCCGTACCGGGGGTAGCGGTAGAGCGGCTGGTCGAGCAGCACGTGGGCGGCGGCGAGCGCCGCCGGCAGGTCACCGGCGAGCAGCGCCGCCTCGACCCGCAGCTCGTACAGCGGCATCTCCGGCGCGAAGTACGGCCGGCGCAGGAACGCCAACGCCCGGGTGACCAGTTCCTCGGCGTCGACCCGCCCCCGGGCCAGGTGCAGCCAGGCCCGCAGCTGCAGCCAGTGGTGGCCGGTGACGCCGGGCAGGTCGAGGCGGGCGGCCTCGCCGCACAACTCGTCGGCCTCGTCCCAGCGACCCAGTGCGATCAACGCCTCGGCCTGGTTGGAAAGCAGGAAGGCACCGGTCGAACGGCTGAGCCCCACCCGCCGGGCCTCGACCATCCCGGTCGCCGCCGCCTCGGCCGACTCGGCGTACCGGCCGAGCTCGCAGAGCCCGTCGGAGATGGTGACCAGTGCGGTCACCAGGGTCTGTGAGTCGCCCGTCGTCCGGGCGAGCCGCTCCGCCCGACGCAGGTCGGCCAGGGCGACGTCCCGTCGTCCGCAGACCCAGCCGGCGGCCAGGGTGGCGGCGGTCAACGCGTCGTCCCGCCCCGAGGCCCGGGCCGCCACCATCGCCTCCTCGGCGATCCTGGCGCCCTCCTCCCGGTCCACCCGGGCCGCCTGGAAGGCGATGTCGGCGAGCAGCCGGGGCCGCCCCGGATCGTCGGTCGCCCCCACCGCCAACGCGTACGCCTGCCGGACCTCGGCGCTGCCGTCCGCCTTGCCGAGGGTGCGCAGGAGTCGACCCCGCAGCAGCAGCACCCGGGCGGCCCGGGCGGGCTCCGCCGCCTGATCCAGCTCGCCGAGGGTGGCCCGGGTCAGGGTCACCGCCCGGGAGTAGTCGCCGGCGGTCGAGGTCGCGACCAGGGTCGCCTCGAGCACACTGACGTGGTCCAGACCCAACCGCCGGTCGGCGTCCGGCACCTGCTCCCAGAGTTCCAGCACCCGCTCGAGCAGCCGCCCCTGCTCCGCGTACGCGTAGCGGGAACCGGCGGCCTCGGCGGCGGCCCAGGTGGCGGTCAACGCCCGGGGGAAGTCGTGTGCCGCGTACCAGTGGTGGGCCAGCTCGGCCGGGGCCCGGCCGTCGGCGACCAGCTGCGGCTTCGCCTCGATGGCGGCCGCGTACCGGGCGTGCAACCGGGCGTGCTCGCCGGGCAGCAGGTCCTCGTGTACGGCCTCCCGGACCAGCGCGTGCCGGAACTCGTAGCCGCCGTCCGGGTCGGCGACGACAAGTTGTGCGGCGACCGCGGCCCGCAGCGCGGCCTCCAGTTCCACCTCCGGCACCCCGGCGACCGCGGCGAGCAACTCGTGGGCGATCCGGGTGCCGCCGGCACCGGCGATCCGCAGCATTCGCTGGGCCGGCTCGGGCAACCGGTCGACCCGGGCGAGCAGCAGATCGCGCAGGGTGTCGGGCAGATCGGCACAGCCCTGCGGGTCACCGGCGGCGGCGAGCTCCTCGATGAAGAAGGGGTTGCCCTGGGTCCGGTCGTGGATCGTGTCGACGGCCCGGGCGGTCGGTTCGGCGCCGAGCAGGTCGGCCAGGACCTGGCCGGTGCCCTCCCGGTCCAACCGGTTCAGTTCCACCCGTTCCACGCCCCGTGCCCGGTCGAGTTCGGCGAGGAACGGCCGCAGCGGATGCCCACGGTGCAGCTCGTCCGAGCGGTAGGTGCAGATCAGCAACATCCGGTCCGGTCGTACCACCCGGGCCAGGAAGGCGATCAGGTCCCGGGTGGACCGGTCGGCCCAGTGCAGGTCCTCGATCACCAGGACCAGCGGCCGCTCGGCGGCGAGCCGGGTGAAGAGCCCGGCGACCAGTTCGAACAGGTAGCCCCGGTGCGCGTCCAGCACCAGGCCCGGCCCGGACTGGACCGGCCGGTCGGGGTTGTCGACCGGCCCGGTCGTGGTCAGCCGGCCCAGTTCCGGCAGGAGCCGGGCGAAGTCCCGCTCGTAGCCGTCGAACGCGGCCGGCCCGTCGGTGCGCAGGACCTGCCGCAGCGCGGCGGCGAACGGCGCGAAGGGCAGCCCCTCCTCGCCGAGTTCGAGACACTGGCCGAGCAGGAGCCGGCCGCCCTCGGCGACCGCGTACCGCCCGAACTCCTCGATCAGCCGGGTCTTGCCGACCCCGGCCTCCCCGCCGACCAGCATCGCCGCCGGCTCGTCGGCCCGGACCCGCTTGAGCGCGTCGCGCAGCAGGGCGAGTTCGGACTGACGGCCGACGAGGACGGCGCTGGCGGCGCGGGGGGTCACGAGGTCGAGCATGCCACGCCGGTACGACGGCGCCGCGACCCGAGACGGGTCCGGTTCGACCATCGCCGCCGGGACACGGACCGGGCCAGCCGGTCGGCGGCGGCCTCGGCCCGTAGGTCGTCGGCGTGCGTGTGGTGCAGGGTGAGGAGGAGGTGGGGGTCCGTGCTGAACATCGTGGTCTCCGTCCCGGTGGACTCGCTTCCTGACGATGTCGACTCTCCGGGCGAAGGTGGGCCCGGCACATTGGCGTACGACCCCATGTCGCACCGCCGGACCTCCTCAACCCCGCACCGCCGGAACCGACGCCGGGCGTAAGGTCCTTACCTCGTCCTGGTACGCGCCACGGACCGCGGCGGGCGGCCGGGGGCAGCCGGCGGACCGCGCCGGACGGCTGCTGACCGCCGGCCGGGGCGTAGCGGGCAGCCGGGGGCCAGCCGTCGCGGATCGGGCCACTAGACTCCCTCGCATGGCAAAGGCGCAGGAGAAGGTGTCGTTCGGCCAGCGGCTGAAGCAGATCGGGATGGTGTTCTCGTTCACCGCCAAACGCGACAAGTGGTTCGTGCCGCTCGCCGCCGTCGCGGTGCTCGTCCCGGTCGCGCTCACCGTGGTCGCGGTACTGCAGTGGGGTTGGTTGTGGCTGCCGATCGGCATCCTGCTCGCCCTGCTCGCCCTGCTGATCGTGCTGAACCTGCGCTCCAACGCGGCGATGATGAACGCCGCCGAGGGGCAGCCGGGCGCGGCGGCGTCGATCCTGGAGAACATGCGCGGCGGCTGGCGGGTGACGCCGGCCATCAGCTCGACCACCCAGATGGACATGGTGCACCTGGTCATCGGCCGTCCCGGGGTGATCCTGCTGGCCGAGGGGAACCCGCAGCGCACCCGCAGCATGCTGGGCCAGGAGAAGCGCCGGCTGGCCAAGGTGATCGGCACCGCGCCGCTGTACGACTACGTCATCGGCCAGGGCGAGAACGAGCTGTCGATCCGCAAGATGCGGATGACCCTGATGCGGTTGCCCCGCAACCTCAGCGGCAAGGACGTGAACTCCCTCGACCGGCGCCTCAAGGCGCTCTCCGCCGCCCGGCCGCAGCTGCCGAAGGGCGCCATCCCGAAGAACATGCGTCCGCCGAAGGGCGCCTTCCGACAGATGCGGGGCCGGTAACCTCTCCCGCCCGGCAGACCGGTCCGCCGCCAGCGGCCAGCCGCCAGCGAGACCGTCGCCGGTCACCGGGGTCAGGGTCAGGCCGAGCAGGCGGCCCGGGTGACCTGGGGCGAACCAACCGGCGCCGGGCGAGTCGTCCGCTCCGGCGTGATCCGGTCCGCGATGTGGTGCAGCGCTCCGGCGGTGACCTGACGGATCCGGGCGAGCCGGACCGGTCGGGGCTGGTCGTCCCGGACCGGCGCGTCCGGGCGGGCGGAGAGCACGTGCCGTTCGGTTGCGCCCACCGCGAGGTGGAGGCTCAGGTAGTCCATGGTCAGTTCCCTTCGACGGGGCCGGTCGAGGCCCGGCGGACCAGTTCGGTGGGGAGCAGCACCTGGCGGGCGGAGCCGTCGTCCGGTGGGTCGAGCAGCAGGCCGCCGGCGATCCGTCCCTTCTCCACCGCCGGCTGCCGGACGGTGGTGAGGGCCGCGGCGGCGGCCTCGGGAATGTCGTCGAAGCCGGTCACCGAGACATCCCGGCCGGGTCGCAGGCCGCGCGCGGTGACGGCGTCGAGAACACCGAGGGCGAGCAGATCGGTCACGGCCAGCACCGCGGTCGGCGGGTCCGACCGGTCCAACGCGTACGCCGCCGCGTACGCCCCCTCGGTCCGACTGTTCGCGCTCGCGTTGACCAGCAGCAGATCCGACCAGCCGACGCCGGCCCCGGACAGCCCGGCCAGGAACCCGCGCAGCCGCTCGCGGGTGACGTCGTACCGGATCGCGGTCGGCCCGTCCAGGGCGACCGGGCCGGTCCGCCGCTCGGCGACGAGGAAGTCGGAGACGACCGCGACCCGTCGGTGCCCGAGCCGGGCGACGTGCTCCCCGACCGCCCGGGCGGCCGCCGACTCGTCGATGCCGACGTACATCGCGTCCGGGGTCACCTCGGCAGGCCGTTCGGCCGCCACCACCGGCAGTCCCCGGGACCGGGTCGCGGCCAGCGCGCCGTGCCAGGCCGGTACGCAGTAGACGCAGAACCCGTCGACGGAGGCGTTGTGCACCGCCCGGACAGCGGCCTCCTCGTCCGCCTCGGAGATCGGGACCAGTAGCAGGTTGCTGGCGTACCGCTCCGCCGTCTCGGCCACCCCGCGCAGGAACTGCACCGCGTACGGGTCGGTGAACGCGTACGAGAGGGCCGAGGTGAACAGCACCCCGATGGAGCCGACCCGGCCCCGGCGCAGCGACCGGGCGGTCGGGTCCGGCCCGGGGTAACCGAGTTGCCGTGCGGCGTCGTGGATCCGCCGTCGTAGTTCAGGAGAGAGCTGGTCGGGGCGACTGTAGGCGTTCGAGACCGTGCTGCGGGAGACCCCGACCGCATCTGCCACGGTCTGCAGGGTCGGCTTCGGCGACACCGGGGGCACCCCTCCTTCTGTATCGATCCAGAACCCTTCTGGATCGATACAGTACCGGCCCCCGGGACCGGCACGCCATAACGTGCCGTCGATTTCTTTCCCAGTGGGCCCAGAGACCGGCCCCACCGGGTTCAGCGCTCGGGAGTCAGCGCGCCGGCTTCGCGCCCGGCATCGTCACCACGACCGAACCCACCAGCCGGTCGTGCAGGCCGCGACGGCGCTCGTCCATCAGCAGCGGCGGCACCACCAGGCTGAGCAAGATCCCCCGGAGCAGTGCCCGGGGCACTCCGATCCGCCCGCCGTCGTCGTACGCGACACAGCGCAGCCGGGAGACCCACATGCCCGGAGTCTGCGCGAAGAGGCCGACGAAGACGGCGTACTCGAGAATCAGGACCAGGACCGGCGGCCAGCCGTCGGTGACCGGGTCGGCGAAGAACGAGGCGATCATCGCGCAGAGCGCCCAGTCGACGAGCAGCGCGCCGAACCGACGGGCCAGGCTCGGCGGGGAGAAGTTCCGGTCGGCCGCGGGGGCGGCCGGGGCCGTCGGATCGTCGGTCATCGCCACGGGAAACCAGGGTATCCGCATCCGTCCGGGCCAGCTGGCGGGGCACCCGGGGCGGTGTCGCCGATCTCCAGAAAGCGCCATAAGACGCGGCGAAGCTGGCTAATAGCCCTGAATCAGGTAACATCCGCAGCGGAACCAGCCGGACACCAGGTATGATCACGCTCCGCAGATGCCGTAACACGGCGGAAACAACAGAGACATGCTCGGGCAATCGCATGGCCATAGCGTCGCCAGCAGCCTAGCCACCAGTGGACGTGCCAGGAGGACGTGTGTTCGCCAATCCCGAGGAACTCCTGCGATACCTCAAGAATGAGGACGTGAAGTTCGTCGACGTACGTTTTTGTGACCTGCCCGGCGTGATGCAGCACTTCAACCTGCCGGTCGAGTCCTTCGACGAGTCGGTCTTCACCGACGGTCTGGCCTTCGACGGATCGTCGATCCGCGGGTTCCAGGCGATCCACGAGTCGGACATGCTGCTGCTGCCCGACGTCGCCACCGCCTTCGTCGACCCGTTCCGCGCCGAGAAGACGGTGGCGCTGAACTTCTTCATCCACGACCCGTTCACCCGCGAGGCGTACTCCCGGGACCCGCGCAACGTGGCGAAGAAGGCCGAGGCCTACCTGGCGGCCAGCGGCATCGCCGACACGGCGTACTTCGGCCCGGAGGCGGAGTTCTACATCTTCGACTCGATCCGGCACGAGACCTCCGCCAACCAGTCGTTCTACTACATCGACTCGATCGAGGGCGCCTGGAACACCGGTCGCGAGGAGCCGGGCGGCAACCGGGGCTACAAGACCCCGTACAAGGGTGGCTACTTCCCGGTGCCGCCGGTCGACCACTACGCCGACCTGCGCGACCAGATCGTCCGCAAGCTGATCGACACCGGCTTCACCGTCGAGCGTTCGCACCACGAGGTGGGCACCGCCGGCCAGGCTGAGATCAACTACAGGTTCTCCACCCTGCTGCACGCCGGCGACCAGCTGCAGCTCTTCAAGTACATCGTCAAGAACACCGCCTGGGCGGCCGGCAAGACCGCGACCTTCATGCCCAAGCCGCTCTTCGGCGACAACGGCTCCGGCATGCACACCCACCAGAGCCTCTGGCTGAACGGCGAGCCGCTGTTCTACGACGAGACCGGCTACGCCGGCCTGTCCGACACCGCCCGCTGGTACATCGGCGGCCTGCTGCACCACGCCCCGTCGCTGCTGGCCTTCACCAACCCGACGGTCAACTCGTACCGTCGGCTGGTGCCGGGCTTCGAGGCGCCGGTCAACCTGGTCTACTCGCAGCGCAACCGCTCGGCCTGCACCCGTATCCCGGTCACCGGCAGCAACGCCAAGGCGAAGCGGGTCGAGTTCCGGGTGCCGGACCCGTCGGCCAACGTCTACCTCGCCTTCTCGGCGATGATGATGGCCGGCCTCGACGGCATCAAGAGCAAGATCGAGCCGCCGGAGCCGATCGACAAGGACCTCTACGACCTTCCGCCGGAGGAGTGGGGTTCGGT
Organism: Plantactinospora sp. B5E13; assembly: GCF_039871775.1. Classification (NCBI taxonomy): domain Bacteria; kingdom Bacillati; phylum Actinomycetota; class Actinomycetes; order Micromonosporales; family Micromonosporaceae; genus Plantactinospora; species Plantactinospora sp. B5E13. The sequence continues at coordinate 38,657 of NZ_JBDPLT010000024.1, forward strand.
CAAGCAGGTCCCCGGCTCGCTGCCCGAGGTGCTCGACTCGCTGGAGGCCGACCACGACTTCCTGCTCGAGGGCGGCGTCTTCACCCCCGACCTGATCTCGACCTGGGTCGAGTGGAAGCGCGCCAACGAGGTGGACCCGGTCCGGCTGCGGCCGACCCCGCACGAGTTCGCGATGTACTTCGACTGCTGATCCGCGTCACGACCACCGGCACGGGCCGGTCCGCCACGGCGGACCGGCCCGTGCCGTTTTCAGCCCAGCCACGCGACTCGCCGACAACTTCGCTACCGATATAGCTTCGTCACCGATACATTGATCCCATGACCGCTCCGACCCCGCTGCGGGAACCCACCTTCCTGATCCTCACCGCGCTGGCCCGCGAGCCGATGCACGGCTACGGCATCGTCACCGAGGTCGCCGCCCTCTCCGAGGGCCGACTCTCGCTGCGCCCCGGCACCCTCTACGGCGCCCTCGACCGGCTCGCCGACGAGGGGCTGGTCGCACCGGACCGCGAGGAGGTCGTCGACGGCCGCCTCCGCCGCTACTACCGGCTCACCGACGCCGGCACCGCCGCGCTCACCGCCGAAACCGAACGACTGCGGCGCAACGTCGAGGCGGCGAGCCAGCGGCTGCGGGCCCGCCTCGGCCGTGCCGCCCGGGCCGGCGCCCCCGGGTCCGCCGCCGCCCGTCCCACGCTGCGACCGGCGGGAGGGCCGGCATGACCACCGAGGAGACCTCACCCCTGGTACGCCGCTACCGCCGGCTGCTCCGGATCTACCCCGCCGGCTACCGGGCCGAACGCGGCGACGAGATCGTCGGGACGTACCTCGATCTGGTGGACCCGAAACGGCGCTGGCCGTCCCCGGCGGACGCCGCCGACCTGCTACGCGGCGGGCTACGTGAGCGGCTACGCGGGTACGGCGCCCTCGGGCTCGCCACCGCCGTGCCGGTCGCCGCCACCCTCGCCCTGCACACCCTGATCACGCTCGCCCTCTTCCTGCTGCTGCAGGTCGAGTTCGCCGACGTACGCCACGCCGGGCTGACCGACCGGGTGGGTCCGGTGCAGACCGTCGGCGCGGTCGTCTGGGCCGGCTGGCTGCTGGTCGGGCTCGTCGTGCTCGCCCTCCCCGGCCGCTGGGGACGCCGGGCCGCCCTCGGTGCTCTGCTGCTGACCGTGGTCGTACCGACGGTGGCCACCCTCGTCGGGCAACCCCGGCCGCCGCTCTTTGTCCTCATCCCCGCCGCCGCACTCGGGCTGGCGACCCTGGCCCTGCCCGACCGGCCGGGCTGGGTCGGCCGCCTGCTGCCGCTGGTCGCCGCCGGGATCGGCGGCGGCACCTCCGCCGCCTACCACCTGGCCCAGGGCAACTCGGACTGGTTCACCTCGTACCGGTCGACGCCGGAACTGCTGGGCATGGCCGGCGGCCTGCTGCTCGGACTGGCCGTGGTGATCGCGATCGGCCGGGCGGCCGCCGGCGACGACCGGGACATCTGGACCGCCCTGCTGCTGACCGTCCCCGCCGGACTGCTCGGCACCAACCAGCTCGCCCAGGCCTACTGGAGCACCCGGGGCGGCGGCCCGACCTGGTGGATGCTCGCCGCCACCGCCGGAGTCGTCACCCTGGCCGGGGCGACACTACTGGCCGCCGCGATCACCCTCCAAGCCGTCCGACATCGGGCGGTACGGCGACGCGTACTCGCCGGCCCCTGCCCGACCTGCGGACACCACCCGACGCCGGACTCACCGGCCTGACGCGTCGGACCCGACAAGTTCAGCCGCCCCGAACGTGCACCGGCCGGTGCGGCGCACGTTCGGGTGGTTGATGCCCGACCGGCGTCCGGACCGGAGGCTGCGGATGGTGACACCGGCTCGACGAGGCCAGACGGCCCGCCCATCATGGCTCCTCGCCCACGACCTCCTCGCGCGACACCGCGTCGACGAGGTACACCTGCTCCCCGGCCCGCGGGTCGCGGGCGTGCAGCACGTGGAAGAGCGGGGAGGTCGGGCCGCCGAGATCCACCACGGTGGCCCCGGCGCCCAGTACCGCGCGCTCCCACCGCGACGACGCGGTGAGATCGATGCGGGTGACCACGCCGGGCGTCACCCACACCGGTATGCCCCGTAGCAGGCCAGACAACTGCAGATGGAAGTGACCGCACAGGATCGCCCGGACGTCTGTGCCCTGTACCGCGTCGGCCAGCTCACCGGCGTTACGCAGGCCCACGCTGTCCATGATCGGGGAGGTGGGCACGGCGATCGGCGGATGGTGCAGCACGAGCACCGTGCCCGCCGCGGCGGGTTCGGCCAGCACGTCACGCAGCCAGGCCAGCTGGGCCGGGTCGAGATGCCCGTACACCTGGCCAGGCACGAGACTGTCCAGTGTGATCACGCGCAGCCCGGCAACGCTGCTGACGGCGGCACGTCCACCGGACGCGCCCGTCATGGTCGCGCCGATGTCGGTGCCGTCGGCGGCCAGGTGCCCGGAGCCGAGCGTGGCCGCGAACGCCTCACGGGTGTCGTGGTTGCCCGTGCAGTAGACCTGCGGGATGCCCCGCTCCGCGCAGAACCGGCCCACCTGCTCGCGCACGCCCGCGCAGCCTTCGGCGGAGCCGTCGTCGGCGATGTCGCCGCTCACGACGACCACATCCACGTCCGGCACGAAACGCGCGTCGTACAGGATGCGCGCCAGCGCCGCGGAGGCATCGACGTCAGGGCTGTTCAGGTGGGTGTCGGACAGGTGCAGGATCCGGTGCTGGACGGTCACGGACGCGTCTCCTCGTCTCATCGACAAGGGGCACCCAGGCGGTCGACGCCCCGACGGTCACTCCCCGGTGGTCGCCCACCCACGCCAGTCGTGTGTGCACAACCTAACCGGACGACGATCGGGCGACAATCACGTTGCCCGGGTGACCCGCGAGACAGCCGACGACGGAGGTGACGCGAGCCGGGCGAGGAGTTCTCGTACCACCTCGACCAGCAGGTCGATGTCGGCCTCGGTGGTCCGCCAGTTGACGATCGCCGGGCGCAGCGCCACCCGACCGGCGTAGACGGTGGTGCCGGCGTACACCCGGCCGTCGGCGAGCAGCGCCGCACCGAGCCGCCGGTTGAGGTCGTCGAGCTGGTCGGCGGGGAGGTGCTCCGGAGCGGCCCGGAAACAGACGATGCAGAGCGGCACCTCGGCCAGCCGTTCCAGCTCGGGTGCCTCGTCGACCAGCCGGGCGAGCCGCTGGGCGAGATCGAGTTGCCGCTCCACCATCAGCCGGTAGCCGGTGCGGCCGTACGCGGCCAGGGTCGCCCAGATCGGCATCGCCCGGGCCCGACGGGACGACTCCGGCCCGTGAAGCGCGTAGTCCACCGGGCCGTCCGGCAGCGCCGGCTGGACCGAGCGGGCCGAGGCCGGCCGGTCGGCGGACGAGCGATCGGCGGCCGGACCGCCCGACCCGAGCGGGCTGCCCGGCCCCGGCAGGTACGCCGTGCCCGGCATGCCGAACGCCGCCGGAAGCCGGCTCGGCTCCTTCAGGAAGGCGAAACCGCTCTCGTACGGCACGTTCAGCCACTTGTGGGCGTCACCGGCGATCGAGTCGGCCCGGTCGATCCCCTCGACCAGCCCGGCGGTACGCGGCGACACGGCGGCGAAGAGCCCGAACGCCCCGTCCACGTGCAGCCAGGCACCGTACCGTTCGGCGAGGTCGGCGAGGATGTCGAGCCGGTCGAAGTCACCGGCGTTGACCTCTCCGGCGTTACCGATCAGGATCGCCGGGCCGGACAGTTCCGCCAGCCGCCGCTCGATCGCCGGCAGGTCCGCCCGGCCCACCGGGTCGGCGGCGTACACCTCGACGGTGTCGCGCCCGTGACCGAGCATCTGCAGGGCCTTGCGGGCACTGGCGTGGACGTACCCGCCGGAGACGACCGGCATCCGGGGCAGGCCGGCCAGCCCGTCGGCGGCGACGTCGACGTCGTGCTGTTCGGCCCACCAGTGGGTGGCCACGGCCAGCGAGGTGAAGTTCGCGAAGGTGGCGCTCGGGACCAGGGCGCCGCCGTACGCCTCGGGCAGCCCGAACAGTTCCCGCAGCCAGCGCAGCGCGATCCGTTCCAGCTCGGCGGCAAGCGGCGAGGAGGCCCGGAAGGCGGCGTTCTGGTCCAGCAGCGACGTGGTCCAGTCGGCGGCGAGGGCGGCCGGGGTCGCCCCGCCGATGACAAAGTGGAAGAACCGGGGTCCGGCGGAATGGGTGGCGGCGGCCGTGCCGACCCGGAGCAGCCGTTCGACCGCGGCGAGCGTCCCGACGCCCTGCTCCGGCAACCCGTCGCTGTCGCCGACCCGACCGGCCAACCCCTCGCCACCGCTGTCACCGACGAGGCGGGCGAGGTCGGCCAGCAGCGGGGCGGTGCCGGGGTCGTACACCGGGCGCTCGGCAAGCGAGTCGAGGTACGGCCCCGCGGCGGCGGACACCCGCGCCAACACCTCTGTCTCGACATCCCGGTCGAAAAACGGATCGCCCATGTCAACCTCCCGATCCGCCTCAGACTGCCAGCGCATGCGGCGGGCCGCAGTGGCCAATTCCACCCCGGTGGCGAGATGACCGGCCGAAGTGGACGGCGCGGTTACCGGAGCGCCCCGTCGTGACGGTCGTCCATACCAGGTCTGCCCGGATTTCGAGTACGATTCCGCTCGCTTCCCGTGCCGCCGACCCGCTGGAGGTCGACAGATGCCCCTGTTCGAGACCGCCGCGACGGGGCTCGCGAGGACGGTGGCGACACACGCCGCCCAGCAGTGGCTGGCGGCCCGCCGGGACCGCGCCGACCGCGGACGTGACCTCTCCGAGCTGATGGAGCTCAGCTTCCGGGACCGGCTGCATCGGCGGAAGGCGGAACTGCAGTTCGAAAGCCTCGCCGCCGACATCGCCGGTCGGGTCGAGCGGCTCTTCGCGGCGGACCACGCCGCGATCCCGGAGCACGAGTCGGCGGCGGCGCTCGACATCGTCGCCCGTACCTTCGGCCCCGACGCCCGGACAGACGCCACGCTCTTCGCCGCCGACGCCGATCCGGCCGCACTCGTCGCCCGGCTCCGTCCGGCACTCGCCGGCCATGCCCGGACTGTGGGGTTGAGCGAGGCGTCGGCGCGGCTGGCCGACCGGGTCCTGGTGGACTGTGTGCAGTGCTACGTCGAGGTGGTTCGACACCTGCCTGAGTTCAACAGCCGGGCCAACCAGGAGACCCTGGCGCGACTGACCCGGATCTCCACCGACCTGGCCGAGATCCTGGCCCGGCTGCCGGTGTCGGCGCGGGCCGCCGAGGCGCCGCCGGACGACGACGTGACCAGCCGCTACCTGCGATTCCTCGCCAGCGAGTACGACCAACTCGAACTCTTCGGCGTCGACGTGCACAACTACAGCCCGGAGACGACGCTGAGCATCGCGTACCTCAGTCTGGTCGTCTCCGACCCGGATCGCCGGACCCGGACCGACAACCGGATCCGCAAGACCGGCCCGGCCCGACGCGGCGCGTTCTTCCGGGGCGCGAAGGGCGAAAGCGGCGAGGAGCAGACCGGCCTGCGGGTGGAGACGGCGCTCGCCCGGGGCCGACGGATCCTGATCCGGGGCGAGGCCGGCTCCGGTAAGAGCACCCTGCTGCGCTGGCTGACCGTCACGGCCGCCCGCGAGGGCTTCACCGGTGGTCTGCGGGACTGGAACGGCCGGATTCCTTTCCTGGTCAAGCTCCGCGCCTACCCGGACGGGACATTGCCGCCGGTGGGCCCGCGGCTCGGCGCCGACATCGCACAGTTCGCCGCCGAGGCACCGACCGGGCTCGTCGAGCGGATCTTCGCCACCGGTCGCGCGCTGTTGCTGGTCGACGGCGTCGACGAACTGGTACGCAGCCAGCGCGCCGGCGTCCGGCAGTGGCTCCGGCGGCTCCTCAACCGGTACCCAGACGTGATCGTGTTGGTCACCTCCCGACCGACCGCCGCCCCCGCCCGCTGGCTGACCGGCGAGGGCTTCGCCACGCTGACCCTGGAACGGATGGCTCCGGCCGACATCGTCGAGTTCGTCCGACGTTGGCACCGGGCGATCGGCGCCGGCCGTCACCTGCCCTGCGAGCCGGCCGACCTGCCCCGGTACGAACGCCGGCTGCTGAACCGTCTGGACGCCAACCACCACCTGCGTGGCCTGGCCACCAACCCGCTGATGTGCGCGATGCTCTGTGCGCTCAACCTGGACCGCGCCGACGACCTGCCACACGACCGGATGAGCCTCTACGGGGCGGCGCTGGCGATGCTGCTGGAACGCCGGGACGCGGCCCGGGACGTACCGGCGTACCGGCGGGTGGCGTTGGGTGGGCAGGCGGCGATGTCGCTGCTTCAGGACCTGGCCTGGCGGCTCGCCCTGGCCAACCAGTCCGAACTGGAGATCACCCAGGCCCACTCGCATGTGACCCGGAAACTAGCCACGATGCCGAAGGTGACCGCCGAGCCGGACGACGTCTTCGACCACCTGCTCGACCGCAGCGGGGTGCTGAAGGACGTGGCCGAGGACCGGATCTCCTTTGTGCACCGGACGTTCCAGGAGTACCTGGCGGCCAAGGAGATCGCCGACGAGAACTACGTCGATATCCTGCTCGAGCACGCCACCCGGGACATGTGGCGAGAGACGGTCGTCATGACCGCCGGCCACGCCAGCAGTGAATACCGGCAGCGGCTGATCAACGGCCTGCTCGACCGGGCCGGGTCCGGGCCGCCCCGCAGGGCACGCTGGCTCCGGCTGCTGGCCGCCGCCTGCGTCGAGACCGCGCCGGCGCTGGCGCTCGACACCCTCGGCCGGATCGACGTCTGCCTGGCCCAGCTCACACCACCACGCAGCGTGCTGGAAGCCCACTCCCTGGCCCTGGCCGGCGAACGGGTGATCCGCCACCTTCCGGACGACGTCGCCGGGCTCACTCCGGCCGCGGCAGCGGCGGCGGTCGCCACCGCGGCGTTCGTCGGCGGGGCGCACGCGCTCGACAAGCTCAGCCGGTACGGCCGGGACGACCGGCCGCTGGTGGTCGACGCGCTGATCAAGTCGGCCAGCTACTTCGAGCCGGACGAGTACGGCCGGCGGGTCCTAGCCGACTCGCCCCTGCAGAACGGCTGGGTCGCCCTGGACGGGTGGACCGCGCCGATGGCACGCCACCTGCGCAATCTCCACGGCGTGCGCACCTTCACCGACCCGGCGGAGATTGTCCGGGAACTGCCACCCGTCAAGGGTCTCCGGCTGTACCACGTCCCCGAGGACGGGGAGCCTCCCGTCGTCGCCCTGGACTTCCTCGGCGCTCAGCCTTTCTTGGAGGAGTTGGCGCTGTACCGGCCGGTCGACCCGGCCGAGCTGCCGGCCACCATGACCCGGCTCACCGACCTCACCCTGCGCATCGCCCCCGGGTACCGCACCGCCGACCTCGACTGGCTCGCCCGGTTTCCCCAGCTGACCATGCTCGACCTGGGCGACGTCGGCCCCCCGTCCGGCTTTGATTCGCTGACCGGGCTGACCGCGCTGACCGGGCTCTCACTCGTCGCTCCCGAGGAGAGCGTGGACGGCCTGGCCGACACGCGCTTCCTGTGCCGCCTGCCCACGCTGACGTCGCTGTACCTCGTCAACTGCACCGACACCCGGGTCGTCGAGTGGATAGCCACCTCGCTGCCCCACTTGGAGACGCTCCAGCTCATGCGGCTGCGCGTACCCGCGCTCGACCTCGACGCCCTCACCGGGCTCCCTCTCACCTCGCTCGACCTCGACGAATTCGAGGGGCCGCTCGACCTCACCCCGCTGGCCGGCCACGCCACCCTGGAACACCTCGACCTCAGCCGCTGTCCACGGCTGGGGGACCTTACGCCGCTCGCCCGGATCTCCGGGCTGAGGCGCCTCCACCTGCACGACGTCCCGGACCTGGATCTCGCCCCGTTCGCGGGCAACCGCGAACTCACCGTCTACCTGAACGGGGACCAGCCGGTCCGTAACGCCGACGGCGTCCGGCTGGTCCGTTGATCCTCCTCCCGTGCCCGGTCGCCGTCCGGGCAATGGGCAGCGGCCTGCGGGCTTGAGGCAGTCAGGACGGGCAGCGCGGACCGGTGTCGGTGAGACCCGAGGCGATCCGGTAACGGCCGGGCCCTGCCACCCGCAGCACTGTCCACTCGCCGTACGGCCGTAGACAGGCTGCCTGGCCGGTCACCCGCAGCCACCGCGACCAGCGCAGCCGGACCAGGGTCTCCCCGGCCGCCGGCACGTCGACGACCAGTTCCGCCGAGGTGGCCCGGATCAGTTCTGCTGCGCCCCCGGCCGGTTCTGCTCCCCCTCCGGTCGGCACCTCGGGCAGGTCGGTGCCGTTGGTGGCCGTCGCCGCCCCGGTCAGGGTGGCCACGATCGAGGGGGTACCGGAGACGGCGTACAGGGTCCAGTCCGGGTGCTGCCAGATCGGGGTCAGGTACGGCAGGCCACCCCGGATCAGCTCCGCCTCCCGGCGGCCGACCCAGGAGGGTTTCGCCTCGGCGAGGGCGACGTACGCCACCCCGTTGTCCCGCAGCCAGCGCTCGTACGACTCCGCGTCGACGCTGCCGTCGAGGAAGAGCCGGTTGTGCGCCTGGTCGACCTGGCGCAGCCAGCCCCGGGCCAACGGCGCGGCCCCCGGGACGTACGCCGCCTCCCAGTAGTTGGCGGTCGCCACCACCTCGATCCGGCCGGCGGGCCGGCGGGACAGTTCGGCGAGCAGTGGTTGGAAGTAGCTCCGGGAGGCGGTCGGGTCACCGGCCGAACGCAGGTCGCCGACCAGCACCGGCGGCTCCACCAGGGCGACCAGAGCCACCACGCCGGCCAGGGTGAGTCCGGCCAGCCGCCGAGCCGCCCCCTTGTCGGAGGGCGCCGATCTGATCACTCGACGCGACCAGCCTAGGATCCTGGTTGGCATGACGCCGTAGCCGACCAGCAGCGGTACCGCGAACATCGCCGCCAGCCGGGTGGCGTTCAGTCCCACCGGCGTCCGGAGCGTGAACGCCGCCAGCACCCCGAGGGTGGCCAGCACCGCGCCGACCCGGACGGTCCGATTCGGCACCAGCAGCGCGACAGCCAGGCTGGCGACAGCTGCAGTCAGGGTGTCGGAGAGGCTGATGTTCATCCAGCCGCCGCTGCCGAAGACCAGCCCGAGCCCGAGGGTCGGGATCGCGGCGGCCGCAGCCAGCACCGCGCCGTCGCCGAGATGTACCCAGCGGGCCCCTCCACCACCGGAGGCAGGGGACCGCTCCCTGCCCGCCAGGGCGACGCCGGCGAGTCCGACGAAAAGGCCGGCGACCGGGCTGGCGGCACCGGCGAGCAGCGCGGCGAGCCCGGCGCCGCAGCGGCGGAGCACGGGGCGGGTGCGCAGCGTGGTCAGGGCCAGCAGGGCGAGCAGGCCGAAGGCGACGCCGACCGCGTAGGTGATCCGGCCGGAGACGAGGTTGCCGGCGATACAGGCCGTACCGAGCAGCCCGCCGAGCAGCGGGCGGCGGGCACCGGTCCGCAGCATCAGCAGCGCCAGGGCCACCGCCGAGACGAGCAGCGCGAGCGCGCCGAGCAGCCGGGGGCCGAGCAGGTCACCGCCGAGCCAGCTCATCAGCGGCGGGGTGAGCAGGCTGTAGCCGTACGGGGAGATGCCCGCGTACCAGCCGAGGTCGAGCGGGGCGAAACCGTGCCGGGTGAAGAAGTCGGCCCGGGCGACCTGGGCCGACAGGTCGGTGCCGAGCGGCGGGGCGAGCAGGAACGCCACGGCGAGCAGCACCGCCAGACCGACCGCGCCGAACAGGACGGCGAGTGCCGGACTGCCGCCCTGTCGCGAGCGCCGGCCAGGTATCAGGAGACGCCGGTCAGGCATCGAGGACACGTTCCGCGGCGGCCCGGCACCGCCGCGCCGTCCGCAGGTAGTGGTCGAGGAACTCGCCCGGGTCGTCGCCGCCGAGCAGACGTACGACGCCGGCGAGTTCGACCCCGTGCCGGGGCAACTGGTCACCGGCCCGGCCCCGGACCAGCATCAACGCGTTGCGGACCTGGGTGGCCAGCGTCCAGCCGGCGGCCAGCGCGGCGGCGTCGGCCTCCTCGACCAGTCCGGCGTCCCGGGCGGCGGCGAGCGCGTGCAGGGTACGGGTGGACCGCAGTTCCGGGATCGCGCCGGCGTGCCGGAGCTGGAGCAACTGGACAGCCCACTCCACGTCGGCCAGGCCGCCCCGACCGAGCTTGGTGTTCGTCGCCGGGTCGGCGCCCCGGGGCAGCCGCTCGGTCTCCACCCGGGCCTTGATCCGGCGGATCTCCACCACCTGTTCCCGGGTAAGTCCCCGCTCCGGGTACCGGACCGGGTCGGCGACCGCCTCGAACTCGGCGCCGAGGTCGGCGTCGCCGCAGACGTGGCGGGCCCGGAGCAGGGCCTGCGCCTCCCACACCTTGGACCAGCGGGCGTAGTACTGGGCGTACGCGCCGAGGCTGCGGACCAGCGGCCCCTGCCGTCCCTCGGGGCGCAGGTCGGCGTCGACCCCCAGCGGCGGGTCGGGAGCCGGCATGCCGAGCAGTCGGCGCAACTCCTCGGCGATCGCGTGTGCGGCCGCGCTGGCCGCGTCCTCGGCGACGCCGGCCGGCGGGTCGTAGACGAAGAGCACGTCGGCGTCGGAGAGGTAGTTCATCTCGTACCCGCCGAGCCGGCCCATGCCGATCACCGCGAACCGCAGTCCGGGCAGGCCCGGCTGGGCGGCCCGGGCAGCCCGCAGCGCCGCGCCGAGCGTGGCGTCGGTGACCGCGGAAAGTCCTGCCCCCACGTCCAGGAAGGACGTGCTGTCGTCGCGTGCGTCGTCGCCCGGCCCCGGCGGTGTCGGGGCGAGCGAACCGGCCCGGTGCAGCACGTCGGCGCAGGCGATCCGGATCAGTTCCCGGCTGCGCAGCGCCCGGATCGCGCGGATCGCCTCCTTCGGGTCGGCCGGTCGTGGTCCCGGGCCGCCCAGGTGGCGGTCGGCGGCGGCACCGAAGCCGTCCCGCAGCACCGTCGCCTCACGCGGGGTCAGCTCGGTGTCCTCGGCCAGCAGCCGCAGCGCCTCCGGATCGCGGGCCAGCAGGTCGGCGACGTAGCGGGAGACGGCCAGGGTACGGGCCAGCCGCCGGGCCACCGGTCCCTCGTCGCGCAGCAGCCGCAGATACCAGGGGGTGCTGCCGAGCTTGTCCGAAACCTTCCGGTAGTTGAGCAGCCCCCGGTCCGGTTCGGGGGCGTCGGCGAACTCCTGGAGCAGCACCGGGAGCAGGGTGCGTTGGATCGCCGCCGTCCGGGTCACCCCGCCGGTCAGGGCCTGGATGTGCCGCAGCGCCCCGGCCGGGTCGGCGAAACCGAGGATCTCCAGCCGTTTGCGGGCCGCTTCCGGGGTCAGCCGCAGCCCGTCCGCCGGTACCCGGGCGACCGCCTCCAGCAGAGGCCGGTAGAGCAGTTTGGCGTGCAGGCGGCGTACCTCGCTGGCGTGCCCGACCCAGTCGGCGCGGAACGCCTCGACGGCGTCCCGGCCGGGCAGCGCGGTGTAGCCGAGCGCGTGCGCCAGCCAGCGCAGCGCCGTCCGCTCCGCCGGCACGGTGTGGGTACGCCGCAGGTGCTGCAGTTGCAGCCGGTGCTCGACGCCGCGCAGGAACCGGTAGCCGCGCAGCAGCGCCTCGCCGTCGGCCCGGCCCACGTACCCGCCGGCGACCAGGGCGCGCAGCGCCGGCAGGGTGCCCCGGGAGCGCAGTGACTCGTCGACCCGGCCGTGCACGAGCTGGAGCAGTTGGACGGCGAACTCGATGTCGCGCAGCCCGCCCGAACCGCGCTTGACCTCGCGTTCCAGTTCCTTCGGCGGGATGTTGTCGATGATCTTCCGGCGCATCGCCCGGACGTCCTCGACCGCCTCCGGTCGTTCGGCCGCCCGCCAGACCAGCGGGGCGAGTGCCTCGATCCACTCCTGGGCCAGCGCGGTGTCCCCGGCCGCCGGACGGGCCTTGAGCAGCGCCTGGAACTCCCAGGTCCGGGCCCACCGCCGGTAGTAGGCCAGGTGGCTGGCGAGGGTCCGCACCAGCGGGCCGCGACTGCCCTCGGGGCGGAGCGCGGCGTCGACCGGCCAGGCGACCAGCCCGCAGATGTGGATCAGCCGGGTGGCGATCCGGGTCGCGGCGGGCAGGTCCTCGTCGGTGGCGGCCACGAAGATCACGTCGACGTCGGAGACGTAGTTCAGTTCGCCGCCGCCGCACTTGCCCATCGCCACCACGGCGAGCCGGGGTGCCGGGGTGTCGGCCGGCAGTTCACCGAGGGCGATGTCGTAGGCGGCGGCCAGGGTGGCGTCGGCCAGTGCGGAGAGCGACGCCATGGTCTGTTCCAGGCCGCGTCCGCCGGTCAGGTCGGCCGCCGCGATCCGCAGCAGGGCCAGCCGGTACGTGTGCCGCAGCACCGCGACCGCCGGCAGTCCGTCCGGTACGCCCGGCAGGTCCCCCTCGGCCCGGGGCGGCAGCCCGTCCGCCCCGGTGCACAGCACCCGCCACTGCTCCGGGTTGGCCGCCAGATGGTCGCCGAGTGTCGAGGAGGCGCCGAGGACCGCGAAGAGCCGGCGGCGCAGCCCCGGGTCGTCGCAGAGCGCGGCGATCAGTGCCGAGCCGTCTTCCGGAGCGGCGGTGGGTGTCGCCGGTGCCGAACGCCGTTCCGCCTCCACGATCCGGTGCAGTTGACGCAGCGCCAGGTCGGGATCGGCGGCCCGGGAGAGCCCGGTGAGCAGCTCGGCGGCCCCGTCGTCGGCCGGTTCCTGCCCGTCGACGTCCCACAGCCCGAGCCCGTCCGGCCCGAGCAGGTCGGCGGCCCGGCCCGGGCCACCCTCGTCGGTCAGTCCGAAGCCGTACCGGGCGAGTCGGGCGCTCGCACTGCCCGGCCTGGTCATGCCTTCTCCTCGCTGCGCCGCTCCACCCCGTCCGCCCCTACTGCCCGAGCAGCGGCAGCGTGCGGCGGGGTTCCGCACCGGCGAGCCGACCCTGGGCCAGCATCGCGAACCGGGCGGCGAACGGCTGCCACACCTCCTCGATGTCGGTGAGCACCTCGGCGCAGACCGCCACCACCAGCTCGGGGTCGTAGTCCAGTTCGGCGAGGATCGCGGAGTCGGTCGCCCATTCCGCGATCATGTCGACGTCGCACTCGATGTGGAACTGCAGTCCCCAGGCCCGCTCGCCGAGCCGGAACGCCTGGTGCGGATAGCGGGTCGAGGTGGCCAGCAGGGTGGCGCCCCGCGGCAGTTCGGTGATCTCGTCGGCGTGCCACTGCAGGACGTCCGGGATCAACGGCACGTACCGGAAGATCGGGTCGGTGTCGGCGGCGTCCCGCTTGCCGACGACGCTCGGGCCGACCTCCGGACCGGCCGCGCTCCGCTCGACGGTGCCGGCGTGCGCGGTGGCCAGCAACTGGGCGCCGAGGCAGATCGCCAGGGTCGGCACCTGGTGCCGGACCGCCTTGCGGAGCAGCCCTTCGAGCCGCGGGAACCACGGCGCTCCGGGGCTGCCGTCCGGTCCCGGGTACGCCGACTGCGCGCCGCCGAGCACCACCAGCGCGGCGTACCCGGTCAGGTCGTCGGGGAGGTCGTCGCCGGCGTACGGCCGGAGCACCCGGAGGTCGAGGCCCGCCTCGGTGAGCCACTCCCCCAGCCGGCGGAGGTCGTCGGTCGGGTCGTTCTCGATCACCAGGGCGGTCGCGGTATCGGCGGTGGTTGTCACGGTGTCGAGGCTAGTCGGTGGCCGTCAGCGCCAGCGATAGGCTCGGGTCGGGGCCGGCGGATCATGGCCGGCGACGGTGGCGAGGAGATCCGGTGTCCGACGATCAGGCGGTACGGCCGGCCGCGTTGCGTCCCGGCGACACGGTCCTGCTGGTCTCGCCGTCCGGGCCGACCCGACCGGAACGGGTGGCCCGGGGTGTGGAACTGCTCACCTCCTGGGGCCTGCGTCCGGTGCTCGCCCCGAACGCGTACGCCCGGCACGGCTACCTGGCCGGCGACGACGCGCTGCGGGCCGCCGACCTGAACACCGCCTTCGCCGACCCGACGGTCCGTGGCGTGCTCTGCACCCGGGGCGGGTACGGCGCCCAGCGGGTGGTCGACCTGATCGACATGGCGGCGGTCCGCCGGGACCCGAAGGTCGTCGCCGGCTTCTCCGACATCACCGCCCTGCAGTTGGCGCTCTGGCGCGGCGCCCGGCTCGCCACCGTGCACGGCCCGGGTGCCGCCTGGCTGGACGAGCGGACCCCGGCGGCCTCGGCCGAGTCGCTGCGGACCGCACTGATGAACCCCGAACCGGTGCGGGTGTCCCGAGTCGACACCGAGGAGACGGCGAGCGTGAACGTCCCCGGTACCGCGACCGGCCCGCTGCTCGGCGGAAACCTCTGCCTGCTGGTCTCCTCGCTCGGCACCCCGGACATGCCGGACCTGACCGGGGCGGTCCTGCTGGTCGAGGACGTCGCCGAGCCGCCGTACAAGGTCGACCGGATGCTCACCCACCTGCGCCGGGCCGGGGTGCTGGCGAAACTCGCCGGGGTGGCGGTGGGCCAGTTCACCAGGTGCGCGGACAACTGGGCGGTCGGCGTCGCGGACGTGCTCGCCGAACGGCTCGGCGACCTGGGGGTGCCGGTGCTCGGCGGGCTGCCGATCGGGCACGGGGTCGGGCAGCTCACCGTGCCGGTCGGCGTACCGGCGACGCTGGACGCCACCGCCGGCACCCTGACCGTCTCCCCCGCCGTCCGCTAGTCGGCGTGGTCGGCGACCACCGCGTCGTCGTCCCGGACGGGTGGCGGTGCGGGGCGACGCCGGGGCCACCACCCCAGCTCGGCGAGCCGGCTGATGGCATCGGCCCGTAGATGCCGGTTCTCGGACGCGACCGCGCTGCTGTTGGCCAGGTTCAACAGGATCGGCGCGATGACCCGGTCGGTCTCCGGATCCCGGCCGAGGAAAAGCAGCCCGCACCGCAGCACCGCGACCACCAGTCGGGAGGGGACCACCCCGCCCAGCCAGGTGCCGTCCGCCCCCTCGCGATCCCGCGCGGAGGCACCGCTGATCAGCTCCGCGGCCAGGGTTGCCGGCATCTCCGGGTCGACGGCCAGCCGGTTGAGCAGCAGCGTCCGGAACCGGTGCTGCTCGGCCACGTCGTCCAGGGCCGGCAGTACGGAGTGACAGCGCAGGTAGGCGGCGAGCCGTTCACCCGACCGGTCCGGCGACGACGACATCGTGATCAGTCGTACCAGGTCGTGTGCGATCGAGACCCCGTCCTGCAGCAGGATGGTGTTGAGTCCCGACGGTAGCGTCTCGGCGAGCGGCTCCAGCGCGTGCAGCAGCAGGTCGTCGCCGAGACCGCAGCGCAGGTGTGCCTCACGGCGCAGATGTGCGAAGGACTGGGCCGAGCTCTGCCACGCCCAGAGTGAGCTCGACCGGAGATCGTACGTCCAGAGCGGATCGACCGGCGGCACGGCCACATGGTTCGGGTCGGCGACGATGCACAGGGCAATGTCGCGGTCGCCGTCCCCGGTCCGGAGCCGGTCGAGGGCGAGGGTCTCCACCACGCTCGTCCAGTCGTCGGAGCTGAGCTGGGACTGCCAGAGCAGGGTCTCCCGGTGCCAGACCGGCACCACGTTCCGGTCCGGGTAGAGCCGGCTGCCGGACAGGGTGCCGGCGGCACAGACCGCGAGCAGCAGCAGGTTGACGCCGTACGCGGCGTGCCGGGCCGGCACCGGCAGTCCACGCGGCTGGTAGCCGTCGAACCGGCGCGCGGGTCGGCTGTGGTGTGCGGCCCGGAAGAGCCGGACGAGCAGGTCGGTCAGATCCGTCCGCAGGTCGTCGGTCGCGCCCGACATCAGCGCCCGGAGAAAATGGAGGATCGGGGCCCGACCGCTCAACGCCGCGTACGACAGCAGCGCGTGCAGCAGGTCGTCGTCGGGCGCGCCGCCGCCGAGCGACATCGAGGCCGCCGCCTCCCGGGCCACGATGTCGGTCAGCACCTGCCAGGTGAACCGGGCGACCAGGAACTCGCCGAAGGTGGCGTGCAGGAACTCGTACGTCTCCAGCCGCTCGTCGTCGCGCAGCGCCCGGGAGCGGTGTACGAAGAAGAACCGGCCGAGTACGATCTCGGCGGGTCGTAGCGGCGCCCGCAGCTCCGTACCGGCGCCGGATGCCGGGGTCGGGCCGAAGAGGGCGGCCAGGTCGGCGTCGAGCTGTGCCTCGGTGACCCACTGGGCGCTCCGGTTGAACATCGCGAACGCGACCACCGAGAGCCGGCGCAGCTCCTGCTCGACCGCCCGGTCCAGCTCCCGGTCGGGCAGCCCGGGACGCTGCTTCTCGACCTCACGACGGGCGAACCGGCGCAGCAGCCGCTCGTAGAGCTGGTCCTGGCGCAGCTCCCCGGCCGAGCGCAGGGCGTTGTCGTCGGAGTCGTAGAGCGCCAGCATCAGCAGCAGCAGTGGCTGCCCGGCCAGCTCCCGGTAGGCGAGCACGGTCGGCAGCTCCAGCGGCGTCACGCCCCGGGCCGCGAACCCGTCGGCGTTCACCGCGTTCCAGTTGGCCAGCCAGGTCGCCACCCGGGGTTCGTCGAACGGCTCCAGCCGCAGCGCGACGGTGCCCTCCGGTGGCCGGGCCCGGTCGGCGACGCTGGTCCGGCTGGTCACCACGACCACCACCGGGCGGCCCTGGGCCGCCTCCCGGCGCTGGAACGCCGCTACCTTCACCAGGTAGTCGGTCTGGCTGACCCCGGTCGCCTGGAGCAGTTCGTCGAACCCGTCGAGCAGCACCACCGGCAGTACGTCGCCGGCCGACCGGACCAGCGCCGGCCAGTCCAGCCGCTCGCCGGTCGTCGCGCGGACCGCGTACTCGATCTGGTCCTGCAGGTCGGCGCTGGCCGGCACGTCGCGGAGCACGACCCGGACGGGCAGGAAGTCGTCCGCCGGCAGCCGGGCGGCGAGGATCCGGGTGAACACCGACTTTCCGGAGCCGGGTTGGCCGAGGACCAGCAGCGGCGCCTCGACCGCCGCCGGGTTGGTGAGATAGCCGGCGAGGAACTCCGCCAGGTCGTCCCGAACCGGTTGGTCGGCCCACCAGGACTCCTCGCTGGGTCGGGCGGCCGGGCCGAGCGCGGCGACCCGGCACAGCGGCGGCACGTAGCCGGTGCCGAGGCTCGGCATCCGGATCCCGGCGGGCACGTCACCGGACTCGACGACGGACCGGTCCAGCTCCACCGCGTACGCCCGGGCCAGGCCGGACCGGCGCTCGTCCGGGATCCGGCCGGCGGAGGCCTCCCGGAGCAGCTGTTCGAGGTCGGCCAACGCGGTCGCCACCCGGCGCAGCTCGGCCCGGGTGCCGGCGTGTTCGCGCAGCCCGGTCCAGAACGCCACCTCCGGGAACTCGCCGGCGAGCCGGCCGAACAGCTCCTGGTGCCGGGCCTCCGCCCGGTCCGGCAACTGTTCCAGTACGGCCGCGACGGCGGCCCGGCCGGGGCTGTCGAGCCGGTCGCCGACCGCGAGGCCGGCGACGAACGCGGCCAGCCAGTCCCCGACCGCCCGGTAGTACTCCCGCAACGCCGTCCGGAACGACTCGTACGGCTGCTGCGGCCCGGGGGTCGGCACGCCGTCGGTGAAAAGGCTGCCCAGCAGGGACTGGTCGGTGTTCCCGGCGCCGGTCAGCACGGCCTGTTCCCGTTCGGTCAGCTCCAGGTCGGCGAAGCGGAACGGCAGGTCGGCCTCGGCCAGCGCCTCGAAGAACGCGGTGACCACGAGCACCCGGTGTGCCGCCGCCAGCCGTTCGGTACGCCCGTACCGGGACAGACCGGCCCGCCGGTCGCCGAGTCTGCCGACCAGCTCGTGACTGAGCCGGACGAACTCGGCCTTGGCGTCGAAGAGCCCGAGTACGGCCGGGGCCACCACCGCCGCCCCGAGCAGTATCCCGCCGGTCAGGTTGTCCAGTGCCGTGACCAGCGGACTGCGTGCCCCGCCGAGCAGTCGGGCGGCGTCGGCGTAACTGAGCGTCCGGGACACCCGGATCTCCTTTCGAGCAAGCCGGTGGACGGCGACGGTCCCACCGGTCCGGCCGGCGGACAGGACGGCCGTCCGGCCGATCGGGACGGCCGGATCCAAGCATGCCGGTACCGGACAACCCCGGAAAGTGGGCACGTTCCGGCACAGGACAGCAGGGCAGGTGCGGCAAATACCTCTTTCGCCGGGCTTCTCAGCAATCTGCCAGCTCGTTCGCGGCTCCACCCCAGGGTGCTGCCGCAAGGTGGGCCGGGTTGGTTTCACGCGCCTCGTCGGCGTCCGTACCGAGGTCCGGCGTCCGTACCGAGGTCCGGCGTCCATACCGAAGGAGGAACAACCAGGTGGGAAAGCTGCTCTCTCGAAAGAACGTCATCGGTGGTCTGGTCGGCGCGGGTGTGCTCGGCGCGGCGCTGGCCGCCCCGGCGGTCGCGTTCGCCGACGACAGCGCCACCCCGGCACCGTCGCCGAGCGCCTCCGCCCCGGCGTCGGCGGACAGCGGCACGCCGAAGCCGGGTCACGACCAACGCTGGGCGGACCGGCGGGCCGAGCTGGCGAAGGAACTCGCCACCGAGCTGGGCGTACCGCAGGACAAGGTCGAGGCCGCGCTGGCGAAGCTCCGGCAGCAGCACCAGGCCGACCACAAGGGTGACCGGAAGCCCGGCGACAAGGGCGGGTGGAAGCGCGACGGCAAGTCGGCCGCCGACCGCGAGGCGTGGCTCAAGAGCCGGCTCGACAAGGCCGTGACGGACGGCAAGCTGACCCGGGAGCAGGCCGACGCCATCCTCGCGGCGGTCAAGGCGGGCGTGCTGCCGGGCGGCTGGGGCGGCTTCGGGCACGGCGGAGGCCACCAGGCCGACGCCAAGCCGGCCACCCCGAACACCAAGTAACACCGGCGGGCCCGGGCCGGACCGCACCAGGTGACACCGGCGGACCGGCCGCACCAGGTGCCCGGGCCGCGCCGCCTCCTCCACCGGCGCGGCCCGCAACCGTGCCCCCGCCCAGCTGATCGGGGCGGGGGAACGGGTACGGCGTGGGGCGGCGGTCCGGCACTCGCCGCCGCCCCACCTCCGTCCGCCAGTGGGCGACTCCCGGCCGCGGTCAGGCGATACAGGCGCTGACGATCAGCGCCGCCCCGAAGTGGGTGGCCGCGCTCACCCGGGCCGCCGGGTGCGGCTCGTCGGTGCAGATGATCTCGCCGAGCTTGCCCGGGGTGAGCCAGTCCAGCACCAGGAAGGCGAGCGCCATGACGCCGAGCCCGATGAGTCCGAACAGGATCGTCGAGGCGAGACCCTTGGTGAAGTCCGTGTAGCTGGTCAGGATCGCGGTGAAGACGATGCCCGCGATGCCGAGCTGGTTGGCCACCAGCAGCAACGCCGCGTTGCCGTTACGCCGTACCCAGATCAGGTCGCGCAGTTTGCCCGGGGTGAGGGCGTCGACCAGCATGAACCCAGCGGCCATCAGCGCGATGCCGACCACCCCGAACACGATGCTCTGCCAGGCTCCCACGAGCAGATCCTCGACCACCGACTGTCTCCCTCAGGTGTGGGCGGCCAATGGAGGGGGCCGCGTCGTGAGGACGATAGCGTGGCCTGGCAAGCCGTACCCGTCGCCGTGGGAGCGGCCGGAACCTAGAGCAGACCGAGGTAACGCTGCCGCTCGTACGGGGTGACCTCGCGACGGTACTGCTCCCACTCGGCGCGCTTGTTACGCAGGAAGAAGTCGAAGACGTGCTCGCCGAGGATCTCCGCGACCAGTTCGGAGCCGGCCATCACGTCGATCGCCTCGGCGAGGTTCTCCGGCAGCGACTCGTACCCCATCGCCTTACGCTCGGCGTTGGACAGCGACCAGACGTCGTCCTCGGCCCCCGGCGGCAGCTCGTAGCCCTCCTCGATGCCCTTCATCCCGGCGCCGAGCAGCACCGCGAAGGCGAGGTACGGGTTGGTCGCCGAGTCCGGGGAACGGACCTCGACCCGGGCCGAGTTCGGCTTGCCGTACGCCGGGACCCGGACCAGGGCGGAGCGGTTCAGGTGACCCCAGCAGACGTACGCCGGGGATTCGGTGATCCGGTCCGGCAGCGCCTGCGGGAAGAGCCGCTTGTACGAGTTGACCCACTGGTTGGTGACCGCGGTGTACTCCCGGGCGTGCACCAGCAGGCCGGCGATGAACGCCTTGCCGACCTTCGACAGCTTCATCGGGTCACTGGCGTCGTGGAACGCGTTGCGCTCACCCTCGAAGAGCGAGAGGTGGGTGTGCATGCCGCTGCCGGGCTGGTCGGTGAAGGGCTTCGGCATGAAGCTGGCCCGTACCCCGGTGGAGAGCGCGACCTCCTTCACCATGTGCCGGAAGGTCATGATGTTGTCGGCGGTGGTCAGCGCGTCGGCGTAGCGCAGGTCGATCTCCTGCTGGCCGGGGGCGACCTCGTGGTGGCTGAACTCGACCGAGATGCCGATCCGCTCCAGGGCCAGCACCGCCTGCCGCCGGAAGTCCCGGGCGACCGCGTGCGTGGTGTGCTCGAAGTAGCCGCCGGAGTCGACCGGGACCGGCAGCGAGCCGTCGTTGGGGCCGTTCTCCAGCAGGAAGAACTCGATCTCGGGGTGGGTGTAGAAGGTGAAGCCCTTCTCCGCCGCCTTGGACAGCGCCCGGCGCAGCACGTGCCGCGGGTCGGCCCAGGACGGGCTGCCGTCGGGGAGCAGGATGTCGCAGAACATCCGGGCGCTCTCCCCGCTCACCCCGCCCTCGAACGGGAAGACCTGGAACGTCGTCGGGTCGGGCATGGCGACCATGTCGGACTCGAAGACCCGGGCGAAGCCCTCGATCGCCGAGCCGTCGAAGCCGATGCCCTCGTCGAAGGCCGCCTCCAACTCGGCCGGCGCCACCGAGACGCTCTTCAGCGTGCCGAGTACGTCGGTGAACCACAACCGGACGAAACGGATGTCACGCTCTTCCAGCGTACGGAGCACGAACTCCTGCTGACGGTCCACCTCAGTACCCCTCGCACACTCTGTTCGGACCGGCCCAGCCGGCGCGCGGCCTAGCGGTCCAGTCTTCACCGGTTCGGTTACACGGACGTTACGGGAGTTTGGGTGATCAGGACTACCCGGCCCGCCGGGGGTGGAGCCGAGCCGACCGGCGCGGGCTGCGGCAAGATGAGGACATGCCGACCCTGCGTATCGCTCTCGCCCAGGTCAACCCCACCGTCGGTGACCTGTCCGGCAACGCCGCGATCATCCGGGAACGGTCCCGGGCCGCCGCCGACGCCGGCGCGCACCTGGTGGCGTTCCCCGAGATGATGCTGACCGGCTACCCGGTCGAGGACCTGGTCTTCCGGAACAGCTTCGTCGCCGCGTCCCGGGCCGCTCTCGACCAACTCGCCGCCGACCTCGCCGCCGACGGGCTCGGGGAGCTGCCGGTGCTGGTCGGCTACCTGGACGCGGACGGTCCGGCCAGCGCCAACGCGGAGGCGAG
Source organism: Plantactinospora sp. B5E13 (assembly GCF_039871775.1). Taxonomy (NCBI): domain Bacteria; kingdom Bacillati; phylum Actinomycetota; class Actinomycetes; order Micromonosporales; family Micromonosporaceae; genus Plantactinospora; species Plantactinospora sp. B5E13. Next base: position 60,151 of record NZ_JBDPLT010000024.1, read on the forward strand.
GCCGACCCGCGGGCCCCGCAACGCGCTCGCCGTCCTGCACGGTGGCCGGGCGGTGGCCCGGTACTTCAAGCACCACCTGCCCAACTACGGAGTCTTCGACGAGGACCGCTACTTCGTCTCCGGCGACGTCCTGCCGGTGGTCCGGCTCGGCGGGGTCGACGTCGCGCTCACCATCTGCGAGGACCTGTGGCAGGCCGGGGGCCCGTTCGCGGTCGCCCGCCGCGCCGGGGTCGGGCTGGTCGTCAACATCAACGGTTCGCCGTACGAGCTGAACAAGGACGACGTACGACTGCCGCTGGTCCGCCGCCGGGCCGCCGAGGCCGGCGCCGCGATCGCGTACGTCAACATGGTCGGCGGCCAGGACGAGCTGGTCTTCGACGGCGACTCGATGATCGTCTCGCCGGACGGCACACTGCTCAGCCGGGCCCCGCAGTTCGTCGAGCACCTGCTCCTGCACGACCTGGAGCTGCCCGCCGCGAGCGAACCGGCACCGAGCGGCACCGCACCCGCCGCCGACCGGGTTTCGGCCGACGGACCGGACGAGATGACCGTCACCCGGATCCACCTCAGCGACGCGCTGCCGGCCCCGGCCGGGCCGCCGGCCACCGGCGGGATCACCGAACCGGTCGTCGACGAGGGCGAGGTCTGGCAGGCGCTGGTGCTGGGACTGCGCGACTACGTCGACAAGAACGGCTTCCGGTCGGTGGTGCTCGGGCTCTCCGGCGGCATCGACTCGGCGGTGGTCGCCGCGATCGCGGTGGACGCGCTCGGACCGCAGCGGGTGGTCGGCGTCTCCATGCCCAGCCAGCACTCCTCCGAGCACTCCCGGGAGGACGCCGCCGAGCTGGCCAAACGCACCGGCCTGGACTTCCGGGTCGAACCGATCCAGCCGATGGTCGACAGCTACCTGGCGAACCTGTCGCTGTCCGGGATGGCGGTGGAGAACCTGCAGGCCCGGGTACGCGGGGTGCTGCTGATGGCGCTGTCGAACCAGGAGGGGCACCTCGTCCTCACCACCGGCAACAAGAGTGAACTGGCGGTCGGCTACTCCACCCTCTACGGCGACTCGGTCGGCGGGTTCAACCCGCTCAAGGACGTCTGGAAGAGCCTGGTCTGGAAGCTGGCGAACTGGCGCAACGCGGAGGCGGTCCGGGCCGGCGAAACCCCGCCGATCCCGGAGAACTCGATCCGCAAACCGCCGAGCGCCGAACTGAGCCCGGGCCAGCTGGACACCGACACTCTGCCGGACTACTCCGTCCTCGACGCGATCCTGGTCGGCTACGTCGACGGCGACCAGGGCCGGGACGACCTGGTCGCCGCCGGGCACGACCCGGCGGTGGTGGACCGGGTGCTACGGATGGTGGACGTCGCCGAGTACAAGCGCCGACAGTCCGCCCCCGGGGCGAAGATCTCCATCAAGGCGTTCGGCCGGGACCGCCGACTGCCGATCACGAACCGGTGGCGCGAGCGGACGTGATCCGTGCCCCCCGCCCGGGTACGCCCGAACGGGGGCACGGGGTGTGACAACCTGCACTCGCCCCTGCCGACGGCACCCGGATCGATGCGACGATCGGCGGTGACCCGGGGACCGCGGACGCGGCCTCGAGGCGAGAGGAGACAACGATGTCCGAGCAAGGGATGCAGTCCACCCCGAGCGAGGTGACCGCCCTCTACGGCGGCCCGGCGACCCGGCGAGTCCGTACCCGCGACCTGCTCGCCGCCAAGGAACGGGGCGAGCGGTGGCCGATGCTCACCGCGTACGACCAGTACACCGCCGGCATCTTCGAACAGGCCGGCATCCCGGTGCTGCTGGTCGGCGACTCGGCGGCGAACAACGTCTTCGGTTACGAGACCACCGTCCCGGTCACCGCCGACGAACTGCTGCCGCTGGTCCGGGCGGTGGTCCGGGCGACGAACTACGCGCTGGTCGTCGCCGACCTGCCGTTCGGCTCGTACGAGGAGGGGCCGACCCAGGCGCTGCGCACCGCCGTACGGTTCATGAAGGAGGGCGGCTGCCACGCGGTGAAGCTGGAGGGTGGCCGGCGGGTGGCCGAACAGATCCGGGCGATCACCGGGGCCGGTATCCCGGTGATGGGCCATGTCGGGTTCACCCCGCAGTCGGAGCACGCGATCGGCGGCTACCGGGTGCAGGGCCGGGGCGACGCCGCCGACGAGGTGGTCGCGGACGCGGTCGCGGTGGCCGAGGCCGGGGCGTTCTCGGTGGTGCTGGAGATGGTGCCGGGCGAGGTCGCCAAGCAGATCACCCACGAGGTGCCGATTCCCACCATCGGGATCGGCGCCGGACCGGACTGCGACGCGCAGGTGCTGGTCTGGCAGGACATGGCGGGGCTGCGGTCCGGCCGGATGCCCCGCTTCGTGAAGCGGTACGCCGACCTGAACGGGGTGCTGACCGAGGCGACCCGACGGTTCGCCGCCGAGGTACGCGACGGCGGGTTCCCCACCCTCGACCACACCTTCTGAACCCGGAACGGCCGTCGCCCGGTCAGCACCGCGCATCCGCTGCGCGGCGCTGACCGGGCGACCGGCCTGTCGACCATCGACCCAGGTCAGATGTCGGTGACCCGGATCCCGGCGTGCGCCTTGTACCGCTTGTTGATCGCGATCAGGTTGGCGGTGAACGCCTCGATCTGGTGTGCGTTACGCAGTCGGCCCGCGTACACGCCCCGCATCCCGGGGATCCGCGCGGCGAGCGCCGCCACGATCCCGACGAGTTCCCGCTCCTCCGTGCAGATCAGTACGTCGAGGTCGATCCGGTCGATCGTCGGGTCGGCCAGCAACGGCGCGCTGACATGGTTGAACGCCGCGCAGACCCGGGACTCCGGCAGCAACGCCGCCGCCTGCTGCACGGCACTGCCCTCCTCGACCGGCAACGGGTACGGCCCCTGCTTGTCGAAGCCCAACGGATTGACGCAGTCGACGACCACCTTGCCGGCGAGCGGCTCCCGCAGGTCGGCGAGGGTGTCCCGGTGCCCGGCCCACGGCACCGCCACGACAACCACGTCACTGCGGGTCGCCACCTCGACGTTGTCGCCGCCGGAGACCGACACGTCGACGGGCAGCCCGGGCAGGGCACGGAGTTCCTCCGCCGCCTGGACCGCACGCTGCGCCGAGCGGGAACCGAGAAGGACCGGCTGCCCCGCCCGCGCCAGCCGGTAGGCCAGGCCCCGCCCCTGGTCGCCGGTGCCGCCGATGAACCCGACGGTCAGTCCGGACACGTCGGGGAGGGTACTCGCGTCATATCCCATGCCGGCATCCTCGCAAATCCGGCCGGACGTCGAAGCGATCCGCCGCCATGCGCCCGGTCACACCCCGTACCCCGACCGGGGTCACGCGCCCGCCGGCTGGCCGGCGGCTGTCAGCCACCTGGTGACCGACGGCGGTGTGTCCACCGGAACGCCCCCGCTCCGGGGCGTTCCGGTGGTGGCTGGCTCAGCCCGTCATCTTCCGGGCGGTCGGTCGGGCCGTCGGGCGGCCCGGCGCCTTGGCCGTCGTCTTGCGGGCGGCGGCCTGCTTCGCCGCCGTGCCGCGCGTGCTGCCCGCCGTCGCCCGCTTCGCCGCCGTGCCGCGCGTGCTGCCCGCCGTCGCCCGCTTCGCCGCCGTGCCGCGCGTGCTGCCCGCCGTCGCCCGCTTCGCCGCCGTGCCGCGGGTGGCGCCCGCCGTCGCCCGCTTCGCCGCCGTGCCGCGGGTGGCGCCCGCCGTCGCCCGCTTCGTCAGCGCGGTCGTCCGCTTCGCCGCCACCTTCCTGGCCGGCGCCTTCTTCGCGGGTGCCTTCTTCGCCGGCGCCTTCGCCGCCGTGGTCCGCTTGGCGGGCGCCTTCTTCGCCGGGGTCTTCTTGGCGACCTTCTTGGCCGCCGCGGTGGTCTTCTTGGCCGCCGCGGTCGTCTTCCGCGCCGCCGTCGTGGTGCTGCGCTTGGTGGCCGTCGTCGTCTTCTTCGCCGCCGCGGTGGTCTTCTTCGCCGTCGCGGTCGTCTTCTTCGCCGTCGACGTGCCCTTCGCCGCGGTGCGCTTGGCGCCCGTACGGGTGGCGGTCGCGGTCTTCTTCGCCGTCGCCTTCTTCGCCGGCGCCCGCGTGGCCGTCGTCTTCTTCGCCGGCGCCTTGGTGGCCGCCGCCTTCTTGGCCGCTGTCGCGCGCTTGGCCGGGGCCTTCTTCGCCGGCGCCCTGGTGGCCGCCGACGTGCTCGCGGCACCCCGGGCGGCGGTGCTCCTGGCGGCACCCACCGTCCGACTCCGCGCCATCGTCTTCTTCCCGGCAGCGCTTCTGGCTACCGGGCGGGTGGCCCTGGTTGCTTCGGCCATCTGTGTTTCCTCCTTGCGGGACATGCTCTCGGGGGTCTCCTCACGGAGCACCACGGAGTTCCTCGACGCGGGCTCTCGCCGCGCCGGTCTAGCGCTCCTCCCCGGCCCAGCGGGCATCCTCGGCCTCCCACGCTTCGTTGCGCTCGCGCACCCGCTCAAGCGCCTGCTCCGCGTCGGCGGCCGAGTGGTACGGCCCGAGCACGTACCTCGCCGCGCAGACGTCCGCACCGGTCTCGACCCGGTGGTGACGGATGCACCAGAAGTACTGCGTACCACTCCCGCTGTCGCTCATGGCATCACTGTGCACGGCGAAACGACCATGCGCCACCGTTTCGCGCAAAAAGACGGGGTGACTTCCACAGTAGACCCGACCAGAAAAGACCGGGCGCGGAATCGGCAAAGAGTCGTCGTACGAGGGAAAGCCTTTTTACATCAAGGGATTCACCACTGTGAGCGTCGTCCGGAACGGCCCCGCCGGTGCTCCGGCAGCCCCGGAAGAAAGTTTGCCCCGGCGGCGCCCACCGGGCCACCTGGGAGCCCCGACACCGCTCACCCAAGCCGGCGCCATCGTCCTGACCTGGGCACCTGCCGCCCGGAAATGGAGCACAATTCGCGGTGTGGGTGCGATACGACAGGCGGGTCACAGACGACGGCTCCCCCGGGTGCCGCCATTGGTCGTGTTCGCCATTCTGCTGCTACTCGTCGGCGCGGCCGGACACACCGTGCTCACCATCCTCACCGAGCCGACCATCGAGGAACGGGCCCACGAGGAAGCGGTACGTCGCGCCGCCCGGATCGGTCACGCACTCGTACACGGCAACGCCGTCGACGCCGCCGCACTCGGCCAGGACGCCGCCCGCAACGAGCGGGTCGACGTGGTACGTGTCGACGGAACCGACCGCCGCCGCTCCCCCGGGGTTCGGCTGCTCTTCCGGGTGCACGTCGAGATGTCCCGGCCCGGGATGGCCGGCCTGACCCGCACCGAACTGGCGGTCTGCTTCCGCCAGGTCATCGACGAGGAACGCGGCGACTTCTCCCAGCTCGAGGTGCCCTGCCCGCCCGCGGCAAACCCCACCCCGACGCCTACTCCGCCCCCGCCCACCTCCCCCGTCCCCCGGTGAGGAAGGGCCGCTGTCTTCGCTTCCGGTAACCGGGCGGCCCCCTCGACGCCCGCCCACCCGCCGAGGACGTGGTGGCCGAGGTGCTCCGCTCGTTCGGCTGGTGACGGTGGTCGGTCGACCGGCTCACCGGGTGGCGGCGTCGTCGAGGATCGCCCGGAGCCGTGCCTGGCATTCGGCGACGAAGGCCGGATAGGTCGACCAGTAGTACGCGAGGCCGGCGACGCCGACCCCGATCGCCCAGGCGCGGGCCCGGGTCCAGGTCAGGTCGTCGAGGTCGAGGCTGTCCCAGTACGCCTGTCGGGCCGGTGTCGGCAGGTCCCAGACCGGGGCGTGCTCGGCGTCGGGGAAGCCGACCGCGAGTGCCCCGAAGTCGATGACCGCGCACAGCCGGCCGTCCCGCACCAGCAGGTTGGTGGGCCGGAGGTCGCTGTGCAGCCACACGTGGGATCCGGACGGTTCGGGCAGGTCGAGCGCGTCCCGCCACAACCGCTCCACGGTCTCCAGGTCGAGGCTGGGGCCGATGGCCCGACAGTCCGCGAAGTATCCGCCGACCCACTCGTCAAATGACCGCAGGCTGCCGCCGCGGTAACCGCCGAGGTCGTCGGCCCGGGTCGCACCCGTCAGGTCCAGGCCGTGCAGCTGACGGACGAACGCCGCCAGGTCGGTGCCGAAGGCGGGCCAGTCCTCGACGGTGTCCGGACCGGGCTCGGCGCCGTCGATCCACCGGTAGACCGACCAGGCGAGCGGAAAATCCGGGCTGGGTGCACCGGCGAAGACCGGTTCGGGGACGGCGAGGGTGAGCCGCGGCGCCAGCCGGGGCAGCCACTTCTGCTCCTTGCGGATCGACGGCTCCTTGTCGGGGGTGCGCGGCAGGCGTACGAGCAGGTCGTCGCCGAGCCGGAACATGGTGTTGTCGGTGCCCGAGCCGGCGACCGACAACGGCAGCTCGGCCCACTCCGGGCGCTGTGCCTTCAGCAGGGTCCGGACCAGCGACTCGTCGACCGGGAGTTCGTTGCGGTGCAGTGTCACGCCGGGATTCTTTCGCCAGCGGGTCGCGGAGGCCAGTGACTTTGCCAGCCGGCGACGAGCGAGGCGAGGTTGCGGTCGGAGAAGTCGGGATAGAGGACGGCCAGGAGCGGAAGGTAGTCCCCGTCCGCACCCTGATGCTCCGGTCGCCCGGGTGGTCCGGCCGCCCGGGTGGTCCGGCCGCGCCCACCGGCGTCAGTAGGGACGCGGTCGACGACGCCAGCGCCAGATGCCGTACAGGAGCAGGGCCAGCCCGACCACGGCAACGCCGGCGGCGATCCACAGCCGGGTCACCAGGACGCGACGCGCCTCCGCGATCTCCGCCGCCTGTCGGAGCAGCATCTCCGGGGTCGGATCCTGGTACGGGAACGAGGCACCCATCTCGTCGGCGAGCGGCCCGCAGGGCAGCACACAGGCGCCCACGACCAGCAGGGCGCCCGCGGCCAGGGCAAGGCGGGTACGCAACATCCCGCCAGGATGGCAGGACGCGACAACCTCGATGTCCGGGCCGGTTGCCGACAGCGCCGATGCCATCACACCGGCGGGTCGGGACGATTCGAGTAGCGCCACCGCACCGCATCCGTCGGGTCGCCGGTCAACCCTCGGCGTTACCGCGCACTGCCCGGTGCAAGCCGTCCAGCATGGCCCGGAAGTCGGTCAGGCTGAGTTCCGCCGCCTCGAAGTGGCCGTAACGTGCCTCGGTCCGTACGACAACAGAGTCGACGAGGGTGAAGACGACGGCCTCGCATCCGGCGCTGAAGTTCGGATCCGTCGCCGCCCCGGCCACCCAGGCCTCGGTGAACCGGCCAAGCCGCTCCAGGGTGCCGACTTCGTCCGCGAACAGTTCCGCTGCCACGACCAGGTTGGCGTCCGTCGCCGGACGACGTCGCGCACTCCACCCGCCGGCAGGATCAAGGACGAAGGTCCACCGCATCGCGGAAGCCACGTAACCCAGTCTCCACCGTCCGGACTACCGGCGCGCCGGCGGGCGTCGGGCGTACGACGTCAACGGGGGCAGGTCAGGCGTGCCACCGCTGCAGCGTCGTCGTGAAGCACAGTTCGGTCCGGTCGCCCGGGAAGACGACGTCGGCGACCTCGACGACCCGGTCGGTGATGTCGTACGACGTCTTGCGTACGTCCAGGACCGCGACGCCGGGTTCGATGTCGAGGAGTTCCGCCTCGTCCGGCAGTGGCGGGCGGGCGCGGACGACCTCCTCGATCCGGTCCAGTTCGACACCGACGGTGGAGAGCTGGTGCTGGGTGCCGCCGGGCCAGGGCTCCTGGTCCGCCGACAGGAGCTGCTTGTTCGCCTTCACCAGGTCGTACGGCAGGTACGAGTACGACGCCGACAACGGCGCCGTCTCGTGCCGGGAACTGGTCCAGTACACCCGGCGCAGCAGCGGCGCACCGACCGGCAACCCGAACGCCGCCGCCATCTCCTGGTCCGCCTCGACCTGCGAGTACTCGGCGTGGAACCGCAGGTCATGAGCCGCCCAGCCGGTGTCGTGCTCGGTGCCGCCGGTCCGCCGCCGCTCGGCGTCGTCGAGCAGTACCCGGTCCTTCTCCCACTGGTACCGCTGCGTGTTGCGTCGGCGGATCCGCTGTCGGGGCGCCCGCACATAGGTGCCCCGTCCCTGCTCGGCCCGGACCAGACCCCATTCGCGCAACTGGCGGATGGCGTTCCGCACGCTGGTCCGGGACATCTGCGAGGACTCGGACAGCTCCGTTTCGCTGGGCATCGCCGATCCCCGGGGCAGTTCCCCGCTCATGATCCGCTCGCGCAACTCCTGCGCCAGTCGCAGGTAGCCCGGTCGCCGGTTCTGGGAGGTCACGCCACTTACGCTAACCAGACGTGCAGACATCTGCCGGGTGGTCGACCTAACACCCGGTCGGCGGGTCGGCCCTTGCTGAGAGGCTTCTCAGTCACCGCATTGCCAGGACCCGTTTCGCCATCTACGGTCGGCGATGCCGGAGTGAGAGGCGCTGCGACGGACCAGGTCCGCCACGCTCACCCCGGGACCATCGGAGCCAAGGGCGCCTTCCGCGATGAGGGAGGCGTGATGAGTGCATCCGTGACCACCTGGGGTGCCGGCGATTATCCGGCCATGGCGCGGCGGCTGATGCCGGTCGCCGAAGCGGTGGTGGCAGCCGCCGCGATACGGCCCGATGAGCGGGTGGTCGATGTGGCCACCGGTACGGGCAACGCGGCGCTCCTGGCTGCTCGGTGTGGAGTCCGTGCCGTCGGGGTGGACTTCGAGCCCGCGCTGTTGGAGTTGGCCCGGCGGCGTGCCGCAGCTGACGGCCTGGCGGTCGATTGGCGACTCGGCGACGTGTGCCGGTTGCCTCTCGCCGACAACTCGGCCGAGGTGGTCCTCTCCGTGTTCGGCGTCATGTACGCGAACGACCACGATGCGGCGGCCCGAGAGCTGAGCCGGGTGTGTGCCCCCTCCGGCCGGGTCCTGCTGGCTGCCTGGACACCGGGCAGTCTGCTGCCGGCCATGGGGCAGGTCCTCGGCGGCTATCTACCGCCGCCTCCGGCCGCAGGCCTCCCGCCGAGCCACTGGGGTGCCCGCGAGCCGGTCGGACGGCTCCTGGCAGCCGCCGACCTCCGGATCACGTCGGCGGACGTTCACCAGTTGGATCTGAGCTTCACCAGCGCCGACGCGGCGACCAGCCTGCTCGTCGACAGCGCCGGACACGTCGTCGCCGAACGGGATCGACTCGTCGCACAGGGCCGGTGGGACGCATTACGCGCGGACCTGCGCTCGTTCGTGGGCGACCGTGGCGTAGCCGACGACGGTCGCTTCCGGCTGGAGCTCGAATACCTGCTCGTGACGGCCACGCCGTCCTCGGCGATGACAGCATGACCCGGGCGGATATGGCCAAACAGCCCGCAGCGGTCGCCGCGATGTTCGACGGCGTCGCCGAGCGGTACGACTTGGCCAACAGGATCATCTCGTTCGGCCAGGACACCAGGTGGCGGCGGGCGACCAGAGCGGCATTGAGCCTGCACCCAGGCGAACGGGTGCTCGACGTCGGCGCCGGCACGGGCGTCTCCACCGAGGAGCTGGCCCGTTCCGGGGCGTTCGCCGTGGGAGTAGATCTTTCCACCGGCATGCTGGAGGTCGGCCGCCGCGTCCGGCCCGCCGTGCCGCTGGTGGCAGGCGACGCGCTGTGCCTGCCGTTCCCGGATGGTGCCTTCGATGCGGTGACCATCTCTTTCGCCCTGCGCAACGTGGTCGATCTCGATGCCGCGTTGCGCGAGCTCGCCCGGGTGGTCAGGCCAGGCGGGCGGCTTGTGGTCTGCGAGTGCAGCCATCCGACGAACCCCGCATTCCGCACGTTCTACCTCGCCCACCTGCTTCGGGCCATACCCATGGTGACCCGACGGGTGTCCAGCAACCCCGACGCCTACGACTACCTGATCGAATCCATCCGCGCCTGGCCGAATCAGCCGGCGCTGGCGAAGCGGATCGCTTCATCGGGCTGGCACCAGGTCGGTTGGCGCAACCTCAGCGGCGGTGTCGCCGCCCTGCACCGCGCCACCCGTTGTCGAGGGGGTGTCGACGACGCAGGCTTCGCGACACGCTACGGACCGCTCGTCAGTTCGTGAGCACGAACTCGGCGCCGGCGGCCAGCGCCACTTCGGGGCCGAAGAGCCTGGCGGGGGTGAAAGCGCCAGGGCGGCCCTCGCCCTTGGCCAGTCGCTGGGCCACCTCGGTGACAGCGCCGACGGTGAACGTCATACCGTCGCCGGTGCGCAACCAGCCCTCACGCACACGACCGGACGGCCATTCGATCCGGGCGCGGGCCCAGGACGATCGGCGAGGGCGCTCCTTGGCCGTGGTCGTGGTGATGCGGGCGAGCCGCCGAGTGGCGAAGCCGGCCAGGCCGGGCAGCCGCAGCACGCCACCGATCGCCGGCAGAGCCGCTCGGACGGCCGGGTTGGCCGGGGCGAGAGCCGAGGCGCCGATCACCGACGGGGCGCCGCTGGCCTGCCAGGCCGCGAAGAGCTCGCCGCCGCCCAGGGAAGCGGTGGTAACCACGTCGCCGTCGGGGGTGGTCAATCGCTCGGCGGCACCGCCGGCCCAGGCACGTACCATCCGGCCCTGCCGCACCTCACGGCCGCCGTCCGACAACGCCTGCACGATGGTGGCGGCCAGGGCTTCGCCGAGGGCACCGGGTTCGACCGCGACTGACGCGACGGCGTCGACGCGTACCCGCGCAGGCTTTTCCTCGGCCGCCAGCAGATGCAGCAGAATGCTCTCGGTCGCGAGCACGCCGAAGCCCGCCCCGCAGACCAGGGTGCGACCGGTCGCCGCCGCCTCCCGGTCCATGCCGTGGAGCAACTCGAACGCGCTCAGTTCGTTGCCGACGTCGACGTAGTGGGTGCCTGGCGGGCAGGCCCGCGCGACCTGCGGTGCCGTGACCGCGAACGGGCCCACCGTGTTGACCACGACGCTCGGTGCCTCGGTGGCCAGCCGCGCGCAGACCTCGTCGAGCGAGCCGGTCACCGCCCGGGCGTCCGGACTCACCTGGGCCAGTCTCTTCGGATTGCGGCCGGTCACCACCACCTCGACGCCCGCCTGTCGCAGACGCTCCACCGCCTCCCGGCCGACCCGTCCGGTCGCGCCGAGAACCCAGATCTCACCCGTCATGTTCGCCTCCGTCAGTCATGACACGTCGTGTCATGACTATCGCACGGCACGACACGACATGTCATCACTAGAATCTGCCGCATGGGTCGATGGCAGCCAGGAGCACGAGAACGACTCGAGCAGGCCGCGCTCGACCTCTTTCTCGAGCAGGGCTTCACCCAGACCACCGTGCCGCAGATCACGGCGCGGGCCGGACTCACGACCCGTACGTTCTTCCGACACTTCGCCGACAAGCGTGAGGTGCTGTTCGCCGGCGAGGAGCAGGTGCCCGAGCAGGTGGCCCGGCTCATGGCCGAGGCCCCGCCGTCGCTCGGCCCGATGGAACTGATCAGCGAAGGCCTGGCCCCCGCCGCAGCCAAGATCTTCGAGGGCCGCAGCCTCGACTACCTGCTACGCCGACGGGCCGCGATCGACGCCGAGCCCGCCCTGCACGAGCGCGAGCTGCGCAAGTTCTCGCTGATGGCGGAGGCCCTGAAGCAGGGCTTCCGCGACCGCGGTATCGACGACCTGGCCGCCCAACTGGCGGCCGAGATCGCCGTGGCCACGTTCCGGATAGCCGTGACCCGCTGGCTCAACCAGCACGGCGACCCCGACCTCCCGTCCACCATCAACCAGACCCTGGTGGCGATGCGGCACCTGACGAACATGCCGTCGACCTGATGCTCCGGCCACACCTGCGCGCATTGCCTACCAGCAGATCAACGGCATGTTCGGCGCCGGGTCAGTGCCGACAGGCCAGCTGACGACATCCATGAACGCATCTGGTCACGCCCGGGATGGCCGCTGGACAACCATCCTGATCCTCCGCCGGCACGAACGGGGCGCCGAACTGGCCGCCAGCCTGCGCGACTCGCTCGGGCACGCGGACGTCATCGGCTTCGACTACACGACGTTCTCGGAGGAGCACCAGCAGCACATCCGGTACCGGCCGCCCTGCAACCTGCCCGTCGACCGGAATCCGGCTCGCCGCTGTCGTCGGCCCGAGGGCCACGACGGACCGTGCGACGAGTGTGCCTTCGCCCCACCCGGGTGAGGCGCGAGGCTACTGGGCCGGCGGCTTGCGGCGGATCGTGTAGTGCAGCACCAGGAACGGCAGCCCGAAGACCCGGAACGCGTGCTCGGCGCGCAGTTCGCCGTCCCGGACGTACACGTCGAGTTCCTCGGCGAAGCCGTGCACAGCGAGCGTGGTGAGCTGCCGCGACTCCGGCTCGACGTAGGTCAGGTAGTGGCCCGGGTGGGGCAGGTCGCTGCGGCTGGTGAGGACCAGGCCGCCGTCGGGGCGCGGGCGGGGCAGCAGGGTGGCCGTGAAGCTGGCCTGCGGCAACGGGAAACCGACGCTGACGTACCCGCGCCCGTCGTGCCGGTACGTGGTGTAGATGCCGACGTAGATCGGTTCGTCGGTGTCGACGTACGAGCGGATCCAGCCCCGGATGCCGACCACGCCGCCCCGCTCGGGGCTGATCGTGTCGATGCGGCTGCGTACGCCGCGCTGCGTCTCCCGCTGGTTCATCGGTACGTTCGCCTGTCCGAGCGGGCGGGCCAGGAAGGTGCGGTAGAGCAGGTAGCCGGGGCGTACCCAGAGCCGCCACTCGGGCACGATGTCGAGGGTGAAACGGGTGGTGTGCTCGTAGAACTCGCGCACCCTCGGGTCGACGCCGGCCGGGTCGAACCCCGGACCGGCCAGCTCGTCGAAGGAGGCGACGATGCCGACGTCGGGCGCGTCCGCGCGGTAGTCGCCGCCGATCACCCGCGCCAGCTCGCGGACGTAGCCGGTACCGACGTACCGGGTGCGCGACTCCAGCGGCACCACGAACGGAAGCTCCTCGGCCGCGACCCGCTCGGCGAGCAGGCTCACCTGGGGATCACGGAAGACCAGCGCCGCCAGCATCCGGTACGCCAGCACGGTGGCGGCGGCAACGATCGCGGCAGGAGCCGGGCGACCCGCCCAGACGCTCTCGTCGACGGTCGACAGGCCGTAGCCGACGGCGGCCCCGACCAGCGGCCCGAGCAGCACCTTGTGCGGTCGTACGCCGAGCAGCCCCACCACCACGCCGGTCACGAGGCCCACCACGAGCGGACCGGCGCCGGTGAGCCACCCGCCGGCCCAACCGAGCGGGGCGGCGATCGCCGCGCTCATGACGATCCGCGACCAGAGCGCGGGTATCTCGCCGGGGCGCTGCCGGGCCCGCGCCACGGCCTCGGCGGTACCGAGGAGTGCCGCGCCGGCGACCGCCCCGGACAACCCCGCCGGCCAGCCCCAGCGGGCGGCCAGCGCCGCTCCGGCCAGCGCGCCGATCACCACTGCCGGTCCGATCGAGCCGGGCCGGCGGACATCCCCCGAGGTCACGCCGGGAAATCTACCGCCGGCGGCGGCCAACCGTAGTACCAGAGGGGTACGGCAAGACCGGACCGTGGGGTGACGTCCTGCCCGTTGACGCGGCCGTACGGTCACGGCGTCACCGAAACGAGCCCTGCAGGAGAAGCCGTGTCCGTTCAATCCCACCTGCGTTCCGCCGCCACGGAAGAGAGGAGCCGGGGGCGCCGGATCGCGGCGCTGACCGGCCGCAGCCTCGCCTACGGCGCCCTGCTGCCGCTGGTGGCCCCGGCCGCCCTGCCGACCGTCCTGTTCGGCCGGGCGGGCACCGCGCTCTCCTGGTGGCGCGCGCTACGGACCCGGGTGCTCGGGGCGCCACCCGCCGAGGTCCGGCGCCGGGCGGGTTGGCTCGCCGTCGCCGGTCACGGCCTGCTCAGCCTCCTGCTCGGCGCGGCGGCGCTGCCGCCGCTCGGGGTCCAGTTGCTGATGGTGCTGCGCGGGATGCTCTACGGCCTGGTGGTCCCCGGGCCGTACGACCACGCGTGGGGCGGGCCGACCCTGGCTGGCGCCTGGGTGGTGCACTTCCTGGTGGGCATTCCCACTTCCGCCGCCGGGCTCGCCCTGCTGCTCGCCATCGCCGCGCTGCACCAGCGGCTCACCGCCGCCCTCGACGGGCAGCGGCTGCGGCCGTGGGTACTGCCGGTGGCACTGCTGATCTGCGTTGCCATGGGACTGTTCTTCGTGGCCTGGCTCCAACAGATCTAGCTGGCCTCGCTCTTTCATTTGGGCGTGCCCTGACAGCTGTGGCTCGATGATTCTCGATTGAGGATGGCCGTGTGGGGTGCGGGCATGCTCACATCGCTCGATGCGCTCCCGCAGCGACCGGGCAACGACATCCGGCAGCGGACTGCGCTCGTTCACACATCAGAGATGTGGGCCTGTAAGACGGACTCGCACCTCCGACAGGACGGGCTGGCGGGCCGACCTCATCCGCCCGGCGGCGCCGGTGCGGGTGGAGGGCCGACTGCCGGACGGGCAGCCCTTCACCTTCCGGGCCCGGCACGGCGAGGTCTCGCTGGGCGTCGGCGGCGCCGACCCGGCCGACATGCCGGCGTGGACGCGGGAGCCCTGTCCTGGTTGGACGCTCGCCGATCGTATGGCGTAGACATTTGTCGATCAAAAGGCGAGCGCATGTTACCATTCGCATGCCGAGCCGCCGACACGGGGGGTCGGCATGTTGCTGTCGGGAGCCGAGCCGGAACGGGCGGATCGGCGTCCCCGGCGCCGGCCCATCCGGCGGCTGTATCCGGCTGAGCCCGATGTCGGTGGCGTCCGGCCTGCCCGTCCATCGATCAGAGGAGAAGCACATGCTGTCACTTGCGCGCCGGGCCGCCGACAAGGCGATCGGCCTGTTCCTGCCCGAGGCCGAGGCGAACGCGGACTACTGGGGCCGCTACTGCTACTGCAAAGACAACTACCGCTTCTACGAGCTGTGGTCGTGGGTGAACGGCGCCCCGGTCAACCAGGGCTGCCAGGCGCGGGACCCGGGCTGCTGATCCGCGGTGGACGGGCCGGCGCCGGTGCCGGGACCGGCCCGTCCACCGCCGCGTCGCTTCGTCCGTCGACCCGGACCGGGCCCCCGGGTCCCTTGGAGGTGCTGTCCGCCGTGCTCGTCGCCGCCGTCGTCCTGCTGTTTATCGTCACCGGTCTGAACCTGCTGCTGACCTTCGGGATGATCCGCAGGCTCCGTGTGCACAGCGAGATCCTCCGCACCGGCCGGTCCGGGGCCGCCAGCGACGCGGACATCATGCTCCCCGCCGGTGCGTGGCCCGCGCCGTTCGCTGGGGCCACCACCACCGCCGGTGAACCGCTGACCCGCGACGACCTGCGCGGCGTGCTCGTCGGATTCTTCGCGCACGACTGCGACGGGTGCCGGCGGCAACTGCCGGAGTTCGTGACGCTGGTCCGGTCGCTTGGACGCGAGCGGGTGGTGGCCGTGGTGGTCGACGGCGACGCCGACGCCAACCGGGCGGCCCTCGCCGCGCTGGAGCCGGTCGCCCGGGTGGTCACCGAGCCGCACGACGGCCCGCTGCAACGGGCGTTCGCGGTCCGGGGCTTCCCCGCGATGGGCGTGCTCGACGCCGACGGCCGGGTGACGGGGGCGACCATGGCGGTCACGGATCTGCCCGCCCTCCTGCCCGACCGCCTTCCGAGCTGATGGCCGGTTCGACCGACGGTCCCGGTGCCGACCGGGCCACGGTCCGGCTGGGCGTCACCGGCACGGCGCGGCACCTGGCCGCGGCCATGCGGCTGTGCTGGTCCGCCGCCCCGGGCGTGCTGCTGACCCAGCTGCTGCTCACCGTGCTGGCCGGCGTCTGGGGCTGGGTGGCGGCCCTGCTGACCAGGGCGATCGTCGACCGCCTGACGGCCGCACCGGCCGCCCCCGACGCGTCCCTGATGCTGCTCGCGGTCGGACTCGGGGCCCTCGGGATCGCCGTCGGCGCCGAGGCGGCCGTCTCCCGCTACCTCGACGCGGCCCTGGAACGCGCGCTCCGCGTCGTCGTCACGACCCGGCTGTACGGCGCCGTGAACCGGCTGGCCGGCCTGGCTCGGCTGGAGCAACCGCAGTTCCAGGACCGGATCCAGCTCGCCATGAACGCCGGCCGCGCCGGCCCCGGCCAGATCGTCACCGGGGCGTTCGGCATCGTCCAGGGTGTCCTGACGTTCGCCGGGTTCGTCGGCGCCCTCTTGGCTGTCGCGCCCGTGATGGTGGCGGTGGTGTGCGCCGCCGTCGTTCCGACCCTGTGGGTGGAGGTGGCGCTGGGCCGCCGCCGGGCGGCGATGACCTGGCGGATCAGCCACGCCGAGCGGCGCGAGGCCTTCTACACCACCTTGCTGTCCAGCCTGGAGGCAGCCAAGGAGCTGCGGCTGTTCCGCCTCGGGGACTTCTTCGCCGGCCGGTTGCTGCGCGAACTGACCCACATCAACCGCGAACAGCGGGCCGTGGACCGGCGCGCGTTCGCCGGGCACATGACGCTCGCCGTCCTCGGCTCGGTGATCGCGGCGGCCGGGCTGGTGTGGGCCATCGGGCTGGCGGGCCGGGGCCGGCTGACGGCGGGCGACGTCACCCTGTTCATCGCGGCCGTCGCCGGTACCCAGGCTGCGCTGACCGGGACGGTGACGCAGTACGGGCTGGTGCAGCAGGCGCTGCTGCTGTTCGACCACTACCGCGCGGTCGTGGCGGAACCGGCCGACCTCCCGGTGCGCGCCGCGCCGCTGCCATGCCCGTCCCTGCGGGTCGGCCTCGAACTGCGTGACGTCTGGTTCCGGTACGCCGACGACCAGCCGTGGATCCTGCGCGGGGTGACGCTCACCATCCCGGCGGGCACGTCGGTCGCCCTGGTCGGGCTCAACGGCGCGGGCAAGAGCACGCTGGTGAAGCTGCTGTGCCGGTTCTACGACCCGGTGCGCGGCAGCATCCACTGGGACGGCGTGGACCTGCGCGACCTGGACCCGGGCGAGCTTCGCGACCGGCTCGGCGTCGTGTTCCAGGACTTCATGAGCTACGACCTGACGGCCGCGGAGAACATCGGCGTCGGCGACGTGGCGCGGATCGACGACCCGGCCGCGATCGAACACGCGGCCCGGCTGGCGGGCTGCCACGACCCGATCGCGCGCCTGCCGCGCGGGTACGACACGTTCCTGTCCCGGCTGTTCTTCGCCGACCCGGCCGAACCGGAGACCGGCACGGTGCTCTCCGGTGGGCAGTGGCAGCGGGTCGCGGTGGCCCGGGCGCTACTGCGTGCGGGCCGCGACGTGCTGATCCTGGACGAACCGAGTTCCGGGTTGGACGCGGAGGCCGAGTACACGCTGCACGCCCACCTGCGGGACCTCCGGAAGGGGCGGACCAGCATCCTGATTTCCCACCGCCTGTCCACGGTGCGCGACGCCGATCGCATCGTGGTCCTGGAAACTGGAAGCGTCGTGGAGTCCGGCCGGCACGCCGACCTGATGGCGGCCGGTGGCCGGTACGCCACCCTGTTCGGTCTGCAGGCCAGGGGCTACCGGGACGGTGCCGGCGACGGCGACGGGACCACCCCGTCGCCGGTGGGCGGGCTCGCATGGTGACAGCGGTCGCGGTCACGGCGGCGTTGGTGCTCGCCGGATACGTCGCCACGGCCGTCCGGCGCCGGTTCGTCGTGGTGACCGTGCGCGGGGAGAGCATGCTGCCCACGTTCACCGACGGGCAGCGGGTGCTGGTCCGGCGGTGCGCCGTGGCCGCGGTGACGCCGGGCGACGTGGTGGTGTTCGCCGATCCCCGCGACGCCGACCGGGACCGGCTGGAGGCCGAGCGGGAACGGCTGGTTGCGGCCGGGGTGCCGGCGCTCCCGCCGCCGCCCTGGCGCAGGTCGGAGTGGCTGGTCAAGCGGGTCGCGGCGGTACCCGGCGATCCGGTTCCACGGTCGGCCGTACCGGCGCTGGCCGAGGTCGACCACGATGTCGTGCCGGCCGGTGCCCTCGTCGTGCTCGGCGACAACGCGGCCCGCAGCGACGACTCGCGCCGCTACGGCTACGTGCCCGCGAACCGGCTGGTCGGGACGGTTCTGCGCACGCTGTCCTGACTCGGGCATGGTCCGGCGGGCCGGCGCAGGGCGCAGACGAGCAGCTCCAGAGCCGACACCGTCCTCGGCCGGCCGGTGTTGGGCAGGCCCGCCAGGACGGCGAGGTAGCTCCCGGCGCGGGCGCCAGCGACAAACCGGTGCGGCGGGAGTGACGGTCGCATCGACGCTGACATCCCAGGTAATCAGACCGGCGGCGTCAGCATGCCGGAATGGCTGAGCCACCGTGGTCGCGGCGACGCGCGTGTCGTCGTGGCATCCGACCAACCCGATCGAGCCGTGCCTCCGTCGTACAACGGTTTGATTGTCGACCGGCGCGCCGTGGGTCGGCGCGGAACGGGAGGACCGGATGAGGGCAAGAGCGATGACGGTCGGGGTACGGCTGGCTGCGGTGGCGCCGTCGCAAGCAGAGAGGTGGCGATGGAACCCTCGTTCATGCCCGCCGAGGTAGGCTGCTCTGTGTACCTCCCCGGTTATCTGGACGGATGCCAGCCCCCGTTGGCGGCCTCGCCGCTAATCGACGCGACGAGTTGGACGGCCGACGGGTTGTTCTGGCCGGCGTTTCTGCTCCAGGTGGGCATGGCTCGTTCGGCACCGGACGCATTCGGCGTGGATCTCGCAGATCTCGATGCCTACCTCGACAACTTCGAGCGGCCCGACCAGTGGCCGGTGTTCGTCGTGCCCGTTGGGGACGGGACGATGCACCTGGTCGTTTGCAACCTGCCGGGCGACGTCGGCATCGACTGGGTTCTTGACGCCCCTGCGCAGGAAGCAGTGCGCGCCGACCTCGGTGCGGAGTACGCGGCCTCCGGATTCCCATGGGATCTACTGCCCAGGGAACCCGCACACCTGCTGATGGCGCTCCCCGCCTTCGGCGACCACGAAACCCCTGACAACGTCCGGAGCACGGTAATGCAGGCCCTGCGAGCCGTCGGCGCTACGGCAGGGATTGAGAACCTGGCGGATGACTTGCTCAAGCACCGCGCGTGCATGCTCCTATAGCCGAAGCACCCGCTCATGGCCTCAATGAACTCCTGCCACGGACCGTGAGGGCCTTCGCGTCCTCCGAAGGATCATGTCAAGTATCAACTGGGACGCAGGTGTAAAGCATCTACCGAGACACGACATCTCTGTGGATAGCAATATTGCCGAATTCGTCTATCCAGAATCAAGCGCGCCGCCGCGCGGCGCGGGCGCAGTGGCCCGTCCGGCGGGAGTCCGCCCCGGCCGCCTACGGCGCCGGGGCGGGAAGCCACCGACACCCGCCGGGGAAGCGCGCCCGCGCCGCATCAGACCTTCTGCTGCTGGCGCCCGGTCAGGGTTCGGTTCGCGGCCGGTACCTCATCCTCTGACGACGACACCCGGTACGGGTCGAAGTGCAGCTCACGGGGCCCGTAGCAGTCCGCCATCAGCGTTGCGACCTCGGCGCCGCAGGGGCAGACCAGATTTGGGCCCTCGGTACCGTTCGGCCCGCAGCAGCCGGTCAGACGGGAGTCTTCCGGGTGCGGCCGCAGCGAATGGGCATCGTCCGGGTGGACAACGATGGTGTTGCGCGGGCCGGCAGAGAGAACGAATACGCCGTCTACGATCTTCGCAAGACCCGGCATGGCATGCGGGCAGTCGTCTTGATCGTCTGCTGGCACGAACGGTGCGCCGAACGGCTCAGGGTCTATGGCGAAAAAGCCACGGCGTATCGTCGCCGGACCTGGCCCCCGCCCGGCGTATTCCGGGCGGGTGAGCTCTCCCGGTGCGTGCGTCAGGTCAGGCGTCAGCACCATGCCACAGGCGCCGCAACTGAAGGTGGCCACCCGGAGAGTGTGGCAGCGGGCGCCGTGCTGCGACAGCGTACGGCGGTACGGAAGCCGGCGAGGCTGGCCCCGTCGTGGTCGGGGCTTCCGAACTGCCGCGCCAGTCCAAACCCCGGACTGGCTTGCCACCGAGTCACCGGGCCGGTCACCAGCTCCACCGCCAGGACGCGCCCGACCCCGGCCGCGCGTCGCCCACCGCCCACCGAACGGGCCGCCACGGGCCGCGCCCAGGGCCGTCCGGGAACGGGCTTGAAGATCGTTCCTGGGCCGTCTCTGGGCCGTCTGGGCCGTCACCGGGCCGTCAGACGCCGCCCAACGCTGACCAAGGTCAACCAACGGAACCAAACAAAGAAGCAGGTCACGACCTTGATCAGGACCGTGACCTGGGGTACGACGGACGAGTCGACCTGTACGCCGGATTCTGTGCCCGGCACGCACCGTTGCCGGTGGTGCCGGCGGCGGTCATCCATCTCGGCCTGCCGTTGCCGACAGGCTCCAGCGGCCTACCCGCAGACATCGGGCGGGCAGCCCTCAAACGCCTGCGCAGGCCATCGCCTTGCGGCGAGGGCCTTTCTTGGCCTTGCTCCGGGTGGGGTTTACCGAGCCATCCCGGTCACCCGGGATGCTGGTGGGCTCTTACCCCGCCGTTTCACCCTTACCGGATCCGGTCGATCCACGCCCGAGGGCACGAACCGCTCGTTCCGGCGGTTTGTTTTCTGTGGCACTTTCCCGCGGGTCGCCCCGGGTTGCCGTTAGCAACCACCCTGCCCTGTGGAGTCCGGACGTTCCTCGGCGGCGGGCGCTGAGGCCCGCCGACGCGACCGCCCGGTCGACTCGTCCGTCGCGTGGTCAATCGTAACGAAGATCCGAAGTAGGGGTCCACGGCCCCCGACCTGCCCACGGCAACTGCCCACCGGTTGGGAGGTTCCGGGAGCGTCGCCAGACCGCCCGGCTACCCTCACGGGCGATGGAACTTCCCGAGGTGCTGCTGGTGCTCGCCGCCGGGCTCGCCGCGGGAACGGTCAACGCGGTGGCCGGCGGCGGGTCGCTGATCACGTTCCCCGCGCTGATCGCGGTGGGGCTGCCGCCGGTGGCCGCAAACGTCAGCAACTCGATCGCCGTCTGCCCCGGCTACCTTGCCAGTGTGGCGGCCAGCCGGGCCGACCTGCCGGACCGGCGCTGGCTGATGCGGCTGGTCCCGGGCGCCGTACTCGGCACCGCCGCCGGGGGCTTCCTGCTGCTCACCACCCCGGCCCGCGCCTTCGAGCTGGTGGTGCCGTTCCTCGTGCTGGGCGCGACCGCCGTACTCGCCTTCCAGGACCGGTTGCGGCGTCTGGTGGCCGGAGCACCTCCGGGTCGACCGGCGCCGGCCACGTACCCGGTGCCGGCCGTGACCTCCGTCGTCGACACCGCGCGCTGGCCGTCGGCGGCGACCGACCCCGGGAGCACGACAAGAGCGGTGACCGGGCCGGCCCGGCGGCTGACGGCGGTCCAGGTGATGGTGGCAGTCGGCGCGGTCTACGGCGGCTACTTCGGCGCCGCGCTCGGGGTGATGCTGGTCGCCGGGCTGGCGCTGGTGCTGGACGAGACCCTGGCCCGGATCAGTGCGATCAAGAACGTGCTCTCCGCGGTCGTCGGGTTGACCACGACGGTGGTCTTCGCGGTCTTCGGCCCGGTCGACTGGACGGCTGTCGCGCTGGTCGCGCCGGCCACCATCGTCGGCGGGTACGCCGGCGCGTGGTTGGTCCGTCGACTGCCGTCGGCGGTGCTCAAGACGGTGATCGTGGTCTTCGGTACGTCGGTCGGCCTGCTGCTGCTCTACCGCGCGCTCGGCTGACCGCCGTCGCCCGGTCCACCGCCTGCGACGGAGATTGGACCACTGGGCGGAGGAGATCCCCGTGACCAGGGCGGCTCGCCGCGTACGGGGGCGGCGCGGCGAGCGGGGACGGGTCCCTGGTCACGGGGATCTGGAGGGGTGGTGGGTGGGGATGTCCGGTCAGACCTTGGGCGCGGGTTCGGTCGCCGCGCCGGCGACCTCGGCCTCCTCCCGGGGTGCCGGGATGACCCGGGGGTCGCCCTCGTCGGCGAAGTAGTCGTCGGTCTCGGTGCCGTCGGTGCCCTCGGTGACCTTCGCGGCCCGCAGGATCAGCGTGACGATCGCCGCGACCAGCAGGTTGACCGTGACGGCGACCAGTCCGACATAGATCGTCTTGGTGGATCCGTCGAAGCCGAACTTCTCCAGCGGGAAGGCGGAGCCACCGAAGTGGGCGCGCTTGGTGGCCGGGTTCGGGATCTGGTAGAGCATCCACATCCCGAGGCCCATCCCGGCGGCCCAGCCGGCGATCAACGCCCCCCGGTGGAACCAGCGGGTGTAGAGGCCGAGGGCGACCGCCGGCAGGGTCTGCAGGATGATGACGCCGCCGATGAGCTGCAGGTCGATGGAGAACTGCGGGTCGAGGAAGACGATGCAGGCGACCGCGCCGATCTTCACCACCAGCGAGGTGATCTTGGAGACGTTCGCCTCCTGGGCCGGCGAGGCGTCCTTGCGCAGGTACTCCTTGTAGATGTTGCGGGTGAAGAGGTTGGCCGCGGCGATCGACATGATCGCGGCCGGCACCAGGGCGCCGATCCCGATCGCGGCGAACGCGACTCCGGCGAACCAGCTCGGGAACTGCTGTTCGAAGAGCAGTGGTACGACGGTGTTGTTGTCGACGCTGCCCGCCGAGTTGCCGGGCAGGGGGGTGACCCCGGCCGCGATCGCCATGTAGCCGAGCAGGGCGATCAGCCCGAGCAGCAGGCTGTACGCGGGCAGCGCCGACATGTTGCGCTTGATCACGTCCCGGTTCCGGGCGGCCAGTACGCCGGTGAGGCTGTGCGGGTACAGGAAGAGCGCCAGCGCCGAACCGAGGGCCAGGGTGATGTACTGCAGTTGGTTGTTCGGGTTGAGCAGGATGCCGTCCCCGGGTGAGGGGCTCGCGTCGAACTTGGCGTCCGCCGCGTCGAAGATCTCTCCCCAGCCGCCCAGTTTGTACGGCAGGTAGATGATCGCCACCAGGATGACGATGTAGATCAGCGAGTCCTTGACGAAGGCGATCAGTGCCGGTGCCCGGAGTCCGGACTGGTAGGTGTAGGCGGCCAGGATGGCGAAGGCGACGATGATCGGCAGGTGCCGGGCCAGGGTGCTCTCCCCGCTGACGCCCATGGTCTTGAGTACCGCCTCGATCCCGACCAGTTGCAGCGCGATGTACGGCATCGTCGCCACGATGCCGGTGATCGCGATGATCAGCGCCAGGGTCGGTGAGTCGAACCGCTTGCGGACGAAGTCGGCCGGGGTGACGAAGCCGTGCCGGTGCGACACCGACCAGAGCCGGACCAGTACCAGGAAGACCAGCGGGTAGATGATGACGGTGTACGGCACCGCGAAGAACCCGGCCGCGCCGGCCCCGAACAGCAGCGCCGGTACGGCCACGAAGGTGTACGCGGTGTAGAGGTCGCCGCCGACCAGGAACCAGGTGATCCAGCCGCCGAAGCTGCGTCCGCCGAGTCCCCACTCGTCGAGGTGCGCCATGTCCTTCGGGGCCCGCCACCGGGCAGCCACGAAGCCCATGCCGCTGACCAGCAGGAACAGCAGCGTGAAGACGATGATCTCAGTGAGATGGTCCCGCCACACCGCGACTCACCTCCGCTTCTTCGTCATCTGGTAGACCAGCGTGGTGGTGCCGACGCCGAGCACGATGAAGGCCAGCTGCAGCCAGTAGAAGACCGGGAAGCCGAACAGCCGTGGCGCGTCGGTGTTGAACAGTGGGGTGACCAGCGGCACCACGATCGGGACGAAGAGGAGCCAGTTCCAGGGACTGTGGTCCTTGGCTCGGGACACCGCCGTGGTCGGTGCCGTGGTCGCCGCCGTGGCTGGTGCCGCCGACTCCGGATCAGCTTCGCTCATGCCGCCCCCTTGGGAGGACCGTCGGATCTGCGTGTGACGCCGGAGGTTAGGACAGCGTGTCGGCCGTCACGTTCGGGAAACGTTATCGATGCGCCCAGCGGTGACTGCGGTGCGCCGAGCGGCGGTCGGATCGACCGGCCCGGCGGGTGACAAGCTGGCCGATAACGGATGTTCCGCACGTGAGAATATCGAAGTTCGGCGATTCATCTTGATCCGCGTACGGGAGTTTTGCCATCCTGGCCCGATGCCGCGCTTCTCCTCGTACGACAGCACCGGGTTGGCGTACCACGTCATCGGATCCGGCCCGCCGCTGGTCTGTCTACCCGGTGGCCCGGCCCGGGCGTCGAGCTATCTCGGAGACCTGGGCGGGCTGGCCCGGGAGCGCACCCTGCTCCTGCTCGACCTGCGCGGCAGCGGCGAGTCCGCGACCCCGGAGGACCCGACGACGTACCGCTGCGACCGGCTGGTGGACGACGTCGAGGCGTTTCGACAGCATCTCGGCCTGGACCGGATGGACCTGCTCGCCCACTCCGCCGCCGGCAACCTCGCCGAGCTGTACGCGGCCCGGATCCCCGACCGGCTGGCCCGGCTCGTCCTGGTCGCCCCGGGTCTGCGTGCGGTCGGGGTGGAGACGGTCGGCTTCGCCGAGGCGGTCGACGCCCGCTCCGGCGAGTGGTGGTACGCCCGGGCCAGGGCGGCGATGGACGCCTGGCAGGAGGCGGCGGCCCGGAACGCCGACCCGGAGGAGGTGGCCGCGCTGCGCACCGCCGCCGCGCCGTTCGCGTACGGCCGGTGGGACGAGCGGGCCCGGGCGCACGCCGAGGCCGAGCAGTGGGAGCGGTCGCCGGTCGCCGCCGCCGGGTACTACGACGGCTTCAGCCCCGACGTCGACGAGGTCCGGGCCGGCCTGGCCCGACTCGACGCCCCGGTGCTGATCGTGGCCGGCGAACTGGACCCCGCGCCGACCCCGGCGGCGGCCCGGCAGTTGGCCGCGCTCCTCCCCCGGGCCGAGGTCGCGGTCCAGGGCTGCGCGAGCCACTCACCGTGGGTCGACGACCCGGCCCGGTTCGTCAGGACCGTGCTCACCTTCCTCAGCGCCGACTGACCAGGCAGGCGCACCGGCCACCCCGGCCGCCCCGTCGCCGCCGACGGGCCAGCCGGGAAAGCGCCAGGAGAGCCGGTCGGCAGCCGCCGGGAAAGCCGGCAGGCCAGCCGGGAGAACCGTCAGAGTCCGGTGAGGTGGGCGGTGTCGTTGACCGACCGGACCGCCATCCCGCCGTCCGGCCAGATGTCCAGCACGGAGAGCCCGGCCGGGTCGAGATAGAGCCGGTGCAGGAAGGTGTCGCTGGCGGCGAGGGCGTCCCGCAGCGCGATCTTCAACGGCGAGACGTGCGAGACCACCACCACGGTCTCCCCCGGGTACGCGGCGAGCAGCCCGGCCATCGCCCGACGTACCCGTACGCCGACCTCGGCGAAGGACTCCCCGCCCGGCGGTGCGACCTCGGTCGAGGCGAGCCAGGCGTCCATCTCGGCGGACCAGTGCTCGCGTACCTCGCCGAAGGTCTTCCCCTCCCATGCGCCGAAGTCGCACTCGATCAGGTCCGGCTCGACCTTCAACGGCACCCCGCCGAGCCCACCCGCGATGATGCCGCCGGTCGCCGTACACCGGGACAGCGGTGAGCTGACCACGGCCGCGACCGACGGGGCCAGCCCGGCCACCCGGCGGGCCGCCGCGCCGGCCTGGGCCAGGCCGCGGCTGGACAGTGGCACGTCGCCCCGGCCGGAGTACCGGCGCTGCTCGGTGTACTCGGTCTCGCCGTGCCGCACCAGGAGCAGCCGGGTCGCGGTCTCCGCCGGCCGCGGTTCCCAGGAGCTGCGGGCGGTGGAGCCCTGCGCGGCGACCTCGGTGGCCCGGGCCCGGCCGGTCGGCTCGGCGTCCGCCGTACCGGCGGCGGTGGCAGCGGCGGCCGTCGCCGGCCCGCTCTCCGTCGCCGCCTTCGGCACCTTGCCGGCGGCCAGGTCCATCGCCGCGTTGGCCAGCGCGTCCGCGTGCCGGTTCCGCTCCCGGGGAATCCAGGTGTACGTCACCGCGTCGAACCGGCGGACCAGGCCGGCCGCCTGCGCGGCGAGCGGACGCAGCCCGGCGTTCTTGATCTGCCAGCGCCCGGCCATCTGCTCGACGACAAGTTTGGAGTCCATCCGCACCTCGACCCCGGTCGCCCCCACCTCGCGGGCGGCCTCCAGGCCGGCGATCAGCCCCTGGTACTCGGCGACGTTGTTGGTGGCGACCCCGATCGACTCGGAACGTTCGGCCAACACCTCTCCGGTGTCGGCGTCCCGGACCACCGCCCCGTACCCGGCCGGGCCGGGGTTGCCCCGCGCCCCGCCGTCCGCCTCCACCACGACCCTACGACCGCCCACCGGCACGCTCCCTGTCCGACCGACCATTCCGCCTCGTCACAGCCCCGACTCGGCGGTACGGACCATGATCCGCCGGCACTCCTCGCAGCGCACCACCTCGTCCGGCGCGGCGGCCCGGATCCGGGCCCGGTCCGCCCCGGACAGTTCCAGCCGGCAGCCGCCGCAGCGGCCACCCGTCAGCAGCGCGGCGCCGAGTCCGCCCGACGTCTCACGGATCCGGTCGTAGAGGGTCAGCAGGTCACCCGGCAGGTCCGCGGCCAGCGGCTGGCGGGCCCCGGTCTTGAACTCCTCGTCCTTGGTGATCTCGGCCAGCGTCTCGTCCCGGCGTCCCTCGACCTCGGTACGCCGCTGCCGGGCGGCGGTGATCCGCTCCTGGATCCCGTCGAGTACGCCCTGCGCGGTCTCCCGCTGCTCCATCAGCTCCAGCTGGGCGTCCTCCAGCTCGGTCTGCCGCCGGTTGAGCGAGACCAGCTCGTGCTGCAGCGCCTCCAGCTCCCGGGCCGGGCCGCTGCCCATGGTGAGCCGGGCCTCGTCCCGGTTCTTCCGGGTCCGGACCTGGTCGACGTCCCGCTCCAGCCGGTCGATGTCACGGTCCAGGTCGTCGACGGCGACCTGGGCCCGGATCCGCTCGTCCTCCAGCGCGGAGAGCTCCCGGGCCAGGGTCTCCAGTTCGGCGTGTTCCGGCAGGGTACGGCGCCGGTGGGCGAGCTGGGCGAGAGCGGTGTCGATCGCCTGCAGGTCGAGCAGACGACGTTGCTCTTTCGGGTCGGCCTTCATGAGCGGGACTCCTTGTCCACGGCGGAGGCGGGGGATGCGGCGTGCACCGTCCACGGGTCGGTGTCCAGGTCGGACACCACGGTTTCGACGGGCAGGTGGGTACGCAGGTGCTCGGCGACGTCGTCCAGCCAGGGCCGCTCGGTCGCCCAGTGTGCGGCGTCGAGCAGTGCCGGGCCGCCCTCGGCGACGTACTCGCTGACCGGATGGTGCCGCAGGTCGGCGGTGAGGAAGGCGTCGGCTCCGGCCCGTCGGGCGTCCTCGAGGTAGGAGTCGCCGGCACCGCCGCTGACCGCGACGGTACGGATCATCCGCCCGGGGTCGCCGGCGGCGCGGACCCCCCAGGCGGTCGGCGGCAGCACCTCGGCGGCGTACCCGGTCAGGTCGGCCAGCGTCATCGGCGCCGGCAGTTCGCCGACCCGGCCGATGCCCCGCCCCTGGCCGGCGGCCGGGCTGCCCGGCGCGGCCGGCCGCAGCGGACGCAGCCCGGTCAGGCCGAGCCGGGCCGCCAACGCGTCGGAGACGCCGGGGTCGGCGACGTCGGCGTTGGTGTGCGCGACGTAGAGGGCGACGCCGTTGCGGATCAGCTGGTGCACGATCCGCCCCTTGTACGTCGTCGCCGCCACCGACGAGACGCCCCGCAGCAGCAGCGGGTGGTGCGCGACGATCAGCTCGGCGCCGTGGTCGAGCGCCTCGGCGACGGTCTCCGGCACCACGTCGACCACACAGCAGATCCGGCGTACCGGTGCGGAGGGCTCCCCGACCACCAGCCCGACCCGGTCCCACCCTTCGGCCCAGGACGGCGGATAACGCCCGTCCAGGACAGCCACGACATCGGCCACGCTGGCCGTCGGAGATCCGGATGCACCCACGGCGGCCCAGCTTACCGGCGACGAGCCGCGATCCGCGCCGCCGGTACGACCGTCCGGCCCGATCCGGGAGCCGGCGGGGCCGCGCCGACCAGGTCCGGGGCCGGCAGGGCCGCACCGGCCCGATCCGGAGCCCGGTCCGGCCGAGATCTGCTCGGCCGGACCGGGCCGGGACACCGCCGACCGGCACCGGTACGCGGATCAGCCCAGCTGGCCGCTGACCGAGAACCGGGTCCGCAACGCCGCCACCCCCATCTCCCAGGGAAACCGCTCGATCTGGCGTTCCCCGGTCCCGGGCGGGTGCAACGGCAGGACATGGTCGCCGAAGAGCACCGTGACGTCCCAGTCCCGCAGCCGGGCGATGCTCTCCAGGAACGCCGGATGGGCCGCCATCGCCGAGTTCGTGAACGGCATGGCCACGATCGGCAGCCCCTTGCCCAGGCCCTCCACCAGGAGGCCGAGCGCGAGCGTGTCCGCGATCCCGGCCGCCCACTTGTTCACCGTGTTCACCGTCGCCGGAGAGACGATCATCGCGTCCGCGTCGGGCAGCACGTCCGGATCCCCCGGGTTCTTGTACGTCGATCGCACCGGATAACCGGTCTGCCGCGCCAGCGCCGGTACGTCGACGAACTTCGTCCCGTCCGGGGTCAGCACCACGCACACGTCCCAGCCGTCCTGTTGCGCGTGCGTCACCAGTCGTCCGACGTTGCGGGTCAGCGGCGTGCCGCAGGCGATGACGTACAGAACGCGCGCACCGGTCGATTCCACCATCACCAGGCGTACCTCCACCACGCGGTCATATTCCTACTCCCATCTGCTCAGCCAACTCCGCAATCGGCGCCGGCGGCGCACCCCGTGTGCGACGCAGCACGTTCGACATCACCTCGTGGGCGATCGGTCGGCACCGGATCTCGGACGCGGCGAGCCGGTCCCCCTCGACCAACGCCTCACCGGCCCGGTCCAGGTCGCCGATCTGGGCGAAGCCACGGGCCAGATCCAGCATGTGGTGCGCCCGCCGCTCCGGCAGCAGCGCGTGGAACCCCTCCCGCCGCACGATCTGCCGTTCGTGGGTCTCCACCGCGTGCCGGCCCTCGCCCAGTTCCACCGCGGCCGCCGCCCGGTGCAGTTCCAGGTTGGTCGGGCCGAAACTGGTCCAGTAGCGGTTGTCGTCGCCGCCGAGCCGGTCCGCCGCCTCGGCGGCCCCGTTGACCAGGTCGCGGACGGTGTTGTTGTCCCCCATCCGGGCCGCCGCCATCGCGCCCTGCAGCAGCAGCATGCCGTAGACCGAGAGCCGGTCCGGGGTGGCACCGTTGATGCCACCGGGGGCGATCCGGTTGGCGAAACTGACGTTGACCTCCAGCGCCGCCCGGGCCCGCCCCAGGGCGAGCAGCGCGTTGCCGACCCGGTAGGTGGCCACGCCGGCCAGCAGTGGGTCGTCGGCGCGCTGCGCCACCGCCATCGAACGGTCGGCGGCGAGCCAGGCGAGCTCGTACTCGCCGAGTTTGCGCAGCGCGGAGGAGGCGATCTGGTAGACCTGCCCGAGCAGGTGGGCGGCTCTCCGGGCGTCGTCACCGCCGGCCGTGCTGTCCAGCGCCTGCGCGTCGCGGAGCAGTTTGGGCAGGGCCCGGGTCAGTACGCCGTACCGGGCGTACTGGTAGGTGAGCCAGGCGTGGCTGACCGACTTCGCCATCTCCTGTAGCGACGGCGGTTCGGGGGCGGCGGTGAAGAACGAGGTCATCGAGTCGTAGCGCTCCAACGCCGACCGGATCTCCTCGACCTCGACCTCGTCGATGCAGGTCAGCCCGTCGGTCCGCCGCTCCGGCGCCTTGCCGAGCAGCAGTTGGGCGTCGAGTTGGAGGATGTCGGCGATCTCGTAGAGCACGGAGAAC
This sequence comes from Plantactinospora sp. B5E13, assembly GCF_039871775.1. Classification (NCBI taxonomy): domain Bacteria; kingdom Bacillati; phylum Actinomycetota; class Actinomycetes; order Micromonosporales; family Micromonosporaceae; genus Plantactinospora; species Plantactinospora sp. B5E13. The sequence continues at coordinate 89,910 of NZ_JBDPLT010000024.1, forward strand.
TTGTCGAGTCGTCGTACGCCCCGCTCGACCTTGTCCACCCAGCTCTTGGACTTGCCGAGCCGATCGGCGAAGACCTGTTGGGACATCTTGCGGCGACCACGCCAGTAGGCGACGCGGCGGCCGATCGGAAGTTCGTCCACCTCGTCCCTCCTCTCCACCTCGTCGGACAGTTCCGGCCGGCACTCCCGCGCCGGTCAAACCGTGCTGTTCTCACGTCTGTGCAGGTCGCACAGCATGTACGTCACCCGGTCGGCGGCCGCTCGTAGTTTTCGATGCGACGATCGGCCGCTTGCCCGAAAGAACGACCACGTTCGCCACCAGTGACGGGTTTCGACCCCCGTCACTGGCCGAAATCGATAAATTAGGGGGTTCACCGCGATGTGGAGGAAAGTCCGTCCGCCCTCCGTCCGCCTCGACCAGCTCGAACGGGTCCGGCTGCGCCGCGTCGCCGTGCGGTACGCCAGCCACGGCTGGACCGTCACACCCGGCGCCTGCCTGGCCCGGCACCGGTTCATCTGTGGCCGGGCGGGCTGCCCCACCACCGGCTGTCATCCCGCCCTGGAGCAGTGGGACCAGCAGGCGAGTGCCGATCCGGCCCGGGTGGCCACCTGGTGGCGCCTGCGTCCACACTCGATCCTGCTGGCGACCGGGCGGGCCTTCGACGTCCTGGAGGTCCCCGCCTATCTGGGCCGGTACGCGCTGGAACAGGTGCGGTCCCGAATGGGTCGCGGTGTCGCGGAGCGGGCCCGGGGTCCGGTCGCGGCCACCCCGGGTGGCCGGTGGATGCTGCTGGTCGGTCCCGGTGAGGCGCTACGCCCGGAACTCGACCAGTCCCTGTACGTCATCCAGCACGGCGCCGGTTCGTGGATTCCGGCCCCACCGACCCGGTTGCCGGAGGGCACGGTCCGCTGGGTGCGGTCGCCGGAGCAGACCCGTTGGCGGCTCCCCGACCCGTACAGCGTCCAGGAGTTGCTGTTGGAGGCGTTGCACGCGGTCACCCCGACGCTGCCCGAGCCGCTCTTCCCGGCCCACCTGCCGTCTCCCCGCCGCAGCTACTGACCGGTCTGGGCGGGTGGTGCCCACACTGATCGGTGTGTCGCGATCGTCCGGGTCGCCGTGGGAGGTAGCGAGAGCAGCAGGAGCGTGAGAGCGGCCCGGGACCGGGTACTCCGGCGTCGGACTGGTTGACGCCTGAGGAAAGGGCCCGCGCCATGCTCAGCAAAGAGGATCAGCGCCGCTTTGACGAGATCACGCACCATCTTCGCGTAACCGATCCGGAGTTCGTCGCCCGGTTGGGCGACCGGGCCAGAGTCCGCCGGGCCCGGCTGATACTCATCATGACCTTCGTCCTGTGGGCGACGGTGCCGGCCCTGGTCGTCCTCGGCGGTTGGCTGGCCGTCGCGATCGCTCCGGCGGTCCTGGTCGCGGCGACGCTGCTGATGTGGCAGGCCCGACGCCACCGGTGGTGAAGCGCCACGGCTGCCGGGGCGGAGAGGGTTCAGTCCCCGGTCGGGTCGAACCGGCGGTAGGCCCGGGTCAACCGTTCGACGAGCCCGGGGCCGCCGATGGCCGCGCCGGGCGGGCCGAGTTGTCGCAGTACCAGCCCCGGACCGGTCGCCAGCACCGGCGGTCGGTCCGGCAGTGGGACGGGGTTGACCCAGAACCGGTCCGCCACCTCGGCGAGTGTCGTGGCGGGCAGGTCCGCGAGCGCCATCCCGGCACCGACCGGCGACGCCAGCGCGGCGTCCGCCGACGACGGGACCGCGGGCGCCGCCGCGACCGCCCCGTCCGGGTCCGCCGCCGCGGCAGCGGTCCGACCGGTACGCCGGGCGCTCCGGCGCACCTTCCGCCCCGCCGGATCGGCACCGTGCCCCGGCAGGTCGGGTGTGGACTCACCGGTACGGAGCGCCCGAAGCCGGGCGAGCAGTCGGCTCCGTTCCCGACCCCGCCAGTGCAGCAGCTGGAACGGGTCCGCGTCGAACGCCTCGGCGAGGAGGTAGAGGGTCGCGGCCAGGTGTTTGCACGGCACCGCGACGTCGGGACAGTTGCACCGCTGGTCGAGTTCGTCGATCGTGGCCGGGAACAGCGGCGCGCCCGCCTCGGCGAAGACCTGTTCCAGGTCCGGCGGTACGTCACCGGCGAGCAGCCGGGCGCTGAACAGCGCCTCTGCGGCGAGCAGGGTCTCGAGCCGGGCCCAGAGCGGTTCCGGGAACGGCCGGAACCGGATCGACACCGCGTACGGCCGCGGGCGGGAGCCCTGCACCACGGCGGTCACCTCGCCGGGTGCCACCTCCAGCGAGAGCACCTGTCCGGCGCGGGCGTACGACCGTCCCCGGCTGAGCCGGGTGCCGAGCGCGAACGACTCGAGTACGTCGACAAAACGTCGGGACCACCAGGACTCGCCGATCGTGCCCCGGGTGCTGCGGGCCCGTAGCCCACCGCTGACCCGTCGGGGTCGGCCGTACTCGGTGAAGGGTTGCCGCCCGCTCACTCCACCACCGCCCCGGACTCGAGGGCGAAGAGGTCGCGCAGCTGTGCGGTGGACAGTTCGGTGAGCCACTGTTCACCGCTGCCGACGATCTTCGCGGCCAGTCCCCGCTTCTCGTTGATCATCGCGGCCACCTTCTCCTCCACCGTTCCGGCGCAGACGAACTTGCGTACCTGCACCGCCCGGCGTTGACCGATCCGGAACGCCCGGTCGGTCGCCTGGTCCTCCACCGCCGGATTCCACCACCTGTCGACGTGCACCACGTGGTTGGCGGCGGTCAGGGTCAGCCCGGTGCCGCCGGCCTTCAGGGAGAGCACAAAAAGGCTCGGTCCGGTCTCGTCCTGGAAGCGGGCCACCATCGTGTCCCGGTCCGCCTTGCCGACCCCGCCGTGCAGGAAGAGCACCTCCCGGCCGAACCGGGCGGCCAGGTGGGCCCGGAGCATGCCGCCGAACTCGGCGTACTGGGTGAAGAGCAGGGCCCGTTCGCCGGCGGCGAGGATCTCCTCGGTGATCTCCTCCAGTCGGGCGAGTTTGCCGGACCGGCCGGACAGTGCCGAACCGTCCCGGAGCAGTTGCGCCGGATGGTTGCAGACCTGCTTGAGCTTGGTCATCGTGGCCAGGACCAGTCCGCGCCGCTCGATCCCCTCGCTGCTCTCGATCTTGGCCAGCATGTCGTCCACCACCGCCTGGTAGATGGAGGCCTGTTCCCGGGTCAGGTTGCAGAGCACCTCCATCTCCAGCTTCTCCGGCAGGTCGGAGATGATCGAGGAGTCGGTCTTGACCCGGCGGAGCACGAACGGGCCGGTGATCCGGCGCAGCCGGGCCGCCGCCTCGTCGTCGCCGTGCCGTTCGATCGGCTCGGCGTACCGCTTCTTGAAGGTCGTCGCGCCGCCCAGCAGGCCCGGGTTCGCGAACTCCATGATCGACCAGAGGTCGGCCAGCCGGTTCTCCACCGGCGTACCGGTGACCGCGACCCGGTGCCGGGCCGGCAGCGACCGGACCGCGACCGCCTGCCGGGTCGCCGCGTTCTTGATCGACTGTGCCTCGTCGACCACGATCCGGTGCCAGTCGACCTCGGCCAGCGCGGCGGCGTCCCGGGCCGCCAACGAGTACGTGGTCACCACCAGGTCCGCGTCCCGCACCGCCGCGGTGAACTCCGGCCCCCGCACCCGTTCCGCACCATGGTGTACGTGCACCCGCAGCTCGGGGGTGAACCGGGCCGCCTCCCGCTGCCAGTTGCCGACCAGCGACATCGGGCAGACCAGCAGGGTCGGCCCGCTGTCCGGTGGGTCCCCGGCGAGCAGGGCGAGCAGTTGCACGGTCTTGCCGAGCCCCATGTCGTCGGCGAGGATGCCGCCCAGGCCGAGTGACTGGAGGAAGGCCAGCCAGGCCAACCCGCGCCGCTGGTACGGGCGCAGCGCGCCCCGGAAGCCCTCCGGCGCGTCACGCTCGGCGAGGTGCCGCTCGGCCTGCCCGGCGAGCAGGTCGCCGAGCGGACCGTCGGCCTCCACCGCGAGCACCGGCAACGCCGCCGGATCGTCCTGGTCGGCCAGGCCGAGCCGGAGCAGGTCCCCGACGCTCAGTTCACCCGTGGTCCTCAGCAGCCGCAGCCCGGCCGCGAGCCGTTTCGGATCCAGCTCGACCCACTGGCCGCGCAGCCGTACGAGTGGGGTCTTGAGGGTGGCCAGCGCGGTGAGTTCGTCGGCGGTGAGCGGCTGGTCGCCGAGGGCGAGCTCCCAGCGGTAGTCGACCAGGGCCGCCATACCGAGGGCGCTGCGGCCGGCGACGGTGCCGGGCGCGGTCCGGGACCGGGCCCGCAACCGGGCGCCGAGCCGCGCACCGGGCCGCTGCCACCAGGAGGGCAGCAGGACCCCGAAGCCGGCCGCGTGCAGGACCGGTGCGCCGTGCCGCAGGAACCGGTGCGCGCCCTCGGTGTCCAGTTCCATCGCCTCCGGGGCGGCGGTCCGCAGCGCGTCCTCCAGCTCCGGCCAGAGTCGGCTGGCCCGGCCGAGTTCGGTCAGCAGGATCTCCTGCGGTGCGGCCAACTGTCGGGCGAGCGCCGGCAGGTCGGCCCCGGACGCCCAGATCCGGTCCGCGCCGACGATCAGGCTCGGCTCGTCGGCCGCCTGGAGCGCGAACTCGATCCGCCACGGGGTGAGCGCGAGGAGTGAGCTCGCGAGCCCTGCGGTCGCGAACGAAAGGCCAGCACCGGCGTCCGGCTCGACCGACACGACGGACTCCGGGTCGACGGACTCCGAGTCGACCCGGGAAGCCGTCCCCGGGGCGACCGGCGCGACCGTCTCCGGGTCGACCCGCGGGGCCAGCTCCGGGTCGACGTCGGGCAGCGGCAGGGCCGGTTCCACCAGTCGGAAGCAGGCCCGGACCGGGCCCCCGGCGGCGTCGCGCTGCCAGGCCCGCAGCTCCGCGTCGAGTACGCCGATCGCCTCGGGCCGGGCGGTGAAGGCACGCTGCCGGCCGGTCAGGGCCCGCAGCCAGGCCCGCACGGCGGTGTCCGCGCCGGTGGTCCGACCGGCCCCGATCAGGCGTACGCCGTCCAGGGCGCTCCGGGCGGCGGCGTCGGTGAGGGTGTCGAGTGCGTCGGCGACCGTCGCCCCCGCCGAGCCGACCGCCGGGTCGACCGCCGCGCCAGAGGCCGGCGGTGCCGGATCGACCGCCGCGGGTGGCGTGTCCGGCCCGGCTGACCGGGCCGCCGGGGGCAGCGCCATGGTCAGGGCCCGGGCCCAGCCGGCGTCCGCCCCGGTCAACAGCGGTCGCCACACCGCCTCGACGGTCTCGCCACCCGCCCCGCCGCCAGCGGTCGCCGGGCCGGGCGACGTACCGGGCCGGATGCCGTCGACGGCGCCGGTCGCGGTCGGGCGGCGCAGACCCGGCAGGGTCCGGCCGCGTCCGACCAGCTCGACGGCGAACTCCGCGAGCCGCGCCAGATGCCGCAGGGACGCTCCGGGCACCGGCCGGTCGACGTCGGTCGGCTCCCGCTCGCCGAACGCCAGCAGGAGCGGCAGCGCGTGGTCGGCGTCGTACTCCAGGGTCGGCGCCCGCCAACCGGCGAGGGTGACCGGGCCACGGCCCGGCTCGACCGGCTCGGTGCGGACCAGTTCCGGCGAGTCGGTGGGCCCACCGCTCCGGGTCGGCAGGGTGAGCAGGACGGTGCCGGTCGCCGCCTTGGCGGCGAGTTCACCGAGCGCGTCGGCCAGCCCGGAGTGGTCGGCGGCGAACGGGTGCGGCCGCTCCCGGGGTGCCCGGCCGGGCCGGCGCGGCCAGCGGGGTGGCAGGGCGGAGTCCTCGGCCCACACCGCGAGCCGGCCAGCGCCCCGCCACACTCCGTGCACCACCAGCACGAACAGGTCCTCTCTCCACCACACCAGCCACTCGGCGGGTCCTTTCTAGCACCCGGCCGGGACAGGCCGCCCCGGCCCGCCGACGACAACGGACAGCGGGTCCGGCGGTGGCTGCTTTTCGTCCGGTCCAGTCGCGAATCGAACAGTTCGGCCCGGCGAGCCGTACTACCGGACAAGATGACGATAGTTATGGATGCGTCGCATCCTGACGCGAGGTGGTGACCATGGACTTTCCCATCGTGCAGCGGACCACCCCGGGGCGCTACCTGCTCCGCGACCTGCTCTGCTGCGGTCCCTGCGACGGACTGCTGATCCCGTCGTTCTCGTCGAGCGGACGCCGGTACTACGGCTGTCCGAAACGGCGCTGTCCGCGCCCGTGGATACCGGCCGAGCAGACCGAGCAGCTGGTCTGGGCACACGTCACCCAACGGTACGGGGAAGCGGCCCGGGACGTACCGCACGACCAGCGGCCGGCGATCCTGGCCGCGGTGCTCGCCCGGGTCAGCGTCGGACTGGGCGTCGCCGACCTCGAGTACCACTGGCGCTGAGTTCGGCTGCGCCCGGGCGCCGACGACGGCAGGATGGGCGCATGGAGGTCACCACGGAAATCCCGCTGGTCGGCGGCGTCGCCGACGGCGACACGGTGATCGTCGACCTCGACGTACACGGCCGGCCGCCGCTCACCCACCACCACCTGGTCGACGGCGGACTGGCCCGGGCGGAGATCTACGAGTTGGAGGCGACCCGGGACGAGGGACCGCCCTGGGTCTACCGGTGGCGCGGACCGGCCTCCTGACCCAGGGCGGAACAGCCCGGCTACGGTAATGCCCGGCTACCGTCGGCGGACCAGCCGGACCGTGGCGATGCTGCCGAGGGCCAGTGCGCCGAGCAGCACCGCCCAGATGACGGTGGAGCTGAGCCCGGCACCGAACTCCGCGTTGGCCTTGGCCACCGCGACCAGTCCCTCGTCCTGCGGCGCGGGCAGGGCGATCGGCGGCAGCTCCGCGTAGCGGACCAGGCCGGTGCTCTCCAGCAGCGTCATGTGGTTCATGACAAACCCGTTGGCCTGCTCGGCGAGCGTGCGAACGACGTCGTTGCGGGTACTGGAGCGGACCACGCCGATCACCGGGAAGATGTTGCCGTGCGCGGCCCGCAGCCGGTCCACGAAGATCCGGTCGAACCGGTCCCAGGTGGCGCCCTTCATCTCGTCGAGCCAGCCCTTCTGCTGGGCGCTCGGCTCGGTGGGCAGTTGGACGCCGAGTTTGTTGGCCGCCTCGACGACCAGCCGGTCCAGTTCGTCGTGCTGGGCGGCGATCTCCGCCCCGACCTTGCGGACCTCCTCCTTGCTGCCCTTCTCGGCCGCCATCGTGCCAGCCGGCATCTCCCAGAGTCCGGCCAGCCGTACGCCGTTGAGCAGCGTCATGTCCGCCGCTCCGAGCTGGGTGGGCCCGGCCGGGGCGGCCAGTCCCGCCGCCGGCAGTGTGAGCAGCCCAGCAACAAAGCCGACCAGTACGGTGGCCGTCCAACGCGTTGCCTTCACTGCAGATCGGGCCGTGGCCACGTCCTCATCCTCCCCGGGTGACGCGATGTTACCGGTGCGTTTTCGGCCCGAACCGTATTGCCGAACGGGATTCTGAGTCAATCTCCGGACGCGGGAGATAGCGAAGCTTAGGCCACATTTAAAGGAAACCTATGCCGGCCGGCCGGGCGCCGCCACGACCGGCCGGACCGGGCCACAGGGGCGGCGCCCGGACCGGTCGGGCCGGCGTGGCGGCGGCGACGGGTCAGCGTGAGGGCCACTCCTCGCCGAAGTCGACCGACCCGAAGCCGGGCCGGACCGGCATCGACGCCACCGGCCGGTTCGCGGCGTCGTAGACCCGGACCGTGCTGACCTCCTCGGCGCCCGGTTCCAGCCGGCCGACGCCACCGTCGAGTGGCCCCTCGGCGACCACGCGCTTCCCGGCACCGAGCAGTTCGACCCGGGTCGCCGCGGCCGGGCCGACCACCAGCACACCCGTCGGCGTGGCCGGCCGGCCTGACGGGTCGGCCGGCGCATCGGTCGGGTCGGCCGGGATCTGGGCGACCACCAGGTCGGGGCGCCCGACGGCCTTCCGCCACAGCGCCGGAAGCACGAGCGATCCTCCGCCGGACGGGATCCTGACCGACTCGGTCCGCCCCGTCCCCACCTGAAGCAGCGCCGCGCAACCGCCACCGGCGGCACAGGACGTGACGAGCAGGGCCGGCGGGGTGTCGGCGGACGCGCCGGGAATCCGGCCGTGCCACCTGACCTGTACCGGTCCGACCGCCAGCCCCGCGTAGGTGAGTTCCTCGGTCAGCGCGCGGGCGGCGTTCGCGGCGGCGGTCGGGTCGACACCGTCCGGGGTACCCGGCGGCACGGCCGTGGCATCCGGTCGGGGGTGGGACCGGGTGACCCCGGGCACGGTGTCGTACCGTACGACGCCGTCGCAGCGGAACCGCCATCGCTCGCCGACCTGCTCAGGGCCCGCCACCACGTATCCGTCGCCGCCGGTCGGCCGCCACTCGCGGCGTACCGTTCCGTCGGCGGTCAGCTGTCCGTTCGAGGTGGACTCGACCTGGCAACCTGCCGGGCCGAGCGCCAGGGTGACGTCGTCGGAGGCGTGCTGGCCGCCCCGGGCGATGTTGACGAACGACTCGAACGGAAGCGTGTCGATCGGCGTGCCGGTCTTGTCGAGCAGACCCCGTACCGACGCGCCGGGATCGCCGATCGCCGTCCGGAGCACCGCGTGCTCGTCGTCGGCGAAAACGACCACCACCACTCGCGCGGTGGGCAGGTCGTGCGCGAAGAGTACCCGTACCGCGTCCAGTGTCGGGTCGACCCGCAGTTCCGCCCGGGCGGCCCGGTAGCCGCGGGTGATGGACTCGATCAGTTGGTGGTCGCCGGCCAGGTTGCCCCGGAGCGGCGAGTCCAGCAGCCGCCGGGCCAGCGGGTCGGCGACCGGGGCCGGCGGCTGGATCTCCACCTGGTCGGCCGGGTCGGCCTCGCCCCCGCGGACCGTTCCGCCGAACAACGGGACCACCGCGACCAGCGCCGCCAGGGCCGCCGCGCCGGTGGTCAGCGCCTGCCGCCGCCGGCGTCGCCGGGCCCGCTCGAGCAACCGACGGTACGGCTCGGGGCGCGACACCACGGGGTCGGCGAGCCGGGCCAGTCCGTCCCTGAGTTCCTGGGTCATCAAACGTTCCTTCCGGAGATCGTGTCGGCCGGCAGACGCTGGTTCCCGAACTGGCGGGCGGTCGACGGCGGGAGTGGGGTACGCGCGGGAGCGGGCGCCGGCCCGGAAGCGGAAGCCGGAGCGGGTAACGGCGTGGCGTCCGGGGCGGGTGGCGGCAGTACGGTCCGCAGCCGGGCCAGCCCCCGGGACGCCTGACTCTTGACCGTGCCGACCGAGCAGCCGAGCAGTTCCGCGATCTGGGCCTCGGACAGGTCCTCCCAGTAGCGCAGCACCAATACCGCCCGCATCCGGGCCGGTAGGCCGTTCAGCGCGCCGAGCAGTTCGTCGCGTACCACCACGCCGTCGGCGACGTCCCGGGTCTGCGGCTCACGTCCGCGTCCCCAGTCGCCAATCACTCCGGTGAGCAGTTCCCGGGAGCCGATCCGCCGCCACCGGCTCAGCCGCTCGTTGACCATGATCCGGCGTACGTACGCCATCGGTTCCTGCACGTCCCGCCACCGGCGCATCGCCCGGATCAGGGCACTCTGCACCAGGTCCTCGGCGGCGTGCGTCGACCCGGTGAGCAGGTACGCGGTCCGTAACAGGTCGGTATATCGGACCTCCACGAACTCACGGAATCCGTCCTCCGCCACATGCTCCTCCGGGTCGGTCGGGGTTGTTCGACAGGAAACAGACCCGGCGGTGAAGGAAAAAGTTGAAAGAGGGGCGGAGAAATTCCGAAAGAAGCCGTCCCGGGACGGGACGACGGAGACCGTCTCCCGACGGGAGGGGTGCGGCGGGGCGCCGGTGAGCGGGCGCCTCCACCCCCACGTCCGCACTGGTGGGCGCGGCAGGTTTCGAACCTGCGACCCCTCGCTTGTAAGGCGAGTGCTCTCCCACTGAGCTACGCGCCCGGAACGCCCGTACGGGCTACCGGCGGCGGCAAGCTTACCCTGCCGGACCCGCCCGTGGTCGAACCAGTTCCCGGATCGCGGCGGCCGGGGTCACCCGCGCCCGGCGAACCGGCCGGGCGGGACCGGCGTCGCCCGCGACGGGCCGGGCGGATCGCGGCGGCCAGGGTCACGTCCCGGTGTGGCGGGACGCTCGCCCGTCAGGCCACTACGGCAGCCAGTGCCTTGCGCCAGGCCGCCTGGTCGCGGCGTTCACCGGGCCCGTTCAGCTCGGCGAAGCGGACCGTGCCGGCCTTGTCGATCACGAACGTGCCCCGGTGGGCGACGCCGGTGGTCTCGTTGAGGACCCCGTACGCCCGGGCCACCGCCCCGTGCGGCCAGAAGTCGGCCAGCAGCGGGAACCCGAAACCCTCCCGGTCGGCCCACACCTTGTGGGAGAAGACCGAGTCGACGCTGACCGTCAGAACCTGCACCTCGTCGTTCTGGTACTCGTCGAGGTTGTCGCGCACCTCGGTCAGCTCGCCCTGGCAGGTGCCGGTGAAGGCCAGCGGATAGAAGACGAGCAGCACGGCCCGGCGGTCCCGGAAGTCGGTCAGCCGGACCTCCTGGTTGTTCTGGTCCTTCAGCACGAAGTCCGGTGCCTGCGCACCCACCTCGAGCAGCATCTGGCGTCTCCTTCCGATCGTGGCCACACCGAGCTGGCCAGTTACCGTCGCACCACCGCGGCGTACCGCCTCCCCTGGCGCCCTTACCGGCACCACCGGCGGGGAGGGCGGCACCCGTTGCCGTGGCCCGCGCTACTTCTTGGCCTTGGCGCCACGGCGGAGGACCAGCCGGGCGGCGCTCCAGTCCTTGCCGGCGTTGACCGTCGACGTCTGCTGCAGGCCGGCGGTGGGCGCCGACTCACTGATCTCGCTCGGCTCGACGTGTCCGTCCCGTCCGGCCTTCGGCGTCAGCAGCCACACCACCCCGTTGTCGGCCAGCGGCCCCAGGGCGTCGGTGAGCAGCTCGAACAGATCACCGTCGCCGTCCCGGTACCAGAGCAGCACCGCGTCGACGACCTCGTCGGTGTCCTCGTCCACCAGCTCTCCGCAGCGATCGGTCAGGGCGTCGCGGAGGTCGTGGTCGACGTCGTCGTCGTACCCCATCTCCATGACGACCATCCCCGGCTCGATGCCGAACCGGTCCGCCAGACTCCGTACTCCGTCGGCGGCCTGACCAGCGGTCGCGCTCACTGTCACGTGCCTCCTCATCTCCCTGCCAGCGGCATCCCTGTGACGCCGATGACGCAAAGTCCACACAGTTGTCCGGCCGCGCGCAAGTGGCGCACCGAGTCGAAGGGAATTTACCGTGCCAGCAGCGTACGGGCACCCTGGGTAATGGCCTCCTCGGAGACGAGAACCCGACGGGCGGCCGGGCCCAACGGGACGAAAGTGTCGATAGCGGCGATTCTACGAGCAGACCCGACAAAACCGGCATCAACCAGCGCCGCCACCACCCCCTCGCCGACCCCTCCCGACCGGCGTGTCTCGTCCACGACCAGCACCCGGCCGGTCGCCTGGGCCTCCCGGATGATGTCCGCGACCGGCAGCGGGGCGAGCCAGCGCAGGTCCAGCACCCGGGTGCCGATATCCTCCTCGGCCAGCTTCGCCGCGGCCCGCAGCGACATCCGAACACCATTACCGAAAGTGATGATGGTGATGTCCTCGGCCGAGCCGACCCCGTACACCCGGCCCCGGCCGATCGGGACGTGGCCGGCCGACCAGCCGCCCGGTCCGGCGTACGGGGCGAGCCACTCGCCGTCGCCCTCGGCGTACAGGTCCCGGGTGTGGTAGAGCGCGATCGGCTCCAGGAAGACGCAGACACTGCCGTCGACCGCCGCGCTGGCCAGGCAGGACCGCAGCATCGGCGCGGCGTCGTCGGCCCGCGCCGGCACCGCCAGCACCAGCCCGGGCACATCCCGGAGTACGGCAAGCGAGTTGTCGTTGTGGAAGTGCCCGCCGAACCCCTCCTGGTACGCCAGCCCGGCGATCCGCACCACCATCGGGTTGCGGTAGGCCCCCCGGGAGAAGTACTGCATCGTCGCCGCCTCGCCGCGCAACTGGTCCTCGGCGTTGTGCAGGTACGCCAGATACTGGATCTCCGGCACCGGCAGCATCCCGCCGAGCCCGGCACCGAGCCCGAGGCCGAGGATCGAGGTCTCGTCCAACAGCGTGTCGAAGACCCGGGGGGCGCCGAACCGCTCCCGCAGCCCCTTGGTCACCCCGTACACCCCGCCCTTGACCGCCACGTCCTCGCCGAAGACCGTCATCTGCGGATAGTCGATCAGCCCGTCGGCCAGCGCCGCGTTGATCGTCTGGGCGAGGGTGAGCGGCCCATCGTTCTCCGGGAGCCTGTCGCCGAAGGCGGCGGCCCGGGCGGCGGCGCCCGGCCCGGCGGCCCGGTTGGCGGCCTCGGTGACCGCCCGGGCGACCCGCACCGGTCGGCGCGGGGCGAGCGGCGCGACGATGTCGGCGGGATTGTCCAGCTTCGGCTCGCCGATCACCTCCTCGGCGACCTTGCGCACCTGCCAGCCGATCTCGTCGTACCGGGTGATCAGCTCCTCCGGGGTGGCGAGTCCGGACTCGACGAGCAGTCGGGCGGTGGTGACCACCGGGTCCCGGGCCAGGTCCCGGTTGATCTCGGCGGTGCTCCGGTACGCGACCTCCGCGTCCGCCCCCGCGTGTCCCATCAGCCGTACCGTCGACAGGTGCAGTACGGCGGGCCGCCGGTGCCGGCGTACCCAGGCCGCCGCCTCGACCGCCGCCTCGTACGCCTCGACCAGGTCGCAGCCGTCGCCGGAGAAGTACCGGATCCCCGGCTTGGCCCGCAGTGTGTTCGCCACCCAGCCGTCCGGCGACTTCACGCTGATGCCGAGCCCGTTGTCCTCGCAGACGAAGAGCACCGGGATGCGCAGCCCGGTGTGGTCGCACCAGCCGGCGGTGTTGAACGCGGCGACCGCCGTGGCGTGGTTGACCGAGGCGTCCCCGAACGAGCAGACCACGATCGCGTCGGCCGGCCAGGACGGGTCGACGTCGCCGCCCCGGGCCGGTCCGCCGGCCGGTCGGCGGCCGGTCGGCTGGGCCCGGCCGTCGGCCCGGCGGCGCTGCCGTTCGATGGCGAACCCGAGTCCGACCGCCCGGGGAAGGTGGGAGGCGATGGTGGAGGTGGTCGGCACGATCGCCAGCGCCGAGTTGCCGAAGACCTTGTGCCGGCCGCCGGCGACCGGCTCGTCGGCGGAGGCCACCACGCCGCGCAGCACGTCGCGGGCGGCGCCCAGCAGCGCGTCCGGCGGGGCGTCCGGATCGCCGGTCTCGTCGTCGGTCCGGCGCGGGCCGCTGCCGCCGCCGTTCTCCTGCCCGCGCAGCGCCTCGGCGACCCGTTCGGCGATGCCGACCCGGTGGGCGAGACGCCCGCCGTCCGCCCCGGCTTCGGCGGGGTCACGCGACGCGTCGGCCTGGCCGGCGCGGGCGCAGTAGAACGCGCCGGACCGGTAGTGCAGCAGCGCCGGGTCGGTCGCCCGGACGGCGAGTGCCACCGCCGCGTTCCCCTCGTGACCCGAGGAGCCGATCGTGTAGTAGCCCTCGCCGAAGCTCCGTAGCCACCGCGCGGCGAGATCCAGGTGCCGGCTGACCAGTTGGGCGTCGAACAGTTCCCGGGCCCGGGCCCCGTCGAGGGTGCCGCCGTCGCGCAGCGGCTCCTCCGGCGCCCGTCGGGTCGCCGGCGCCACGAGGGCGCCGACCGCCTCCCGGAACCGTTCGTCGAGATCTTGGGGGGTGGTCACGTCGCACAGCATTACCGACCACGGCCGTCCCTGACCACTCGACACGACGCCCGGGCGGGCAGGGCAACCACACATCGTCCACCAGCGACCGCGCAGCGTCAGAGCTGATCGCGGTTCACCGTCGTCCGGACCGGTCACCCGTCCGGGCGACGGTTCCGGACCGCGTGACCGGCGAGTGTGGCGGCGACCAGGAGCACCACGACGAGCACCGCGACCGTGCCGCCCAGCCCGGCGGTCGGATTCCCGTCCTGTGGTCCGCTCGTCGACAGGTAGACACCGCCGAGGCCGGCCACCCCGAGCGCGCTGGCCAGCAACGTACCGGTCGACACCAGTGCGGAGAGCGCCGCGCCGGCGTCGGCCGGGATCCGGGCCGCGATCCGGGTCACCAGCGGGCTGAACCCGGCGGCGTGCCCGGCCCCGGCGCCGCAGAGCAGCAGGCTGGCGATGACCCACGGCCAGTCCTCCCGGGAGACCAGGGCCAACGCGCCGGCGGCCGCCGCGAACAGCAGCGGACCGGCGACCGGGAGCCGGTCGGCCGGCCACCCGGACAACCGGGGTGCGAGCAGCCCGCAGACCGCAAAACCCACCGTGTACGGCACAAAGGCGAGCCCGGCGAGCAGCGGTGGATACCCGGTGCCGTCCTGCAGACGCAGGACGAGCCCGAAGACCAGCCCGGCGTACCCGCCCATCACCAGGCAGCAGGCCAACAGTCCGGAGCGGACCCCGGGGTGGGTCAGCACCCGCAGGTCGAGCAGCGGCGAGCCGCCCCGGGTGGCCATCCGCCGCTGGCGCGTGGCGAAGCCGGCGAGGCCGGCCGCGCCGACGGCGAACGACAGCAGCCAGAGCCAACCGGGCCAGCCGAGTTCCCGGCCGAGGACCAGCGGTGACACGATCGCCGCCATCGCCGCGCCGAGCATTGTCACGCTGGCGAGGTCCAGTCGGTCCGATCGGTCGGACGGCGTCCGCGCCGGCTCCTCCACGGGCAGGAAGCGGCCCGCCACGACCAGCAACGCGACCCCGATCGGCACGTTCACCAGGAACACGGCCCGCCAGCCGAGCCCGGCCGGGTCGAGGGTGATCAGCGCCCCGCCGAGAATCTGACCGGCGGCCACACCGAGGGCCAGCACCATCGAGTACCGGCCGATCGCCCGGGACCGGGCCGGTCCGGAGAGGTGCTGGTGGATCATCGACAGCACCTGGGGCACCATCAGCGCCCCGGTCAATCCCTGTCCGACCCGGGCCGCCAGCAGGGTCACCGGCTCCGGCGCGACGCCGCAGCAGAGCGACGCGGCGGTGAAACCGGCCAACCCGAGCCGGAAGATCCGGGCGTGCCCGTACCGCTGACCCAGGCGGGCGCCGGTGACCACCAGCACCGCGAAGGCCAGGGTGTAAGCCGCGAGCAGCAACTGCTGCTCGGCGCCACTGGCGCCCAGGTCGGCCCGGATCGTCGAGGCGGCCACCGCGACTATCGAACCGTCCATCGTCGCCATCGCCTGTCCGATCAGCAGCACCGCCAGCATCGGCCCGGTCCGGACCAGGCCGGACCGGTCGGGCGCCGCGACCGTCGCCGGCGCAGGTGTCTCCGTCATGCCGGAGACTCTCCGGCCCGCCCCCGGCCGACGTCTTGAACAATCTTGCGGCGGCCCGCGTCCGAACCCCGTTGGCGGGCCACCGCCGGCCGGCCTAGCCTGACCGGCGTGCGCACCACGACTGTGCTGGTCGACCAGCCCGACTTCCGGATCTGCGCGGTGCGCTGCCACGACGACCACACCGGCTGGTCCGCGCCGGAGCCCGTCGACCGGTACGAGTTGGTGCTGGTCCGCGCCGGAGGGTTCCGCCGCCGGGGACGGACCGGGGAGGCGCTGCTCGACCAGACGCTGGGCTATCTGGCGCACCCGCACGACGAGGCGAGTTTCGCCCATCCGCATGGCGGGGACGACTGCACCGCACTGACGATCTCGACGGCGCTCTGGCACGAGTTGCTCGACGCACGGCCGGTTCCGGAAACGGTCTACGTCGACGCCGAACTCGATCTCGCCCACCGGCTGCTCCGTCGGGCCGGCAGCGGTCCCGACCCGGAGTTCGCGGCGGCGGAGCGGTTGGTGGCCCTGCTCGTGCGGGCAACGGGCGTCCCCCCGGCCGCCGGCACACCGGGAAACGCGGCGCGGGACCGTCGGGTCGTCGAGGCCGCCCGGGAGGCACTGCACGACGGAGAGCCGGCCGCGACCGGACTGGTACCGCTGGCCCGGCTGCTGGACGTCTCGCCGTACCGGCTCAGCCGGTCCTTCCGGCAGCTGGTCGGGGTGCCGCTGACCCGGTACCGCAACCGGCTGCGGGTCGGCCGGGCCCTCGACCGGCTCGAACAGGGCACCGACAGCCTGGCCGCGCTCGCCGCCGACCTCGGCTTCGCGGACCAGGCCCACCTCACCCGGACGGTACGGGCGCAGCTCGGCCGGACCCCCGCCGAACTGCGCCGGCTGCTGCGCCCGTCATCGCCCAGCACCACCGGACCGTCCTGACCGACTGCCGCCGACCTCGACCGACCGTCGCCTTTGGCCTGACCGACTGTCGTCATCGCGCCATCCAACCGTCGCCGAAGGCCCGACCGACCGCACGACCGTCCCTTCACCGGTTGTTCGGCCGACGGCTATCGCCACGCTCCGTTCCCGGCACCGGTGCCGACCAACGTGCTTGCCAGTCTGTCCACCGGATCTTGGGAGATCTCGATGGCCCTGTCCCGCCGTACCCTTCTGGCCACCAGTGCCGCGGTCGGCGCCGCCGGCGCGCTGACCGCCCTGCCCACCGCGGCCGCCGCCGCCCGACCGCTGCGCACCGACCCGTTCACCCTCGGGGTCGCCTCCGGCGACCCGGACGCCGACGGTTTTGTGCTCTGGACCCGACTCGCGGTCGAGCCGCTGGCCGAGGACGGCATGGGCGGCATGCCGGACCGCACCGTGCCGGTCCGCTGGGAGGTCGCCGCCGACGAACGGTTCCGGCACGTGGTACGCCGGGGCACGGCGCTGGCCCGCCCGCAGACCGGGCACAGTGTGCACGTCGAACTCGACGGACTGTCCCCGGGACGTGAGTACTTCTACCGGTTCCACGCCGAGAAGCACACCTCGCCGGTCGGCCGGACCCGCACCGCCCCGGCGCCGTGGGCGCTCGGTGGCACCCTCACCATGGCCTTCGCCTCCTGCTCCCAGTACGAGCACGGCTACTTCACCGCCTACCGGCGGCTCGCCGAGGAGGAGCCGGACCTCGTCCTGCACCTCGGCGACTACCAGTACGAGTACACGAGGGACAGCTACACGATCCCGGGCGGCAACATCCGGGACCACGAGGGTCCGGAGACCGTGACGCTGGCCAACTACCGGCAGCGGCACGCGCAGTACAAGACCGACGCCGACCTGCAGGCCGCACATGCCGCCGCGCCCTGGCTGGTGGTCTGGGACGACCACGAACTGGACAACAACTGGGCCGACGAGGTGTACGAGAAGCCCGACATCCCGCAGCCGGACTTCCTGGCCCGGCGGAAGGCCGCGTTCCAGGCGTACTACGAGAACATGCCGTTGCGTCGCACCTCCGTACCGCGCGGCATCGACATGCAGCTCTACCGGCGGATCCGGTGGGGCCGGCTGGCGAACTTCCACATGCTCGACACCCGGCAGTACCGCGACGACCAGGCCTGCGGCGACGGCTACCAGGACTGCCCGGCCGCCCTCGACCCGGCCCGCTCGATCACCGGGCCGGAGCAGGAGCGCTGGCTGCTGGACGGTTTCCACCGCTCGGACGCCCGCTGGGACATCCTCGGCCAGCAGGTCTTCTTCGCCCAGCGGGACAACAACGCCGGCCCGGCGACGGTCACCAGCATGGACTCCTGGGACGGCTACGTCGCCTCCCGGGACCGGATCACCCGGGGCTGGCTGAACGCCGGGGTCCGCAACCCGGTGGTCCTCACCGGCGACGTGCACGCGCACTGGGCCAGTGAGCTGAAGCTCGACTACGCCGACCCGACCTCACGGACGGTCGGCGCCGAACTGGTCTGCTCCTCGATCTCCACCACCGGCAACGGCGCGGACTCGAACCCCGCCGACCACTCGTTCCTGAAGATCAACCCGCACCTGAAGTTCTACAACAACCAGCGCGGCTACGTCCTGACGAAGATCAGGGCCGACGAACTCGCGGTCGACTTCAAGGTGCTGCCGTACGTCACCACGCCGGACGCGCCGGTGCACACCCGGGCGTCGTTCGTGGTCGAGGACCGGGCACCGGGCCTGCACCAGACGTACGACCGGCCGCTCGACCCGCCCGCGTCCGCCGCCACCCGGACCGGAAGCGCCCCGGCCGTCGACCCGGTTGCCCAGGAGACCGTCCGGCCCTGAGCCGAACCCGCGGTTCCGGCGGGCGTGCCCGCGCGCCGGAACCCACCCACGGTGCCGGCCGACCCGGTTCGGGTCCGGGTCGGCCGGCACCGGCCGTCCAGGGGGATCCTGGCGACTACTCGCGCCAGCCGGTCAGGTCGACGCCCTTGGCCAGTTCCACCCGCAGGCCGAACAGGACCTCCCGGGACCCGCCCGGGGGCAGCTCCAGCCGCCAGCGCAGCTCGCCCAGGTCACCCCGCTCGGTCGGGGCCGGGTCGAGCCGCAGCTCGCGCACGGTGATCCCCTCGCCGCGCGAGACCGGCAACTGGTCGAGCACGGTGATCCGGGCCGGCCGGGGTGTGTGGTTGGCCAGGGTGGTCCGGTACTCCACCTCCCGGCGCCGGGTCGACCCGAGGGTGGCCTTCGTGTCCGTGCGGCGGACCAGCTCGCGCTTGACCCGGATCCGGTCGTCCAGGCCGAGCGCCAACTCGACCTCCTCCCCCGGCGCCCAGGTCGGCAGCTTCGTGGCGCCGACGAAGTCGTTGCCGTGGAACACCGACGCCGAGCCGGGCAGCAGGGTGTGGTCGGAGCTGTTGGTCACCGTCGCCCGCAGGTGCACGTCCGGGGTACGCACCGGCGCGGTGACGTAGTCGAGGGTGGACCCGAGTTCGAGCACCGCGACGACCGCCCGGTGCGTACCGCCGTCGGCCGGCACCGCCACCGGACGGGCCGGCTGGTAGGTGGCCGCCGCCACGCCCTGCTCCAGGGTCGCGGTCGGCTGGGCGACCGGTGCCGGTGGCCGGGGCGCGGATCCGGGGCGCCCCGGTCCACCCGGCCCGCCCGACGGTGCGGCGGCGGCGAACGCGCGTACCGGTCCGCCGCCCCGGGCGGCCTCCTTCGCCATCCAGGCCGTCGGGTCCGCCTGGTCCAGATACCACGGGCTCAGTTCCGGCAGGTTGGTGCCGGTGGTCGGCCGGGCGGTGGAGAGCAGCAGCTCACATTCCGGCCAGTCCTCACCGGTACGTTGACTGACCTGCCCGAACCAGGTGAGGGTCAGGGTCTCGTCGACCAGACGCAGGTCGTACGAGGAGGTCCAGCCCGCCCCGTCGACCACGTACGACAGCTCGAGTCGGACCTCGACGGTGGCCTCCGGGCCGGGTTCGCCGGCACCGTCGGGTTCGACCTGGACGACCACCTCGGCGGTGAGCCGGTCCGGCTGCCGCTTGCCGGGCAGCGCGGCGAGTTCCCGGTCGACGGCGGCCAGCCGCTCCTGGACCTCGTCACGCCGCCGGGTCAGGTCCCGCCGCCGGGCCTGACTCGCGGCGGTCTGCTCGGCCACCGCGTCGGTGAAGCCGAGGACGTCGCCCGGCGTCGCGTCGCCGCCGGCCAGGGCCCGGGCGTACGTGCCGCCGGCCCGCTGGGCGAGCTGGGTCAGGAACTCCGTACGGCGGGTCTCGACGGTCTCCGCGTCGGCCAGCTCGGCGATCTCGGCGGTCAGCTCACGGCGCCGCCGCTCCAGCTCGACCGCGCCCGGCTCGGCGCTCCGGGGTCGCACGTCGGTCGCCACGTCCACGCCGAGCACGCTCGCCGGCCCACGACCGCCGACCCGCAGCGAGTCCCGCCGCAGGCCGAGCGGAAGCGGGCCGATCCGTACCCGGTGCTCGCCGGCGGGCAGCCGGAGGTCGGCCCGGCGGGTGACCCGGGCCCGGTCCGGAAAGACGGTGACGGCGACGATCGGCGCCTCGATCGGGGAGGGTGTCATCCGCGCGAGGCTAGCCGATCCGGGCCACCCGTTCCGGGTGGCCCGGATCGGGTGGCGCTCCCGTCCAGCCGGCCGGCCGTCAGCCGGCGAGGAAGGAGAAGCGGACCTGGCGGGTGGAGTTGTCGCCGTTCGGGTCGACCAGGCAGATCGACTGCCAGGTGCCGAGGGCGAGCCGCCCGCCGAGCACCGGCAGGGTCGCGTACGGCGCCACGAAGGCCGGCAGCACGTGGTCCCGCCCGTGCCCGGGCGAGCCGTGCCGGTGCCGCCAGCGGTCGTCGGTGGGCAGTACGTCGTCGAGCGCGGTCAGCAGGTCGTCGTCGGAGCCGGCGCCGGTCTCGATGATGGCCAGGCCGGCGGTGGCGTGCGGCACGAAGACGTGCAGCAGCCCGTCGCCCCGGCCGGCGAGGAACCGTTCGGCCTCCTGGGTGATGTCCCGGACCACCGGACGGGAACCGGTCCGGATGGTGATCACCTCACTGTCCATGTGCCCAGTCTGCCGCACCGGCCGTCCGTCCCATTCATGAACGCCTGCCTGGTCCGTGTCCGAGAACGACGTGTTGCCGGAAAGTTACCCCCTGGTACCTGTGTCGAGCATCGCCTCTGGCGGGTCTAGACGTGACGGACACCGGCACAAGGAGGCAGGATGGCGCTAGAGACCTATCCCACACACAACCTAGGGAACGCCTGTGGCCACGGAACGCAAGCGCCCGGTGATCAGCGACGGCCTGCCGAGCCAGCTTCCGGACATCGACCCCGAAGAAACAAGCGAGTGGGTCGAGTCACTCGACGGTGTCATCGACGAACGCGGCGCCAAACGCGCACGGTACGTCATGCTGCGCCTGCTGGAGCGGGCCAGGGAACGCCAGGTGGGGGTCCCACCCCTGACCACCACCGACTACATCAACACCATCCCCCCGGAGCGGGAACCCTGGTTCCCCGGGGACGAGCACATCGAGCGGCGGATCCGGGCATACATCCGGTGGAACGCGGCGATGCTCGTGCACCGGGCCCAGCGGCCGGAGATCGGCGTCGGCGGCCACATCTCCACGTACGCCAGCTCGGCGTCGCTCTACGAGGTGGGCTTCAACCACTTCTTCCGGGGCAAGAACCACCCGGGTGGTGGGGACCAGATCTTCTACCAGGGTCACGGCTCCCCCGGCATGTACGCCCGGGCGTACCTGGAGGGCCGGCTGAGCGAGCACCAGCTCGACGGTTTCCGGCAGGAGCTCTCGCATCCCGGCGGCGGGCTGCCGTCGTACCCGCACCCGCGGCTGATGCCGGACTTCTGGGAGTTCCCGACCGTCTCGATGGGTCTCGGCGGGCTCAATGCGATCTACCAGGCGCGGTTCAACCGCTACCTGCACCACCGGGGTATCAAGGACACCTCGCAGCAGCACGTGTGGGCGTTCCTCGGTGACGGTGAGATGGACGAGCCGGAGTCGCTCGGCGCGATCGGCGCGGCGGCCCGCGAGGAGCTCGACAACCTCACCTTCGTGATCAACTGCAACCTGCAGCGGCTGGACGGCCCGGTCCGGGGCAACGGCAAGGTCATGCAGGAGCTGGAGGCGTTCTTCCGGGGCGCCGGCTGGAACGTCATCAAGGTGGTCTGGGGCCGGGAGTGGGACCCGCTGCTCGCCGCGGACACCGACGGCGCGCTGGTCAACCTGATGAACACCACGCCGGACGGCGACTACCAGACCTACAAGGCGGAGTCCGGGGCATACGTCCGGGAGCACTTCTTCGGCCGCGACCCGCGCACCCGCAAGCTCGTCGAGGGGATGACCGACGACGAGATCTGGAACCTCAAGCGGGGTGGGCACGACTACCGCAAGCTGTACGCGGCGTACAAGGCGGCGATGGAGCACACCGGCCAGCCGACCGTCATCCTGGCGAAGACGATCAAGGGCTGGACGCTGGGTTCGAGCTTCGAGGGCCGCAACGCGACCCACCAGATGAAGAAGCTCACGCTCAGCGACCTGAAGAGCTTCCGTGACCGGCTCTACCTCGACATCCCGGACTCGGCGCTGGAGGACAACCCCTACCTGCCGCCGTACTACCACCCGGGCGAGAAGTCCGAGGAGATGGAGTACCTGCGCGAGCGGCGCCAGCAGCTCGGCGGTTACCTGCCGACCCGGCGGACCGAGTGGGCGCCGCTGCCGGTGCCGGGCAAGGAGCGCTTCGCCGACGTCAAGAAGGGCTCCGGCAAGCAGAAGGTCGCCACCACGATGGCCTTCGTCCGGCTGCTCAAGGACGTGATGAAGGACCGGGAGTTCGGCAAGCGGTTCGTGCCGATCATCCCGGACGAGGCCCGTACCTTCGGCATGGACTCGCTCTTCCCGACCCAGAAGATCTACTCGCCGCACGGCCAGCGGTACACCTCGGTCGACCGGGAGCTGTTCCTGTCGTACAAGGAGGCCACCACCGGGCAGATCCTGCACGAGGGGATCAACGAGGCCGGCTCGGTCGCCTCGTTCACCGCCGCCGGTACGTCGTACGCGACGCACGGCGAGCCGATGATCCCGCTGTACATCTTCTACTCGATGTTCGGCTTCCAGCGCACCGGTGACGCGTTCTGGGCGGCCGCCGACCAGATGGCCCGGGGCTTCGTGCTCGGCGCCACCGCCGGCCGGACCACCCTGAACGGTGAGGGTCTGCAGCACGAGGACGGCCACTCGCACCTGATCGCCGCGACCAACCCGGCCGTGGTGGCGTACGACCCGGCGTTCGCGTTCGAGATCGCGCACATCTTCGAGCACGGCCTGCACCGGATGTACGGCGACAAGCCGGAGAACGTCTTCTACTACCTCACCGTCTACAACGAGCCGATCCTGCAGCCGGCCGAGCCGGCGAACGTGGACGTGGCGGGGCTGCTCAAGGGGATCTACCGGTACTCGCCGGCCCCGGCGGTCTCCGGCGGCAAGGGCGGCTCCGCGCCGCGCGCCAACATCCTCGCCTCCGGCACCGGCATGCAGTGGGCGCTGAAGGCGCAGCAGTTGCTGGCCGACGAGTGGGGGGTGGCGGCCGACGTCTGGTCGGTCACCTCCTGGACCGAGCTGCGCCGGGACGCGGTGGAGTGCGAGGAGTACAACCTCCTGCACCCCGGCGACGAGCCCCGGGTGCCGTACATCCAGCAGAAGCTGGCCGGGTCGGACGGTCCGGTGATCGCGGTCAGCGACTGGATGCGCGCGGTGCCGGACCTGGTCTCGCGCTGGATCCCCGGTGCCTACACCTCGCTGGGTACCGACGGCTTCGGCCTGTCGGACACCCGGCACGCGCTGCGTCGGCACTTCCACGTCGACGCCGAGTCGGTGGCCGTGGCCACGCTGCGTCAGCTGGCGCTGGGCGGGGTCGTACCGCCGTCGGTACCGGCCGAGGCGGCGAAGAAGTACGCGATCGACGACGTCGCGGCGGCCCCGGTGGGCGAGACCGGCGGGGACTCCTGACCGGCTGGGTCACGACGAGTGACAGGACGAGGGGGCGGGTGGCGGCGGACGCCACCCGCCCCCGCGG
>NZ_JBDPLT010000025.1:0-109021 GCF_039871775.1 Plantactinospora sp. B5E13
CGCCGTACGGGTGGCCCAACGCCTCCTCGCGATGACCGCCGCGATCTGGCACAACAACAAGACCGGTGCACCCGTCACCCGGTCACTGATCGCCTACGACCACTGACCGGGATTCGGAACAACTCGTATAGTCTTTCTCCAAGCCAACCGCGACCTGGACGAAGCGGGCCTCGACCTCACCGACCGCTACCGGTGGGACGCCGGCCTGCCCGACCTCGACGCCCTGTTCCTCGAATGGCGTTGGCCCATCCCGGGCCGAAACACCAACCCCTGCGGCCCGCCCGGACACACCTGCGACCTGCACCGCCAAGCGGAACTCGTCGCCTACTACACCGAACGGCTCACCACTCCGACGATCCTGTGGGACAAGGACCGCCGACTTGCCCCGACCGATCCCCTCCGCCGCGCCGACAACGTCACCGTCTGCGAGCCGGCCCTCCACCCGAGCCCGGGCGCCGTGCCGCTGCTCTTTCCCGTCCCCGACACAGCGCTCGACAACGCCGACCCCACTGCGCTCGCCGCCTGCCAGCGGCCGACACCGCTCGTCTATGTCGGCAATCAGTACGACCGAGACGACGCCTTCGACACTTTCTTCGCGCCCGCCGCCGCGCAGGTGCCTCACCTGATCGCCGGCAAGTGGCCCGACACCAGCCGGTGGCCCGGCCTCAACTTCGTCGGCCGGATTCCGTTCCTACGGGTCGCCGAGATCCATTCGGGCGCGCTCGCCACCGTACTGCTGCTACCCGACCGCTACGCCCGCGCCGGCCAAGTCACCCAACGGATCTTCGAGGCGGTGCTTGCCGGCTGCGCTCCGCTCCTGCCCACCACCGTCCGAGGCGCCGCCGGCCTCGTACCGGCGAGCCTGCGAGTCAGCGACGCTGCCGACGTACGGGACCGGGTCGGCTGGCTCACCGAGATCGCCGGTACCAGCGAACACGCCACGCTGATCGGCGAGTGCCTGCACCGCCTCGACCCGTTCCGGCTTTCCACCCAACTCGACGTTCTCGATCGTCTGCTGCGCCGCGCGAAAGCGACACGGCGATGACCTACCGTGTCCGACCGACCGCGTCAGGTGTTGCACCTACTCTGGAGAACCATGGACAGGATCGCCATCATCGGCTGCGGCGGCAGCGGCAAGTCCACCGTCGCCCGGCAGCTGGCCGGGATCCTCGACGTACCCCTGACCCACCTCGACGCGATCTACTACGACGAGCAGTGGAACCCGCTGCCCCAGGACGAGTTCGCCGGCAAGCAGGAGAAACTCGTCGCCGGCGAGCGGTGGATCATCGAGGGCAACTACGCCTGCACCCTGCCCATCCGGCTTGCCGCCGCCGACACCGTGATCTTCCTCGACCTACCCGCGCTGACCTGTCTCTGGGGCATCATTCAGCGACGCCGGCGCTACCGGGGCGGCCAGCACCAGGCCGACGGTGTCTACGACCGAATCACCTGGAACTTCGTCCGCTACATCCTCGGCTACCGACGCACCATGCGGCCCCGGGTCGAGACCCTCATTCAGGAGTACGGGCCGCACGTCCGGCTGATCTCGCTGCGCAGCCGCCGACAAGCCAACCAGCTGGTCGACCGAGTACGGCGAGAGGCCCAGCCGATGGCGTAACCGGGCGGGGACGGGAGACGGCCGGTGTCGGCTAACCCGTTCCTCGACCCCGCGCTGGTCCACGGCGACCTGTACCGCACCGACGGCCGGCTCGCGGAACGCACCCGCGCGCTACACCAGGCCAAGATCGCCGGACGAGACGCCGCCCAAGTCATCGTCGACCTGCTCGCCCAGCGGATCTCACCCGGTGCGGTCGTGCTCGACATCGGCTGCGGACGGGGCACCACCACGCTCCGCATCGCCGCCGGTCTCCGCCCTCGACGGCTTATCGCGGTTGACGCCTCGGCCGCACTTCTGAACACCGTCCGTACCCGACTGGCCGAGGTCAACGAGGTCGGCTCGACGGTCTGCGCCGACTTCCACCACCTGCCGTTGCCCGATGCGATGGCCGACGCGGCGGTAGCCGCCTTCTGTCTCTATCACTCGGCCACACCGGCCGCCGTAGTCGCGGAGATCGCCCGCTGCCTCCGTCCCGGAGGTGTCGCCGTGCTGGTGACGAAGTCGCTGGACAGCTACGCCGAACTCGACCTGCTCGTCCAAGCAGCAAACCTCGATCCCGGCACTGCCAGGCGGCCGAGCCTCTACGAGAGCTTCCACAGCGACAACCTGCTCGATCTCGCCGCCACCCATCTCACCGTGCTCGACGTCCGACACGAGCGGCACGTCTTCGAGTTTGCCGACGCCACGCACCTCGCCCGATACCTCGCCACGACCCCGAAATACCGGATCCACCCGGCGGGCGGGCCAGCCGGCCTGGCCGCGATCCTCCGAGAACGGCTACCGGTGCCGCCGTACCTGACCCAATCCACCGTCAGCTACGCCCTGGCAGTACGGCCATGACCAGCAACCTCTTCCTCAAGTGGTACGACGACCCACAACGTTGTTTGGCAGCGGCGGCCCACCACGCCTGGCTCACTTCGCTGGAGTCCGGGGTCCGCCTCCCGCACCTGGTCACACGGACGGATCGTCACCTGGCCTTCGAGCGGCTGCCGGGCCGGACACCCGAGGTGGCCGACCTGCCTCGCGTGGCGTCCGTACTCGGTCGACTGAACGACGCCGCGTACCGCAGAGAACTGCACTCCGCGCGCCTCGACCAACCACACACCACGTCGACCGGGCTGACGCTCCCCGACTTCACCGCGCCGCGTCGCGAGGCGCTACATCGGGCCGCCCGCGTCACCGGAATCGACCTGGCCGCGCTCGACGCCATTCTCGAACGGCCTGGCCGGCCCACGGCCTTTTACAAGGACCCAAACGTCCGCAACTACCTCCTTAAGGGAGAGATTGTCGCCATCGTCGACTTCGATGACCTCACCCTCGCCCCTATCGGCTACGACCTGGCCGGCCTGCTCGTCACCGCCTCGATGACGTACGGCCGCCTCAGCCAGCGAACCCTCATGGGCTGCGCCGATGCCTACCGGGCCGCGATCGCGCCGAACTCCTGCGACCTTGACGAACTCCGGCAGTACGCCGAACTGCACCACCTCTTGACGCTCCGGTACCTCGGCACCAACGGATACCGGCACCCGTGGCCCACCGTCCGGCCCTGGCCCGACCCGTTCACACCGACCTGACCACCCCGAAGGAGCCCTGTCGATGGCCCCAACCACCGAACTCGTCATCGCCCGCCACGGCGAAGCCGCCTGCAACGTCACCGGAATCGTCGGCGGCGAACACGGCTGCACCGGACTGACCGACCGGGGACGCCATCAGGTCAGCCGGCTCGCTGCTCGGCTGGCCGCTGAACACGACGATCGCCCCTACGCCGTTTTCTACTCCACGCCCCGACGACGGGTGGTCGAGACCGCCGAGATCATCACTGAGGCACTCCGCCTGCCAACCACGGTCGAGCCGGACCTTCGCGGTCCCGACCACGGCGACGCCGACGGCCGTCCGTGGGCAGACATCAAGACTGCCTTCCAGGGCCCGCCACAACACAGTCCGGACACGCCGTACGCCGACGGCTCCGAAACCTGGAACCAGTACCTCGATCGGGCAACCAGAGTCCTACAGAAGATCCTCGCCCGGCACGACGGCGAGAGGATCCTCATCGCCGCCCACGGCGAGACCATCGAGGCGGCCAACAACCTCCTCCTCGCACTCCCCCAGAACGCCTGCCTACGGCTCGGCTTCGTCACCGATCACGCCTCGATCACCCGATGGCAACACCCAACCAACCGGTTCGGCCGCACCATCTGGCAACTCGTCACCCACAACGACACCCGACACCTCGAACCCCGACGATGAGCATCGATCTTCTCGAACTCTGCCGGCGCCTCCTCGACACCGACGGGGTGCCCGTCACGTGGCACCCAGGCCACGCCGGCACTCAGGTGCTCCGTGCCTCGACCGCAGAGCACGGTGAGGTGATCGTCAAACAACACCGCAGCCAAGAACGGCACACGCAGGAACTACATGCCTACCGGACCTGGATCTCAGCCTTCGGGGACCGGGCGCCCCGCCTACTCGCGGCAACCGACGACCCGCCCGCGATCGTCATCACCGCCGTGCCGGGTATCCCACTCGACCAGCGGAAGCTCGATCCCGAGGCTGAGCGGAACAGCTACCGCCAAGCGGGGCAGCTACTGCGGACGCTCCACGCCGCCGGACCGCCAAGACTGGAACCGGACTGGACGGCCTGGCTCGCCGAACGCGCCGAGTACTGGATCCACCAAGCCGGAGACCGCATTACATCCAACGACCGCGCCGAAGTACGCGCCCACATGCGAGCCCTTCAAGACCTCGCTCCGCTACCGGCCGTGCCGTGTCACCTCGACTTCATGCCCCGAAACATGATCTACGGCGACGACGGGACCGTTCGCCTGATCGACTTCGAGCACAGCCGCTACGACCTGCCTGCCCGCGACCTCGTACGCCTCGCCACCCGCATCTGGCCTCTCCGCCCGGACCTACGCGGCAGCTTCCTCGACGAATACGGCCAGCTCAGCGTAGTCGACCGCGAGCTCCTGGAACACTGCGCGCACCTTGATGCCCTGACGGCCTTGGTCACCACAACCCTCAGATGAACTCAGGCAACGGCCAGATCGCCTCCGATGGCTAGCGCGTCATCGATTTAGATGCGAAGCTATCTATGTAACGAGGAGTGCACAGGAAGCCACATTCAGCGATGTTGGTGGTTCCGTTGGGACAACTTCCGTTGTGGGGACCGGGCGCGGACGAGAATCCGCCGTCGAAGCCAGTACTGACACGACCAGCGACCCTCCGACTCCTGATCACCGTGAAGGCGGCTCCCAACCCGTCCGCCCGCTACGGAGAGACAGTCTGCGTCGGCGCGCTCGGCTTGGACACGCCCTGGACAGGCTGGATTCGGCTCTACCCGATCCACTTTCGAGATCTGGCCGACAACAGCAAGTTCCGCAAGTACGACATCGTCAACCTCGATGCGCTGCCGGCCAGGCAGGACCAGCGCCGTGAGAGCTGGAAGCCGATCGTGGACACCATCACCACCGAGCAGCACCTGACCAACCAGCAATCACGTCGAAATCTTCTCGATCCACTCGTCGAAGACTCTATGTGCCGGCTCAACGAGCAGACCCGCGACGACCCGAGCGCACAATCGATCGCACTGATTCGCGTCGCCGACATCTCGGCCTTACAGGTCAAGCGACATCCCGGCTGGTCGGTGGAGGATCGTAAGAAGATAGTTGGCTACCTCAACCAGCTCGACCTACTGGAGCCGTCCAAGCGCAGCCCTCTTCAGGCACCACGGTTCACCGGCGCCTACCGCTACCGATGCGCAGACCGCCGTTGCCGCGGTCACCAGCAGACACTCTGGGACTGGGAGTTCGTCGCCCTACAACGTCGCCTGAGCCAGCTCACCGACGCCGAGGCTACGGATCAGCTGAGACACAAGTTCCTCACCCAGCTCTGCGCCGCCGACCGCGACGTCGCCTTCTATGTCGGTAACCAAGCGGCAAGACCGCAATCCTTCAGCATCGGCGGCGTCTACGCACCCAAACGACCCGCCGCTCGATACTGACTACACGTCAACCGATGATCTCGGTCAGCACATCAGCGTGGCAGGCATCCTCAACGCGGCACCAACACGCCAACTGCTTTCCGGCGAGTTCCCGCCGCGCCCGCTCAACAAGCGCCGGCTGCCCCACAAGCCACTGCCTATACAGGCGCAACGCCTCAGCCCGATCATGCCTGCGAAGACTGAACGGATTGGCCCAGGGAGAACGCCGCAACCCGAACCCTTGCCGCCCGACATAGACGGCGCCGGACGGCACCACCGGGTGGTAGAGGTCCCCCTGCACTCGAACCCGTGACTGCGCCCCCACGCGGCCAGGGTAACTGCCCACGACGGGCCCGGAAGGGGTGGCTCGCGAGTACATCGCGTCCCGGCCACGCCGCCCCGGTCCAACGGCTCCCGAGCACCCACCGAGCGACCAGCCACCACTGGCCTACGCGAAAAAGGCCCTGACCGGCAGAGAACTACTAGGTCAAGGCCTTGATCGTTGGTGCGCCGCCAGGGACTCGAACCCCGAACCCGCGGATTAAGAGTCCGCTGCTCTGCCAGTTGAGCTAGCGGCGCTCGCCGGCAACGGGGAAAACCTTAACACGCACCCGACGGCGGTCTCCAATCAGATACCCCGGTCCCCCCGTTCGGTCGGATCAGCCCGACATACCGGCCTGAACGTCGCGAAACTTCCAGGCTCCGGGCACAACAGGATGGCAGTCATACGGCACGATGTCTCCGGGATCGAGTGGACTGAGGTGGGGATGGGCAGGAAGGCACGGGCCTGGGCGATCGTCGTCGCCCTGGCGGTTGTCGCGCCGCTCGGGACGGCGGCGTGCGGTGGCGGTGGCAGCAGCGAGAAGCCGCAGTTCGTGGGCGGCACGGCGGGTGAGCCCGGTTCGTCGCCGGCTCCGCCGGCCGAGGCGCTGGAGTTGAAGGTCACCCCGGCGGACGGCGCCAAGAAGCAGCCGGTCAGCACGGAGATCGGCACCAGCATCAAGGGCGGGAAGATCACCGCTGTGACCCTCACCGCCGACGGGGGCGGCGCGGTGAAGGGCGCACTCCGAGAGGACGGTTCGTCCTGGGTGCCGGCGAGCCCGCTGAAGTACTCGAAGACGTACACCGCCGAGGTCACCGCGACGGACCCGGCCGGCCAGACCGCGACCCGGAAGACCACCTTCACCACCATGGCGAAGCCGAGGTCGGTGATCGGCTCGGGCCTCTACCTCTTCGACGACAAGACGTACGGCGTGGCGATGCCGGTGGTGGTCGAGTTCTCGCCGGGGATCGCCAAGAAGGACCGGGCCAAGGTGCAGCGGCGACTGTTCGTCGAGTCCGACCCGCCGCAGCCGGGCGCCTGGCACTGGGTGGAGAACGGCACCCAGGCCTACTACCGGGCCCCGGAGTACTGGCAGCCGGGCACCACGCTCAAGGTACGGATCGGCCTGGAGGGCATTCCGCTCAGCAACGGCCGCTACGGCAACGTCGACCGGAAGGCGACCGCGAAGATCGGCAGCCGGTTCGAGATGAAGGTCGACAACGCGACGAAGAAGATGACCGTCTACGACGACGGTAAAGCGGTCCGGACCATCCCGGTGAGCCTCGGCAAGAAGAGCACCCCGTCATCGAGCGGCACCATGGTGATCATGGAGAAGAAGGAGCAGACCGTCTTCGACACCCGGGACGACCCGAACCCGGCGAACCGGTACGTCACCGACATCGACTTCGCCCAGCGGCTCACCTGGGGTGGCGAGTACATCCACGCGGCCCCGTGGTCCGTCGGTGACCAGGGACGACGCAACGTGTCGCACGGCTGCATCAACATGTCCACCCCGAACGCCCGGTGGCTCTTCGAGCGGACCAAGACCGGCGACCCGGTGACGATCACCGGCACCGAGGTGAAGCTGACCAACGGCAACGGCTGGACCGCCTGGAACCTTCCCTGGAAGGAATTCGTCAAGGGCAGCGCGCTGCCGGTACCGGACGATCTCGGAGCGTGACGGAAAGGCCGGCGACAACCTTCTCCCGCCACGTCGACAATTCGCGCTTTCCACCGCATTAGCCACGGCCCGTGGTGTTCTTTGGCACGACGGGAAACGAAAGCTTGTCGACTGGCGTCATTAGGGGAGGATGGCCCGGGGTATTCAGACCTGGGATGCTCGTGGGACAGCACTGTGAGGGGATCATGCGAGTGCGTCGTACTCAGTTGACACGTCGTACGTCCGGGCGGCGGCCGACGGCGTCGGGCCGGCTCTCGCCGGTTCGGGCGGTCGCCTCGGTCCTGCTCGCCGGCGCTCTCGCGGTCACCGCCACCGCCTGCACCAGTGGCGGCGGCAAGGACGGCGGCGGCCCGGCCTGGCAGAGTGGCAACGAGGCCGAGCAGAAGCCGAAGGCGTCGGCCGCGATCACCGCTCCGGCGGCGGACGCCAAGGACGTGCCCGCCTCGGCGGAGATCACTTTCACCAGCAAGGACGCCACCGACACCAAGGTCGAGGTCAAGGACGCCGCCGGAACGGCCGTCAAGGGCAAGCTCACCGGCGACGGCACGTGGCTGCCGGAGAAGCAGCTCGACTACGCCACGACGTACACCGCGACGGTGACGGCGACCGGCGACGACGGCAAGCCGGCGACGGCGACCAGCACCTTCACCACGATGGCCAAGCCCGGCAAGCAGGTCCGGGTGACCAGCTTCCTCGGCGACGGCCAGACGGTCGGGGTCGGCATGCCGCTGATCGTCAAGTTCAGCCGGGCGATCCCGCAGGACTACCGGGACGACGTGCAGCGCCGGATGACGGTGCAGGCGACGCCGGCCCAGGAGGGGATCTGGCACTGGGTCAGCCCGACCGAGGTGCGGTACCGGCCGAAGACGTACTGGAAGGCCAACAGCAAGATTTTCTACAGGATCCAGGCCGGCGGCCTGCCGATGGGTGACGGCTACTACGGCCGGGCCGATCTGACCGTCGACATCAAGACCGGCACCTCGCTGCTGATGACGGTGGACAACAAGACCAAGAAGATGACGGTCACCCGGGACGGCAAGACCATCAAGACCATCCCGATCAGCCTCGGCAAGAAGAGCACCCCGTCCTCCAGCGGCACGATGGTGATCATCGAGAAGAAGAAGGAAACCGTCTTCGACACGATGGACGACCCGAACCCGGAGAACCGCTACATCACGGACATCGAGTACGCCCAGCGGCTCACCTGGGGCGGCGAGTTCATCCACGCCGCACCCTGGTCCGTCGCCGACCAGGGCCGACGCAACGTGTCGCACGGCTGCGTCAACATGTCCACCGCGAACGCCAAGTGGCTGTTCGACCAGACCAGGATCGGCGACCCGATCGTGGTCAAGGGCACCGAGACGAAGCTGCAGAACGGCAACGGCTGGACCGACTGGAACATGAGCTGGGACGAGTACGTCAAGGGCAGCGCCATCCCGTACGAGCCGGCCTCGAACGAATAGGCAGCCGGCGGCAGGCGCCGAGCCGACCACGGAATCTGACCGAGGGGTCGGACCGGGGGAAACAACCCCCGGCCGGCCCCTCGTTCTCGTCGACGTCGACCGCGGCAACGACCGCGGAAACGGAACAAGGCCCCTCCGAGCGGAGAGGCCTTGACCTGTGCCGATCCGAAGATCGGGCGATGGGGTGACTGATGGGATTTGAACCCACGACACCCGGGACCACAACCCGGTGCTCTGCCAACTGAGCTACAGCCACCATGCTTGGTACACAATCACACCCTCCGGATCATCAGACCCGGCTGGGGTGCCGACCAATGATAGCCACACCCCCACCCCCGCCGTCGACCGGGTTGCCCGGCCGGCGGCCGGCCGCCCCGACCGACGGCGGTCCGCCGGGCGCCGCGTCGGGACGTCGGGCGCCGGTCGGCCTACAGCTCGGCGGCGATCGCCTTGGCGGCCTCGACGTCGGGCCCGGGCAGGGGTACGAAGATGGTCCGCCGGTAGTACTCCAGTTCCCGGATGCTCTCCCGGACGTCGGCCAGGGCCCGGTGGGCCAGCCCCTTCGCCGGCTGCCCGAAGTACACCCGGGGGTACCAGCGGCGGCACAACTCCTTGATCGAGGAGACGTCGATCATGCGGTAGTGCAGGTGCGCGTCGAGCCGCGGCATGTCCCGGGCCAGGAAGCCCCGGTCGGTGGCGATCGAGTTCCCGCACAGCGGCGCGGTACGGGGATCCTTGACGTACGTGGTCACGTACTCCAGCACCAGGTCCTCGGCCTCGCGGAGACTGACCGTCGACCGGCGTACCTCCTCGGTCAACCCGGACTTCTGGTGCATCGCCCGGACGATCTCCGGCATAGCCTCCAACGCCGGCTCGTCGGCGTGGATGACCACGTCGACACCGTCGCCGAGCACGTTGAGGTTACGGTCGGTGACCAGAGCGGCGACCTCGATCAGCGCATCCTTGCCGAGGTCAAGCCCGGTCATCTCACAGTCGACCCAGACGAGAAGATCAGCCACGCCGCTCAGACTACGCGCCACCGGGGGACCCGCGCCTCAGCGCTGCGGACAGAACGGCCCGCTAGGGTTTTCCCGTGCCTGCCGAGCCTCCCACCCCACCCGCCGTCGTCGAGGACGACCCCGGCGGCCGGACCGTACGCCAGATCGTCGGCGTGGCACTGATCGTCGCCCTGCTTCCGTTCCTCTACCTGCTGGACACCCCGCACAACTTCTTCGACCTCAAGATCTACATGAGCGCGACGCGGTGGTGGGCCGAGGGCAACCCGCTGTACGACTACGTGCAGGCCGACAGGGTGCAGGGTGAGTTGTACTTCACCTACCCGCCGTTCGCGGCCCTGCTGCTCCGGCCGTTCGCCGGGCTGCGGCTCGTCGCCACGATCACGATCTTCACCGTGCTCAGTCTGGTCGCGCTGGTGGTGACCACCTGGTGGCTGGTGGCGCCCCTGGTCGAACGGCACCGACTGCCCCGCTGGTTCGCCCTGGGTTTCGGGGTGTCGCTGGTGCTCGCCATGGAGAGCACCCGCGAGACCCTCGCCTTCGGGCAGATCAACATGCTGCTCGTGATCCTGATCCTGGCCGACCTGCTGTTCGCCGTACCCCGGGGGTCACGCTGGGCCGGCGTCGGGATCGGGCTGGCGACGGCGCTCAAGTTGTATCCGGGGATTTTCATCATCTACCTGCTCGCGGCCCGGCGGTGGCGGGCGGCGATCGGCGCCAGCGTGGCCGCGACCGTGGCGACCCTGCTGGCGGCGGCCGTCGCCCCCGGCGACTCGTGGCGGTTCTGGACGCACGAGCTGTGGCTGACCGATCGGGTCGGACGGACCGACTACACCGGCAACCAGTCGCTGTTCGGACTGCTTCACCGGTTCACCACGCCGGGAGAGCCCAACCAACTGCTCTGGCTGCTCCTGGTCCTGATGATCGCCGGGTACGGACTGTGGCGGGCGGCCCGGGCCGCCCGGGCCGGCGACCACCTGGCCGGGCTGGCGCTGACCGGGTTGGTCGGGGTGCTGGTGAGCCCGATCACCTGGACCCACCACGCGTACTGGTTCATCCCGGCCCTGGTGGTGCTGGTCGACGTCGTCCTGCGCCGACCCGGTGACCCGGCGGTCCGTGGCGTCGGACGACGACGCCGGATCGCCCTGCTGGTCCTCGCGGTGCTGCTCGCCGCCGCGATGGTGTACGGCGTGGTCTCCTTCTACGACTGGGGTGACGACTTCGTCCGTACCGATGCGCCGCACGAGTTCCTGCTCCGGAACACGTACGTGCTGTTCGCGTTGGTGCTGCTGGTCGTGCTGCCGATCCGGGGCGGCTCGGCGGACACGCGGGCAACGGATCACCCCGCAAAACATGAACCAAGTATCAGGTAGCGTCAGAACTTGCGCCAAATGGACAGATGTATCTAGTCTGGCTCCAGGCAGCTAATCTGGGGACACATCAGAAAACGTCCCTTCGGTACACCGATCCCCCGGTGAGAGTGGCCCCCCGTGTCGGCAGCGCGGGGGGCCACTCGCGTCCCGCCCCCGGAGCGGCCGTGCCACCCGCCGGGGATCGTCCGGCGGGGCCGGGTTCCGGCCGGCGGGGCGTCTGGTCCGGCCGGCGGGACCCCGCTCGCCGCGCCACGCCGCTACGTGACGTGCGAGTCGGGCGTGTACCCGGCCCGGAACGGTGGCCGCGACGCTCAGTGGGTTGGCGTCGGTCGCCGGATCACCTCGGGGAGTCGGTCGTCGTGCTCGTCGAGTTCCGGCTCTGCCGGGTGGGGTCGCGACGCCGTACCCCGAGCGGGCACCTGACCTGCCGTCGGGTCGGACTGGCGCAGCGTGAGGTCGGATTGCCGGACTGTCGGGTCCAGTTGGCGCAGTGTGGGGTTGGAATAGCCCTTCCCCGCATTCACCGGCGATCGGCCCGATCGGGGCTGGTTCAGGTCGTAGCGGCCCGCCGGGACGGCCGTCCGGAGGCGGGCTGCCGCGGCCGGCACCGGGGCGGCCGGCCGGGGTGGGGTCGGGATCGGTGGCGTCGGCAGCGGCGGGGTCGGTGAGGGGGCCGGCACCGGGGCGGGTGGTGGGGCGGGCATCGGCGCCGGCGCGGGGGCGGGGGCCGGGGCCGGGGCCGGGGCCGGGGCGCGCCCGGAGTCGACCCGCACCACCTCGGATCCACGTACCGGCGACGCGGGACCCGTGGTGCCCGTCGGCCGCACCAGGTCCGCCAGCGTCGCGGGCCGCGCCGAGGCTCCGACACCGGACACCGGGACGGTCGTACCCGTGGTCTCCAGGTTGGTCGTGACCTGCGGGGTAGCCGTCATCCGGCGTACCGATTCTGGTCGGGCGGCCGGGACCGTGGCGGCCGGGACCGTGGCAGCCGGGACCGTGGCAGCCGAGGCCGAGACCGTGGCGGGCTGGGCGGTGGCGGACGGCACGGAGGTGTACTGCGGCTCGGCCTCGCCGGATCGGCGCGACTTCCGACCGAGGGCGTTCAGGGCGGTGACGCCGAGCCGGGCCGCGAACGCGGGAACCTGCTCAGGCTCGACGACAAAGACCACCTCACGGGGGCGGACCGGTCGGGCCAGCAGGCCGACGCCCAGCAGGGCCAGCAGACCACCGGCGACGAGCAGCGCCCAGGTGGCCTGGTCGAGCCAGCCGGGACGGATCTCGGTCCGCAGGTCGGCCGCGATTCCGGGCCGCGCGTCGGGACGCATCACCACCAGGCTTAGCCGATGCCCGCGTACGTCGTCGGGGCTGAGATCCAGCACCCCCACCCCCTGCCGGATCCAGAGGCTCTGTTCTCCCGGCCGCCCCACCCCGGACTGCGCCGACGGCACCTCCCCCGACGGGCGCTCCGCCGACGGGCGTTCGGTGGCGGACCGTCCGTCCCCGGGCGGCTGCCCGGAGCCGGTGGACGATCCACCAGTCACCCGTCGGACCGGGGCCGACGATCCCTGGGCGGCGGCGGTGGGCGCCTCGGCCGGGCTGACCTGCACCGGCAGCACCCCTCTGGTCACGCTGACCCGGTCGACCCGGGCGTACGGGACCTCGGAGAGGTAGGTCCGGACCTCGGCCGCCGGCGCCAACCCGATGAACGCCGGATCGGAACCGTCACGGGCGACAACCCGCAACCCGGTCCGGCCGGCGGTGACGAAGGGCGCGTCCCGGTCCAGCAGCACGGCCAGGTCCGGTACGACAACCGCGTACCCCTCGGTGCCGACCCGCTCCAACGGGCCACCGAACCCGCCGTTCGGACCGCGCTGCTGGCCCACCGTCCACAGTGCAACGCCGGCGAGCAGCACCGGCAGTCCGATCGTGACCAGAAGCAAACCTGCGGCGAGCCGTACGAACCGCATCCGCGCATCTCCCTCGTGGGTCGGTGTACCCACCGACCCGGGGGGCCGGAGTACTCGCCGACCATACCGAGTGAAATCGCTCCAACACGGATTATTGCCTGAAAACGCCGCTGGCCCGCCGGCAACTGCCGACGGGCCAGCGACGTACCTCTGCTCAGCTGGTCGGCGGAGTGGTCACCCGGCGGGTGCGGACCAGGGCCAGGCCGCCCAGTACCAGACCGGCGAGTCCGGCGACCAGCCCGGCGATGCCGAGCGCCAGGGCGCCCGAGTCACCGTCGTCTTCGGACGAGGCGGCACTGTTCGACCCGGGTGCCTGGGCGGGCGGGCTGGCCGGGGCCGCGCCACCCTCCGGAGCCGCCGGAGCCAACGCCAGCACCGGCGCCGGGTCGTTCTCCGGCTCCGCACCGTCCGCCGCCGGCGGTTCGATCCAGCGCGCCACGTTGCCGTCCGAGTAGTGCTGGAGCACCCGGAACACCATCCGGTCCTTCTCCGGCAGCGGACCCATCGAGACCGGGAACTCCTGGAACTCACCCGGCTTGATCCCGGCGTTCGCCGACGCGGTCCAGGTGATCTTTGATACCACCTCGGTGACCTGGCTGCCGTGCACCTCCAGGGGCGGGTTGACCGTGCGCCTCTCGATCGCCACCGTCCACCCCGGCACGGGCATGGTGGAGACCGACGCCACCGGCGCGTCGTCCGGCATCGTCACCTCCAGCTTGACCGTGGACGCGGTGTCACTCTCGGTCGGCACCCGGAAGGCGAGCCGGCCGTAGCCGCCCTGGGTCGCCTCCCGGGGGTTCACCGTGACGTGCGCGGACGCCGGCGCGGCCAGCCCGAACACGCCGACCGCGGTGGCACCGAGAACGAGGGCGACGGTGGTGGACGCCGCCCGACGGTGACGGATCATGGGGGTACCTTTCTAGGTGATCGGCACGGCGCTGGTCACCGTGGCCTGGTCGATGTCCGAGAGCCGGACGGTGAAACTGAGCTGCCAGTTGCCCGCCGACGGCAGGCTGATCTCACCGGTGGCGTGACTGTCGGTGAGCGGCAGCAGCGGAATCTCGATCGGTTCGATGCCCTTCTCCGGCAGGGCGGCGGTGGCCCGCCACTCGACCACCGGCAGCGGCTTGTTGTCCAGGGTGTACGCGTACAGGTGCACCGAGTTGCCGCCCCGCTTCGCCGGGTCTATCTCGACCTGCAGCGAGTACAGGGAACTGGTCAGCGTCGTGCTGTAGTAGGCGGCGGTGCCGTTCGTGCCGTAGCCCTCGGCGGTCCGGGCGGGCGGGGTCTGCACCAGGACGGCGGAGATCGCCAGTACGACCGCGGTGATGGCCAACTCCGCCCAGACCGCCCGCCGGATTCGCGTCGTCCCGACCGACGGGCCGGCGGCAGTGCCGGCGGCGGCTCCTGCGCCGGACGGAACCGTGGCCGGTTCCGGCTCCTGCGCCGCGTCGTCCGGCTCCGCGCTCTCCGCCAGCTCCCCGGCGTCCTCGTCCTCGTCGAGGCGCCCGTCCCCGTCGTCGGCCCCGTCCTCGTCCAGAAACCGACGACGTACCAGTTGCCGGGAGTACGCGGCGGCCGCGATGACCAGCACGAAAAGGACGATCTTGGCGATCAGCAGCCGGCCGTAGGTGGTCGAGACCAGCGCGCTCGGCGTACCGACCTCGATCAACGCCTGCACCACACCCGCCAGCAGCAGCGCGGAGACCGCGAGGGTGGCCCAGCGGGACCAGACCGGAAGGATCGCGTCGAGTTCCCGCTCGGTCGCCCGGCGGAGCAGGAAGCCCACGAGCATGACCAGGCCACCGAGCCAGACCGCCATGCCGGCCAGGTGCGCGGCGTCGACGACCACCGAGACCGCCGGCACCGGCGAGGCGCTGGCGTGCCCGGCGATCGGCCAGGTGAACAGGCCGGCCACCCCGAGGACGACCAGCAGGATCTGGTCGCCGCGACCGGCCCGCCCGGTGACCAGGGGCCGGACCAGGATCGCCGTCGCCGCCAGGATCCCCAACCGGACCAGGTGCGCCGCGCCGAACGTGCTGCCGAGCACGTCGCCGAGGGCGCTGCCGCTGACCGCGAAGAGCCCGCCACCGCCGGTGTACGGCACCTGGAGCCAGATCGCGCCGACCGTGGAGAGCGCGACCAGTCCGATCCCGGCCCAGATCAGCCGCGCCGGGCCGGCCCGGTCCAGACGTCGGGGCCAGAGCAGGCTGAGCACCAGCACCGGGCCGATCAGCAGGAGCAGTCCGGCGTACCCGAGGAACTTGGCGACCCGGACCGCGACGCCCACCGTCGGATGGACCTCGTCGGCGCCGCTGTCGGTCGGCGGTGTCGACGGAGCGCCGACCGAATAGGTGTACGCCCCGGCGACCGGATGGCTGTCCGCCGAGATCACCCGGTAGCTCACCAGGTACGTCCCGCGTGGCCCGCCGGGGTCGACCGGGATGGTGACGACGGCGCCGTTGAAGGTCGGCTTGCCCCGGTTGACCCGACTGCCGTCCGGACCGAGCACGCGGATCTTGTCCGCCACCTCGCGGACGCCCTCGCTGAACGTGAGCACCACCTCGGTCGGGGCGCTGCCCAGCACCGACTCGGCGGCCGGACTGCTGCTCACCAGTACGGCGTGTGCGCTGGCCGGGGTGGCCGGGCCGAACAGCAGGGCGAGCCAGGCCAGCAGCAGGCCGAGGCCGGCGCCGATCCGGGTCAACGGGCGGCCGGGTTCACCACCGGTCCGGTGGCGGCGACCCGCGACATTCCGAGGGGGATTCGCAGCAGTCATGCCGGACATGGTGGCCGACCGGGCCCGCCCCGCGCGACCTCCGGTCACGTGGCCCCGCTCCCACCGCTGGTCCAGTCCCCTGCCACGTAGCAATGGTCGGCATCCCCGGCGGAAAAGTTCCCGTTGTGATACGTCCCACCGGGCCGGTCGTGGTCAACCCGGTCTGCCGGTCAATGCTCCCGTGTCGCCGAGATTGTCCGCGTACCGTAAGTGAGCGTGATCCCACCGTACGCAATGCCATGGACGACACTCCGGCCGGCCGGAACCGTGCCGCCGAGCACGACGACACAATGACCGTGACCGAACGGACCGCAGGAGACATCCGGGCCCCGGGGCGCAGCCGCTGGCTCGTCGTCCGGCCCTGGCTCGGCACCGCCGCCCGACTGGGGCTCGCCGCGGTGTGGCTGGTGGCCGGCGGCTCCAAGATCGGTGATCTGGCCGCCTCCGGGCGGGCGGTCAACGCCTACCAGATCTTCCCGTACGACCTGGCGGTGGTGATCGGCGCGGCCCTGCCGTTCGTCGAGATCGCCCTCGGGGTGATCCTGCTGCTCGGCCTCGCCACCCGGCTGGCCGCCGGGATCTCCGCGGTGCTGCTGGTGGTCTTCGTCGCCGGCATCGCCTCGGCCTGGGCACGCGGGCTCTCCATCGACTGCGGCTGCTTCGGCAGCGGCGGCAACCTCGCCGCCGGCCAGGATCCGACGTACGGCACCGAGGTCCTCCGGGACGTCGGCTTCCTGGTGCTCGCCGGGTTCCTCCTCGCCTGGCCCCGGACGCCCTTCTCGGTCGACGGCGTGCTCAGGGACCGGTGGGAAGAGCCGGACGACGACCCGGCGGAGACGGCGGACGACGACCCGCCGGCGGATACGGAGGGGCAGCGGAGATGAACAACAGGAAGGGTCGCCGCCGGGCCACCCGGCCGGGAGAGCCCGGCCCGGGTCGGGCCGAGGAGGCGCGGGCCGGCCGGAACGGGGAGTCGCGGACCCCGCGGAACGGGGAGTCGCGGGCCGCCCGCGGCGGGGAGTCCCGCCCCGGCCGGGCGGACAGCCGGCCGGCCCGGGTGGTACGCGAGCAGCGGGCCCGGGAACGACGCCGCCGCCGGACCCTCTGGGCCTCGATCGGCGCGGTGGTGGTGCTGGTCGCCGCCGGCCTGATCGGCTGGGCCGTCTCGGCCAGCAAGGACGCCGGCGACTTCACCCCGCCCGGCGGCGCCAACCCGGAGGGCACCGGCATCGTGTTCGGCACGGGGCCGGTCAACATCGACGTCTACGCGGACTTCATCTGCCCCTTCTGCAAGCAGTTCGAGCAGCAGGCCGGCGGCACCCTGGACCAGCTCGTCGCACAGGGCAAGGCCCGGATCACGTACCACCCGGTCGCGTTCCTCAACCGTTTCTCCAGCACCGACTACTCGACCCGGTCCTCCGCCGCCTCCGGCTGCGCCGCGCAGAGCGGCAAGTTCCGGGAGTACTCCCGGGCGCTCTTCGACCGGCAGCCGCCGGAGGGCAGTGCCGGGCTGAGTGACACCCAACTCGTCGACGTGGCCGTCGGGGTGGGTCTGGCCAGGGACAGTTTTGCCAACTGCGTCCGAGAGAATACGTTCAAGAAATGGACCGACCACGTGACCGAGGAGGCGAGCCGGGCGGGCATCAACGGCACCCCGACGGTCCTGGTCAACGGCAAGCAGGTGCAGGCGAGCGCCGAGGCGGTCACCGCGGCGGTGACCGCGGCCGGCGGATGACGGACCGGGCGGCGTACCAGCGGGGCGGGCACCGGCGGATGACGTACCGGCGGATGCTGCTGGCGGTCGTCGCCGGCCTGCTCGGGGCGTTGGCCACCGCCGCGCCGGCCGCCGCGCACGCCGCCGACACCCCGGACGGCAGCAA
Source organism: Plantactinospora sp. B5E13 (assembly GCF_039871775.1). NCBI lineage: Bacteria > Bacillati > Actinomycetota > Actinomycetes > Micromonosporales > Micromonosporaceae > Plantactinospora > Plantactinospora sp. B5E13. The sequence goes on from NZ_JBDPLT010000025.1 coordinate 18,079, forward strand.
CTACGCCAGCGCCGTGCGCGGCCTCACCCCGGCTGTGCCGGGCCTGCGGGTACGCCTGGTCGAGGGCGGTGCCCGGCTGGAACTGGAGAACCGGACCGGCCGGACGATCGAGGTGCTCGGCTACGCCGGTGAGCCGTACCTGGAGGTCCGGTCCGACGGCGTCTACGAGAACGGCAACTCCCCGGCGACATACCTCAACCGGACGCTGGCCGGCGAGACACCGCCGATTGGCACCGACCCGACCCGGCCGCCGCAGTGGCGCCGGATCGGCACCGAGCCGGTCGTCCGCTGGCACGACCAGCGCACCCGCTGGCTGGAGGACGGGCCGCCGGCGCGGGTCGCCGCCGCCCCGGACCGGCCACAGCGGGTACGGGACTGGACCGTGCCACTGCGCGACGGCGGCACGACGGTGCAGGTACGGGGCACCCTCGACTGGGTTCCGCCCCCGGACCCGCTGCCCTGGTGGGCCGGGGTCGTCTTCGGGGCACTCGTGGTCGGTGGACTCGGGCTGCTCCCCCGGGCATCCCGGCCCGGTCGACGGGCCACCGTCGTACTGGCCGGGGTGGCCGGCACCGGTGGGCTCGCCGCGCTGGCCTACGCGCTGGCCCGGGGTGCCGACGCCGGGTTCGGCGGGATGCTGGCCGGGCTGGTCACGAACCAGCTCTGGCCGACCCTCACCGGGGTGGCGGCGCTCGTCACGGCGGTCCACGTCCTGACCCGGCAGCGACCGGCCGCCGACTTCGTGCTGACCCTGGCCGGGACCTGCCTGGCCCTGTTCGCCGGGGTGACGAACGCCTCGGTCTTCCTCCGTTCGGTGCTTCCGGTGCCGTGGCCGGCGGGGTACGCCCGGGTGCTGGTCGCGATCGTGCTCGCGGCCGGGTTCGGGCTGGCGGCCGCCGGCGCGCTGCGGCTGCACACCGCCGCCCGGCACGGTCGGCCGGTCCCGCCCACCCGGGCCCGCTGGTCGGCCGGCACCGGCCTGGAGGGTGAACCGGCCGGCCGGCGTTAGGACGGAAGCCGGCCTGACGGCTCAGCCCTGGGCGGCGAGCTGGCGGGCGGCCAGGGTCGGGTCGAAGCCGTACGGCAGCTCCAGCCGGTGCCGGGCGAGCAGTTCCTGGTCGGTGAGCAGGTCGACGGTGGTCCCGTCGGCGACGATCCGTCCGGCGTCCAGGATCACCGACCGGTCACAGAGTTCCAGGGCGTACGGCAGGTCGTGGGTGACCATCAGCAGAGTCACCGGCAGCCGGCGCAGGATCGCGGCCAGTTCCCGCCGGGCGGCCGGGTCGAGGTTCGACGAGGGTTCGTCGAGGACCAGGATCTCCGGGTGCATGGCGAGTACGGTCGCCACCGCCACCCGGCGGCGCTGCCCGAACGACAGGTGCTGCGGTGCCCGGTCCCGGTGCTCGGTCATGCCGACCGCGTCCAGCGCCTCGACGACCCGGGCCTCCAGTTCGGCGCCGCGCAGCCCGAGGTTCGCCGGGCCGAACGCCACGTCCTCGGCGACGGTCGGCAGGAAGAGTTGGTCGTCGGGGTCCTGGAAGACGATGCCGACCCGGCGGCGGATCTCGGCGAGGGTGGCCCGGTCCCGGTCCACGGTGAGCCCGCCGACGGTGACCGTGCCGGCGCCGCCGGAGAGGATCCCGTTGAGGTGCAGCACCAGGGTGGTCTTGCCGGCCCCGTTCGGGCCGAGCAGCGCCAGCCGCCCGCCCCGGGGCACGGTCAGGTCGACCCCGCGCAGCGCGACGTGTCCGTCGGGGTAGCTGTAGTGCACCCCGCGTACGTCGAGGGAGGGCGGGTCGGCGGCGGGGAGGCTGTCCACGTACCCGATCATCCCAGCACCAGGGCGGTGGCGGCGATGCCGGTCGCGGCGAGCGGCACCGTCGCCGCGACCAGCCAGTGCCGTACCGTCGCCGCGCCGGCGGTCCGCCAGGCGGCGGGCATCCGGCCCTGGTAGCCACGGGCGACCATGGCCAGGTAGACCCGCTCGCCGCGTTCGAACGCGCGGAGGAAGAGGGCGCCGACGCCGACGGCGAAGCCGCGCAACTGCCAGACGAACCGCGGGTCGTCGCCCCGGGAGATCCGGGCGACCCGCATCCGCCGGGCCTCACCGACGAGGACGTCGAGGTAGCGCAGCATGAAGGTGGCGATCTGGGTGATGATCTGCGGGCAGTGCAACCGGTCCAGCCCGAGGAGCAGGTCCCGCATCGTGGTGGTCCCGGCCAGCAGCAGCGAGGCGAGGACCCCGAGGGTGCCCTTGGCCAGGATGTTCCAGCCGCCGTACAGCCCGTCGACGGAGAGCTCCAGGCCGAGCCAGACGACCCGTTCACCGTGTCCGAGGAACGGCAGCGCGAACGCGAAGACGACAAACGGCAGCTCGATCAGGGCCCGGCTGAGCAGCCAGCGCAGGCCGATCCGGGCCGGCGCGGCGACCAGCAGGACCAGTACGGCGTACCCGCCGAACGCCCAGAACGCCTCCCGGGGGGTGGCGACCACGGCGATGCTGAAGAGCACCATCGCCGTGATCTTGACCTCGGGCGGGAGCCGGTGCACCGGCGACGTCCGGTCCCGGTAGAGGACGTGCGCGTGACCGGCACCCATCTGAGGCGAACTCCTTCGGCTACCGCGCGCCGTCGACCGGCGCGGGGACGGACCCGGCGGGCTGTCCGGCCGCCGGCTCGTCGCTGACCGGTCCCCCGCCACCGGTACGCCGGCGGGCCAGCCAGAACAGCCCGCCGCCGACGGCGAAGGTGAGCAGGACGCCGAGCACCCCGGACAGGCCGGTGGAGAGGAACGTGTTGTCGATTCCGCGTACCCCGTAGTCGGCCAGCGGCGAGTCGGCCAGTTCGTGGTCTCTGGTCTCCTGAGCCGGGCAGCTGCCGCCGATGATGTTGTCGTCGGCGTCGAAGGTGCAGCCCTGCCGCAGCGACGAGTCGAGCCCGTCGGGGTGGCTGGAGGCGAAGTTGCTCACCACTCCGGCGAGCAGCAGGGCCACCAGCAGCCCGCCGAGAATGAAGGCACCGGTCCGCCGGGTCATCCGTCCTCCTCCGCCGCTCGCGATCACCGTGTCGGGGCTTGCGTTCGCCGGGGTCGTCGCGCGGCTCACCGGAGACCTCCGGCGGCCGGCACCGGGGCGGCGGCGGGGGTACGCAGACCGCGCAGCGCGTACACCAGGTCGGGGCGGACCTTCGCCACGGTCACCACGGTGGTCGCGGTGATCAGGCCCTCGCCGATGCCGATCAGCAGGTGGGCGACGGCCATCGTGCCGGCCAGGCCGCCGAGGCTGCTGCCCACGTCGGTGGTGCCGCCGAGCCAGTACTGCAGGACGAAGCCCTGCGAGGCGATCAGCACGCTGACCACCGAGGCGACGAAGGCGGTGGCCGCGAGTCCGCCGGGGTTGCGGGGCAGGACCCGCAGCAGGAGCGCGATCAGCAGGTATCCGACCGCCGTACCGATGACCGCCATGTTGGTGATGTTGAGGCCGAGCATGGCGACGCCGCCGTCCCCGAAAACCAGCGCCTGGACGATCAGCACCACGGCGACGCAGAGCGCACCGACCCAGGGGCCGACCAGCATCGCGGCAAGCGCGCCGCCGAGCAGGTGGCCGCTGACCGCGCCGGTGAAGATCGGAAAGTTGAGCATCTGCACGGCGAAGATGAACGCGGCGACCAGACCGGCCATCGGCGCCAGCCGGTCGTCCAGGTCCTGCCGGCCGCGGGCCACGCAGAACGCCAGTGCCGCCAGGGCGAACGCCGCGAACGCCGCCGCCACGGGACCGTTGATGATCCCGTTCGAGATGTGCATCGCCAGGGTCTCCACGCCACCTCCTCCAGCCAGGGCGGGTCCCGCCCACTCGGCCGGCTCAGCCTATGGGCAAGGCGATGTTGTTGCCAAGGATTGGCAAGAGCTGTACGCCAAGCGCAACCTCGGGTATACCTGGCGCTAGGGTCGGGTCCATGACCTCGCCAACCCGTCTCGACGCCGGCGACACCGCGCCGGACTTCGCGCTCCCCACCGACACCGGCACCACGCTCACCCTCAAGGAGCTGCGTGGCCGCAAGGTGATCCTGTACGCGTACCCGGCCGCGATGACCCCGGGTTGCACCAAGCAGGCGTGTGACTTCCGTGACTCGCTGGCCTCGCTGCAGGTCGCCGGCTACGAGGTGGTCGGCATCTCCCCGGACAAGCCGGAGCGGCTGGCGAAGTTCCGGGAGCGGGACGCGATCACCTTCCCGCTGGTGTCCGACGCCGACAAGGCGGTGCTCACCGCGTACGGGGCGTACGGGGAGAAGCAGTCGTACGGTCGCACGGTCACCGGCGTGATCCGGTCGACGTTTGTCATCGACGAGGAGGGGCGGATCGAGCGGGCGCTCTACAACGTCAAGGCCACCGGCCACGTCGCGAAGCTCCGCCGCGACCTGGGCCTGGACTGAGCCGACCCCGAAAAGCCGACCTGAGGAAGTCGGCCCGGGGCCGGACCGAGGAAGGCCAGCCGAGGCCGGGGCTTCCCGCGATCAGGCCCCGGCCGGTACCCGCCGATCGGATGATGGTCGGTGGTGGCCGAAGACGACGCGGGAACCGGCGCCGCCCGGAAGCGGCGTCACCCCGGGCTGTCCGGGATCGCCCACCTGCTCCGGATAGCGACCGAGGGCCCGGCCGGGCAGGGCGGGGAACGGCACGCGACCTGGCTCGAACTCTTCTTCGACCTGGTCTTCGCGCTGCTGCTCACCTCGGTCGCGGCCCGGCTCGGCGACCCCGCCGAGCCGTCCCTGAACCGGCTCGCCAGCACGTTCGCGATCTTCCTGCTCGCCGAGTGGATCTGGTACACCCAGGCCTTCTACGACAACCGCTTCGACCCGGACGACACACCACACCGGATCCTCGTCCTGACGGCGGCGGCCGGGGTGGGCGTGCTCGGCCTCGGTGCCCACGACGTACCCGACGGGCTGCTCTTTCCGCTCGGTTACCTGGCTGTGCGGGCCATGCTGCTGCTGATGTACCTGCGGGTGCTCGCCAGCCGGCCCGGATCCCGTCAGGTGGCCGGCGTCTACCTGACCGGTTTCGGGTTCGGCTGGCTGTGCTGGCTCGGCTCGCTCGCGGTCGACCCGGCGGTCCGCCCGGTGCTGTGGATCACCGGGCTGGTCGGCGAGCTCGCCGCCCTGTGGCTGGGCCGACGCTGGCTGGCCCGTAGTCCGGTGCACGCCGGGCACCTGCCCGAACGGATCGGGCAACTCCTGATCATTCTGCTCGGCGCCATGCTGACCACCGTGCTCGGTCGGGTGCCGCTGCCCGACCCGCCGGTCCGGGCACTGCTCGCGGCAGCGGCCGCCTTCGTGGTGTCGGTCTGTTTCTGGTGGACCTACACCAGTTTCCTGGCCGCCGGTCTGCCCATCCGACGCCGGCTCGGCAGCGGTCAGGTCTACGGCCTCATCCACGTACCGGCCGGGATCGCGGTCCTCTTCCTCGGCTGGACGTCGGGTCAGGTCGTGGCGCAGATCACGCAGGATGCCGGGCGACTGCCCGGCATCCTGCGTGCGGTCCTGGCCGGGTCACTCGTGATCTGGATGCTCACCGGGGTCGTCCTGCAGTGGTTCCTCCTCGGTGCGGTGCCCCGGGCCCGGGCGGTGGCCACCGCACTCGGGGTCGTGCTGGTCGCCGGGGTCGCCGCCGGGTCGGTCGTCCCGGCCGTGACGCTGGCCCTGACCACCGCGATCATGATCGGTTACTCGATCACGGTGAACGCGCAGCTGGCCCGGTCCGGCACCGGCAACACCGGCCACCCGACGTCCGCGCAGCCCGAGACGCCGTAGCTGCCGGCGGGGCCGGGAGCCGGCCGGAACCGGTGACTCGGGCGGGTTGCCAACGGGTGCGCGTTGTCGGTCTAGACTCACGTCCGAGCGGGAGTGGTGTAATGGCAGCCACGCAGGATTTAGGTTCCTGTGCCTTCGGGCGTAGGGGTTCGACTCCCCTCTCCCGCACCGAACACGTCGGCGCCTGTTAGCGCCGTCACGACGATGCCGGCCGGATCGGCGGACGGGTCGACACCGACGAGGATCAGCCGGGTGGGCATCCGCTTCGTGGTCGATCCTCCCCTCACCGCCGAACTCCGTGACCAGATCGTCACGCTCTGGACCGCGGTGACCAACGCCGGCGGCGCCGTCGGCTTCGTCGGCCCGGTCACCGAGGACGACGTACGTCCGCTCGCGCTCACCACCCTCGCGGAGGCGGGGAACGGCCCGGACCGGCTGTTGGTCGGGTACGAGGAGGACGGGCGGCCGGTCGCGATGCTCTTCCTCACCGACAACCGCTTCCGGCTCAAGGCACACTGGGGTGTGCTCAAGCGGGTGATGGTGCACCCCGACCGGCAGGGGTACGGCCACGGCGCCGCGCTGATGCGACACGCCGAACAGGTCGCCCGGGAACTCGGCTGGGCGGCACTGCACCTGACCGTACGCGGCGGTACCGGCATCGAGAAGTTCTACCAGCGGCTCGGCTACCAGGAGGTCGGCCGACTCCCCGGCGCGCTCCGGCTCGGCCCCGACGACGACCGCGACGAGATCCTGATGTGGCTGCCGCTCGGCCGCTGAGTCGCCGGTCCGCCGGGGGCGAACCCGGCCGCTACCGGCAGGGCGCACCGCCGCCCGCCGCGGCACCGACCACGGGTGCGGTGGCGGTTCCCGGTGCCGGGGTGTTCGGCGTCGGCGGGGTCGGTGACCCGGCTGTGCCGGGGCCGGCGCTGGCGGAGGCCGACGGGGTCGGGGTGGGGCCGGTACCGTCGCCGTACAGCCGGACGCGGCTGCGCTGCTGCTTTCGGGGCTCGAGCGTGATGCCGGTGGCCACCGCCTGGTTACCGTGCACGTCGGTGACCCGGATCTCGTACGGCCCCTTGCCGAGCCCGCCGTCGATCACCCAGTAGTTGTCGGGCTGCCGCTTCGCGTTCCGCCACCCGGCACCGGCCCGGCGTACGGCCACCGACTTCAGCGGGTTGCCGTGGTTGCCCACCTGCACGGCGAACCAGTACTGCGAGGCGCCGCCCTTGACCCGGAAGGTGAGCGGACCGGAGACCGGCGGGTCCACCACGAGCCGGTAGGACACCGACACGATGCCCTGGGAAAGGTCGGCGATCTTCTTGAACGCCTGCTTGGACAGGTCGATCTTGTTGCCGGTACAGCCGGCGCAGCGGTCCAGCACCATCACCCGTACCGTGCCCTTCGGGCCGGTGACGTCGAGAAAACTGCCACAGGCGGCCGATCCGGCGTACCTGGTGGAGCCCACCGCGGCGTAGAGCCGGTTGGCCGGCGGGCCGGGGAAGGAACAGTTGCCGCCCGAGTTGCCACCGTCGTAGTGCGACGCCTTTCCCTTGTAGACCCTGCCGCTGGTCGGCGGGGCGGCGAGCGCGACGGGTGGAGCGGCAAGCGCGGCCGGCGGGGCTGCGAGCGCGGCCGGTTCGCCGACCGGGGCGGCGGGCCGGCCGGGGACCGGGACGGCGGCGGCGCAGGCGGCGGACTCGCCGGAGACCCAGAACAGGACAACGCCGAGGACCGCGGCGAGCAGGGCCGCCCCGCCGCCGGCGAGCCACCGACCCGACCATCGGCGTCGGCCCGCCACCCCACCCGGTCGTGCCGCCGCTGCCGGTTCCGGCGCACCGCCAGGCTCGCGGACGGAACTGGGACGGGTGTGGTCGGGGATCTCCGGGTCGATCATCCGGGCATGTTGCCGGAGTGCCCTCGACGTGCGCAACACGCCACCTCTCCGGCGGGCCGCTGGCCGGGTTGGTGACCGCCGCCGAGGTGTTGTCGAGTTAGTCGGGGAGCAGCTCGACCGGGTCGCCGACGGTGACCGTGTCGCCGGTGCCGGGAAGGTCGAGCAGCGGTACCAGGTTCTGCCCGAAGAGCAGCTTCCGGTTGACGTTGCGGTGCCGGCCGAGGGTGCGCAGCGGCTCGTGGCCGCGTACCCCGGTCTCCTGGTCGGTGGTGGTGACCAGGCAGCGGCCGCACGGCTTGGCGACCCGGAAGACCACCGGGCCGATCCGCAGCCGCCGGCCGGTCCAGTCGTCCTCGGCCCACGGCGTCGCCCCGCCGACCACCAGGTTGGGCCGGAACCGGGTCATCGGCAGCGGCCCCTCCGGGCTGCCGGCCTCGAGCAGCCACTCGTTGACCGCGTCCAGCGAGGCCCGGTTGGCCAGCAGCAACGGGTACCCGTCGGCGAAGGTGACCCGGTCGGCGGACTCGACACCGGCGCTGTCCGGGATCGGCCGCCCGACCGGGTCGGCCTGCCAGACCAGGCGTACCTTCCGGTCGAGGACCCGGGACAGCCAGTCGTTCGCCGCCGGGTCCGCGACCCGGCCCGGCGCGGCCGGCTGGTTCGTGAAGACCCGTACCTCGACCGGTTCGCCGTCGGTCGGTTCGGCGACCTCGGTCGCGGCCCAGCCGGCGGCACGGAGGCGGAGCCCGCCCGGCGTCGGCTCGGGGTGTACGGCGGTCAGCGTGGGCAGTTGGCGCTGGGTGACCCCGACGCCCTCGTCGTCCACGATCATCCACCGCCGGTCACCGGCCAGGCCCCACGGCTCGACCCGCGCCGCGTCGTGCTCGATCCGGCGACACCCCTTGACCGGGTACGTCTGCACCGAAGCCAATCGCATGCGCCAACGGTGCCACACCGGCCCTCACCGGCAGTAGCCGGTTTCCGGGGAGCCGCCGCCGTCGCGGTGCCGGTCCCCGACCCGCTCGGCCGGCTCTGCCCCGGCTACCAGGCCAGGCCGATGCCGTCGCCGGGATACCAGTGCCGGGCGGGGGTCTCCCGGTAGGCGAGGAACCGGCGGCCGGTCTTCTCGGCGTGCTCGGCCAGCACGTTGGTGACCGTGACGTTGTCGGTCAGCAGCCGGGCGCCCGGGGCGAGCTTCGGCTCCACGGTCTGGAACTCCCGCCGTTCGTGGCCGGTGCTGTGGTTGCTGTCGTGCAGGAAGAGGTCGACCGGACGGTCCAGCGCCCTGATCGAGGCGATCGAGTCGCCGATCACCAGGTCGACCACGGTCGACCAGGGCTCGGCCTTCGCCAGGTAGCCGGCCTCCGGGTTGATGTCCAACGAGGTGACCCGGCCGGGGTCGCCCTCGGCCGCGTTGCGGAGCAGGGCCGAGGCGATCACACAGGTGCCGAGCCCCTTGTCGACGCCGGTCTCCACGACGTGCTTCGGCCGGGTGGCCCGGACGATCGCGTACCAGCCGATCCGGCGGGCGTACCGGACGTGGCGGTCGGCCAGACCACGGCGGTCGGCGGCGGCGGTGGCCCGCTGGATGTGCTGGCGCAGCGTGTCGTCGTGCTCGATCTCGTCGAGGTACGCCCGCACCTGCTTGATCGGCACGTCGCAGGTGACGCTGACGAACCAGGCCAGGTGTTCCCGGCTGAGTCTGGTCAGGTCGTAGGTGTAGTTGTGGTGCTCCCGGGAGGTGAAGAGCCACTTCGCCGAGACGGTGAGCACCCGGGCGTCGTGCCGGGCGACCCGCAGGAACCGCTTGGGAAAGGTCGCGACGGGGGCGAGCCGGGTCCGGGCGATCGCGCGCCGGAGCTTCGTAGCATCCACCCCGATGGTTTTATCACGTCCCCGGCGCCCTGTTGCCTACTGAATTATTTTATGCATACAGTCTTGTTGTGAATGACAGCGCTGTCATCGCGGCGCCGACCACGGACCGCGTACTCGATCTCTTCCAGGGCATCCGGTTGACGCCGACCCAGCGGCGGATCGCGCACAGCCTGGTCCAGAACGCCGCCTCCGCGGCCTACCTCTCCGCCGCCGAGGTCGCCGAACTCGCCAAGGTCAGCCAGCCCTCGGTGACCCGGTTCGCGATGGCCCTCGGCTACGACGGCTACCCCGCGCTGCGCCGGCGGCTCCGAGAGATCGCCGCCGCCGGGCACAGCCGACCCGATCCGGAGAAGCCGGTCGGCAACGAGATGCAGCGGGCGGTCCGGGCCGAGGCGCACAACCTCGACAAACTCGCTGAGCAGCTCGCCGACCGGGACGGGGTGACCACCGCCGGCACCCTGCTCGCCAACAGCCGGCCACTCGTCGTCCTCGGACTGCGCGCCGCCGCCCCGCTGGCCGCGTACTTCGCCTACTTCGCGGCGAAGGTGCACCCCGACGTACGGGTCCTGGACTCCGGCGGCAGCCTGCTGACCGACCGGCTCGAACAGGCCCGTACGGCCGGCGCCTCCGCCGTACTCGCGATCGTCCTCCCCCGCTATCCCCGCGAGGTGCTGGACGCCCTCGCCGAGGCCCGGGCGATGGGCATGTCGGTCGTGGTGATCACCGACTCGGCGGTCAGCCCGGCCGCCGAACACGCCCACATCGTGCTGCCGGCCGCGGTCGGCGCCCAACTCGTCTTCGACCTGCACACCGCGCCGATGGCGATGTCGATGGTGCTGCTGCAGGCGCTCTGCGACGCCGCGCCGGCCGACGCCCAGCGCCGACTGGAGGAATTCGAACAGTCCGCCGCCCGCCGACAGCTCTTCGTCGGGTAGCGCCGCCCGCCGATCCGTCGGACAGCACCGGGGCCGACCGCCACCGCCGAACCACCACCACAGAACGGAGTTTCCATGCCCGAGCCGATCCGCGCAGCCCGTGGCACCACCCGGACCGCCGCCGGGTGGCCGCAGGAGGCCGCGCTGCGGATGCTCATGAACAACCTCGACCCCGAGGTCGCCGAGCGCCCCGACGACCTCGTCGTGTACGGCGGAACCGGCCGGGCGGCCCGGGACTGGCCGTCGTACCAGGCCCTGGTCCGGACCCTGACCACGCTCGCCGACGACGAGACCATGCTGGTCCAGTCGGGCCGGCCGGTCGGGGTGCTGCGGACCCACGAGTGGGCGCCCCGGGTGCTGATCGCCAACTCCAACCTGGTCGGCGACTGGGCGACCTGGCCCGAGTTCCGCCGCCTCGAGCAGCTCGGCCTCACCATGTACGGCCAGATGACCGCCGGCTCGTGGATCTACATCGGCACCCAGGGCATCCTGCAGGGCACGTACGAGACCTTCGCCGCCGTCGCCGCCAAGAGGTTCGGCGGTTCGCTGGCCGGCACCCTGACCCTGACCGCCGGCTGCGGCGGCATGGGCGGGGCGCAGCCGCTCGCGGTGACCATGAACGGCGGGGTCTGCCTGATCGTCGACGTCGACCCGGAACGGCTGGCCCGCCGGGTCGCCACCCGCTACCTGGACACCGTCGCCGACTCGCTCGACGAAGCGGTCGAGACGGCCCTGGCCGCGAAGCGGGAGCGCCGGGCGCTCTCGGTCGGCGTGGTCGGCAACGCCGCCACCGTCTTTCCCGAGCTGCTCCGCCGGGGCGTCGAGATCGACATCGTCACCGACCAGACCAGTGCCCACGACCCGCTGTCGTACGTCCCGGACGGGGTCGACCTGGCCGACGCCGCCGACCTGGCCCGCAGCAAGCCGGCCGAGTACACCGAGCGGGCCCGGGCCTCGATGGTCGCCCACGTCGCCGCGATGGTCGGCTTCCAGGACAACGGCGCCGAGGTCTTCGACTACGGCAACTCGATCCGGGGCGAGGCGCAGCTCGGCGGCTACGACCGGGCGTTCGCCTTCCCGGGCTTCGTACCGGCGTACATCCGGCCGCTGTTCAGCGAGGGCAGGGGCCCGTTCCGGTGGGCGGCGCTGAGCGGCGACCCGGCCGACATCGCCGCCACCGACCGGGCGATCCTGGACCTCTTCCCGGAGAACGAGTCGCTGGCCCGATGGATCCGGCTGGCCGGCGAACGGGTCGCCTTCCAGGGCCTGCCGGCCCGGATCTGCTGGCTCGGCCACGGCGAACGGCACCTGGCCGGCGTCCGCTTCAACGACATGGTCGCCAGCGGCGAACTGGCCGCCCCGGTCGTCATCGGCCGCGACCACCTGGACTCCGGCTCGGTCGCCTCCCCCTACCGGGAAACCGAGGCGATGGCCGACGGCTCCGACGCCATCGCCGACTGGCCGCTGCTGAACGCCCTGGTCAACACGGCCAGCGGCGCCTCCTGGGTCAGCATCCACCACGGCGGCGGGGTCGGCATCGGCCGCTCCATCCACGCCGGCCAGGTCACCGTCGCCGACGGCACCCCGCTCGCCGGCCAGAAGATCGAACGGGTGCTGAGCAACGACCCGGCGACCGGCGTGCTCCGGCACGTCGACGCCGGCTACCCGGAGGCGGTCGAGGCCGCCCGCCGAGGCGACCTCCGCATCCCGATGGCCGAAGTGTGAGGAAGGGCGCCTTGTTCGCGGATTCCGTTGGGGAAGGACTCCTTCCCGACCCCCCGGACGCGGGCCAGTTCCGCCAGCTCTGGGACGAGCTCGCGCCGATCGGCCGTGACCCGGGCACCGGCGGCTACCTCCGGTACGGCTTCACCGGGCCGGTACGTCACCTGGAGCAGTGGTTCCGGTCCACCGCCGTCGCCTTCGGCGCGCACACCGTCACCGAGGACGGCAACGGCAACCTGATCGCCTGGTACGGGCCGCCGCCGGACCAGGGTCACGCCGTCCTGCTCGGCAGCCACTTCGACTCCGTCCCGTACGGCGGCGGCTACGACGGACCGCTCGGCATCGTCAGCGCCCTGCTCGCCGTCCGGGCGGTGCTGCGGCGGGGACCCGGGTTCCGCCGCCCGGTCGGCGTGGTGGTCTTCGCCGAGGAGGAGGGCTCCCGGTTCGGCGTACCCTGCCTCGGCTCGCGGCTGCTGACCGGCGCGCTCGACCCGGACCGGGCGGCGACGTTGACCGACCGGGACGGGGTCAGCCTCGCCGAGGCGCTCGGTGACCGACCGGTCGGGAAACGCCCCGAACTCCTCGCCCGGGTCGACGCGTTCGTCGAGCTGCACATCGAGCAGGGCCGGGCGCTTGTCGACCTCGACGCCCCGGTCGGGGTGGCCAGCGGCATCTGGCCACACGGCCGCTGGCGGCTGGACTTCACCGGCGAGGCGAACCACGCCGGCACCACCCGGATGACGGACCGCCGTGACCCGATGCTGACGTACGCCTTCACGGTGCTGGCGGCGAACAAGGAGGCCCGGCTGCGCGGCGCCCACGCCACGATCGGCCGGGTGGAGGTGGAGCCGAACGCGACGAACGCCGTACCGGCCCGGGTCCGGGGCTGGCTGGACGCCCGGGCCGCCGAGGTGGAGACCCTGGACGCGCTGGTCGAGGCGGTACGCGCCAAGGCCGCCGACCGGGCCGCCCGGGACGGTACGACGCTGACCGTGACCCGGGAGTCGCTCAGTCCGCTTGTCGAGTTCGACGCCGCGTTGAGCACGTCGGTGCGGCGGGTGTACGCCGACACGGTGCCGGTGCTGCCGACCGCCGCCGGCCACGACGCCGGGATCCTCGCCGGGCACCTGCCGACCGCGATGCTCTTCGTACGGAACCCGACCGGGGTGTCGCACTCGCCGGCCGAGGCGGCCACCGACGACGACTGCGCCGCCGGGATCCGACACCTCGCCGACCTGCTCGCCGACCTCGCCGGCGAATCCGGCCCGGCCGGCGACTCCGCCCCCACCGGCACGACCGATCCGGTCGCCGGATGAGCCGGGCCCGGTTCCACGCCGAGTACGCCTGGCTGCCGGACCGGGCGGAGCCGGACGCGGACGTGCTGATCGAGGTCGCCGACGGCCGGTTCACCCGGATCGTCCCGCGCGAACCGGCCCCGCCGGACGCCCGCCGACTGCCCGGGCTGACCCTGCCCGGGCTGGCCAACGCCCACTCGCACGCCTTCCACCGGGCGCTGCGTGGGCGGGCCCAGGGCGGACGCGGTGACTTCTGGAGCTGGCGCGAGACGATGTACGCGGTCGCCGGGCGGCTGGACCCGGACAGCTACCTGGCGCTGGCCCGGGCCACGTACGCCGAGATGGCGCTGGCCGGGATCACCTGCGTCGGCGAGTTCCACTACCTGCACCACCGCCCGGACGGGGGCCGCTACCACGATCCGAACGTGATGGGTACGGCGCTGGTCGAGGCCGCCGCCCAGGCCGGGATCCGGCTCACCCTGCTGGACACCTGCTACCTGACCGCGACCGTGGACGGGCAGCCGCTGGCCGGCCCACAGCGGCGGTTCGGCGACGGAGACGCGGCCCGCTGGGCGGAGCGGGCCGCCGCGTTCACCCCCGAGGGCCGGCACGTCCGGGTCGGTGCGGCGGTCCACTCCGTCCGGGCGGTCCCCGCCGGGCAGCTGCCGACGGTGGTCGGCTGGGCGGACGAGCGCGGCGAGCCGCTGCACGTGCACCTGTCGGAGCAGCCGGCGGAGAACGAGGCGTGTCTGGCGTACCACGGCAGGACCCCGACCGGGTTGCTGGCCGACGCGGGCGCGCTCGGCCCGGCCACGACGGCGGTGCACGCCACCCACCTGACCGACGCCGACCGCAAGCTGCTCGGCGACAGCCGGACCGGGGTCTGCCTCTGCCCGACCACCGAACGGGACCTGGCCGACGGGATCGGCCCGGCCCGCGACCTGGCCGACGCCGGCTGCCCGATCAGTCTCGGCAGCGACAGCCACGCGGTGATCGACCTGTTCGAGGAGGCCCGGGCGGTGGAGTTGGACGAACGGTTGGCGACCCGGGCGCGCGGCCACTTCACCGCCGCCGAGTTGCGGCACGCCGCGTCCGCCGCCGGGCATGCCGCGTTGGGCTGGTCGGACGCCGGCGCGCTCAGCGTCGGCGCCCGTGCCGACCTGGTCACCGTCCGGCTGGACAGTCCGCGTACCGCCGGGGTGCCGCCGGTCGGCGTGTTCTTCGCGGCGACCGCCGCCGAGGTGACCGACGTCCTGGTGGACGGTCGGGTGGTGGTCCGGGACGGCCGGCACGCGACGATCGACGTACCGGCCGCGCTGACCGCGGCGATCGAGGCGGTGACAGCGTGAGCGAGCGTAGCGAGCGAATCAGTCAGCACAGTCTCCCAGCTCACGACGCCGACGAGCGAAGCGAGGAGGTGGCATGAACCTTCTGATCGACAACATCGGCGAACTGGTCACCAACGTGGCCGGCACCGGCGAGGGCGGCCCGCTCGGCATCCGGCGCAGGGCGGCACTGCTGGTCGAGGACGGCCAGGTGGCCTGGCTCGGCCCGGCCCGCTACGCCCCGGCCGCCGACCGGCGGATCGACGCCGGCGGCGGCGCCGTCCTGCCCGGTTTTGTCGACAGCCACGCCCACCTGGTCTTCGCCGGGGACCGGGCGGCCGAGTTCAACGCCCGGATGGCCGGCGAACGGTACACCGGAGGCGGGATCCGGACCACCGTCGCCGCCACCCGGGCGGCCGGCGACAACACCCTGCGCGGCACCGTCGGGCGGCTGCGTGCCGAGGCGCTGCGGCAGGGCACCACCACGATCGAGATCAAGAGCGGGTACGGCCTCACCGTCGCCGACGAGGCCAGGTCGCTGCGGATCGCCGCCGAGTTCACCACCGAGACGACGTTCCTCGGCGCGCACGTCGTCCCGGCCGAGTACGCCGACCGCCCCGACGACTACGTCGGACTGGTCTGCGGGCCGATGCTCCGGGCCGCGCTGCCGTACGCGAAGTGGATCGACGTCTTCTGTGAGCGGGGTGCCTTCGACGCCGACCACGCCCGGGCGATCCTCACCGTCGGGCAGGCCGCCGGTCTCGGCGTACGGGTGCACGCCAACCAGCTCGGCCCCGGCCCGGGGGTACGGCTCGGGGTGGAACTGGGCGCGGCGAGCGTGGACCACTGCACCCACCTCGACGACGACGACATCGAGGCACTCGCCGCCACCTCCATCACCTGGGTCTCCGAGCCGGCGGGCAGCACCACGGTGGCGACGCTGCTGCCCGGCGCCGAGTTCTCCACCCGGTCGCCGTACCCGGACGCCCGGCGCCTGCTCGACGCGGGCGTGACGGTGGCGCTGGCGACGGACTGCAACCCCGGCTCGTCGTACACCTCGTCGATGCCGTTCTGTGTCGCGCTCGCCGTCCGGGAGATGCGGATGACCCCGGCGGAGGCGGTCTGGGCGGCGACCGCCGGCGGCGCCCGGGCGCTGCGCCGCGACGACGTCGGGGTGCTGCGGCCCGGGGCGCGGGCCGACCTGACCATCCTCGACGCGCCCTCGTATCTGCACCTGGCCTACCGGCCGGGGGTTCCACTGATCAGCCAGGTCCTGCACAACGGAGTACCCGCATGTCAACCGTGACCCGACCCGTCGTCACCGTCACCCCCACCGGGATCACCCCGGCCGACCTGATCGCGGTGGCCCGTGGCAACGCCACGGTCACCCTCGATCCCGCCACCCTGGACGCGATGGCGACCAGCCGGTCGATCGTGGACCGGATCGAACAGACCGGCCGCCCGGTGTACGGGGTGTCGACCGGGTTCGGGGCACTCGCCACCACCTTCGTGGCCCCGGACCGTCGGGCCGAGCTGCAGCACGCGCTGATCCGCTCGCACGCCGCCGGGGTCGGCGCCCCGATGCCCCGCGAGGTGGTCCGGGCGATGATGCTGCTGCGGATCCGCTCCCTGGCGCTCGGCCACTCCGGGGTACGTCCCGAGCTGGTCCAGGCCCTGGTCGACCTGCTCAACGCCGACGTGACCCCGTGGGTGCCGGAACACGGCTCGCTCGGCGCCTCCGGTGACCTGGCGCCGTTGGCGCACTGCGCGCTGGTGCTGCTCGGCGAGGGCTGGGTGCTCGGCCCGGACGGTGGCCGGCTCGACGCCGCCGACGCGCTGCGGTCGGCCGGGCTGCGCCCGGTCACGCTCGCCGCCAAGGAGGGGCTGGCGCTGGTCAACGGCACCGACGGCATGCTCGGCATGCTGCTGCTGGCGATCGCGGACGCCGGGCACCTGTTCGCGATGGCGGACGTGACGGCGGCGCTGGCGATCGAGGCGATGCTCGGTTCGGACCGGCCGTTCCTGCCGGAGCTGCACGCCATCCGCCCCCATCCGGGTCAGGCGGTGTCGGCGGCGAACATCCACCGGCTGCTGCAGGGCTCGCAGATCATGGACTCGCACCGGGACGACCTGTCGCACGCGGTGCAGGACGCGTACTCGATGCGGTGCGCGCCGCAGGTGGCCGGCGCGGCCCGGGACACCCTCGGTTTTGTCACCGACGTGGCGGCCCGGGAGCTGGTGTCGGTGGTGGACAACCCGGTGGTGCTGCCCGACGGTCGGGTCGAGTCGACAGGCAACTTCCACGGCGCCCCGCTCGGGTTCGCCGCCGACTTCCTGGCGATCGCCGCCGCCGAGGTCGGGGCGATCGCCGAGCGTCGGGTGGACCGGCTGCTGGACGTGGCCCGGTCCCGGGAGCTGCCGGCGTTCCTCTCCCCCGACGCCGGGGTCAACTCCGGGCTGATGATCGCCCAGTACACCGCGGCCGGGATCGTCGCGGAGAACCGTCGGCTCGCCTCGCCGGCCTCGGTGGACTCGCTGCCGACCAGCGGCATGCAGGAGGACCACGTCTCGATGGGCTGGGCGGCGACGAAGAAGCTGCGGACCGTGCTGGAGAACCTGACCAGCCTGCTCGCGGTCGAGCTGATCGCCGGCGTACGCGGGCTGCAGTTGCGGGCCCCGCTCACCCCGTCGCCGGCCGGTCGGGCCGCGCTGGCGGCGGTACGCGGATTCGTCGGCGAGCCGGGGCCGGACATCTTCCTCGCCCCGGCGATGGAGGCGGCCCGCGCCGTGGTCGCCGGGCCGCGGCTGCGGGCCGCGATCGAGGCCGAGGTCGGTCCGCTGGGCTGAACGGCCTGGCCGGAACCCCCCGAAAACACATCGGACGGTTGTTGGTCGGCGCATCGGCCTGGGTAACTCCCCGCCACACAGTCACCCCGAGGAGGAGAGATGTCAACCGAGGCAACCGGCGGTACGGGCGGGCAGGTCGGTCAGGTTCGCGGCACGAACGTGATGGCGATCCTCTCGCTGGTGTTCGCCTTCATCTTCGCCCCACTGGGCATCGTGTTCGGCGCCGTCGCCAAGAAGCAGATCCGGCAGACCGGTGAGCAGGGCGAGGGGCTCGCCAAGGCGGGGTTCTGGCTGGGCGTCGTCTTCACCGTGCTCGGCGCGCTCTGGTTCGTCCTCGTCCTCGTCGCCGCGATGTCGCAGACCACGGCCTGATCCGCCGGGTGACGGTGGCGTGTCTCCCCGGGGACACGCCACCGTGGTCTGCCGGCGGTTCAGTAGCGGGCGGCGTACCAGGTCGGCGGCTCGCCGAACATCTTGGTGAAGTCCCGGACCAGGTGTGCCTGGTCGGCGTACCCGAGATCGGCGGCGAGGCCGGCCCAGTCGACCGGGCCGCCCGAGGCCAGCCGCTCGGTCACCTCGTGCAGCCGGTAGCGGCGGATCACCCACTTCGGCCCGATCCCGACGTACTCGGCGAAGAGCCGTTGCAGCCCGCGCACGGTCAGGCCGGCCGTCCGGGCCACCATGTCCACCCGGTGCAGACCGGGGGTGGCGGCGATGTCGGCGACGACCGCCGCCGCCTGCGCCGCCCTCGGGTCCGGTTCCGGAAGCCGGGTCCGCAGGTAGCGCTCGACGGTGACCGCGTCGGGTCGTGCCGGCGGTTCGGCCGGAAACACCGCGCGGGCCGGCACCGACCGGTCGGTGAGGGTCGAGACCGGGGCGCCGAGGAACGGCCGGAAGCCGCCCGGCCGGAACACCACCCCGAAGACACTGCCGTCCCCGGCCAACACCCGGTGCTGGTGCCGGCTGCTGACCCCGCGTACGGTCGCCGCGCCGCCGGTGAAGGTCAGGTGCACGTTCGGGTACGGCACGATCAACTGCCGGTACGGCTTCTCGTAGTGCCAGGAGACCATCCAGTACCGCTCGACGTACCGGGCCAGGTCCGGGGACGGGGCGGCGACGGTGTGCCGCTGGAACCGGGTCCACGCGCCGGCGAGTTCCCGTTCGTCCCTGATCACCACCGGACCAGGCTATGTCGCGTTTGTTCAAGACCTCCACACGCTCACGTGGTTTCCTGACCGGCATGGCTGACGTACGACTGGTGGCCCCGGCCGCCGCCACGCTCATCGGGATCGTGACCTGCATCAAGCCCGACCAGCTCGACGACCCGACCCCCTGCGACGGGTACGACGTCCGCCGGCTGGCCAACCACCTGCTGTTCTGGGGTCCGTCGCTGGAGGGGGCGGCCCGGAAGGAGACCGTACCGCCGCCCGCCGCCGCCGAGAGTGAGTTGGACCTGACCGGCGACGACTGGTCGGCGGCGCTGCCGGCACTGCTGGACCGGATCGCGTCAGCCTGGGGGCGGCCGGCGGCGTGGCAGGGCGCCACCCACATGGGCGGTCCGACCGAGCTGCCGGCGGCGCTGGTCGGCGGCATGGTGGTCACCGAACTGGTGGTGCACGGCTGGGACCTGGCCCGGGCCACCGGTCAGGACCGGAGCTGGGACGACGACCTGCTCCACCACGTGCACGGGGCGGTCGGCGGCTTCGCCGAACAGGGCCGGCAGCTGGGCGTCTTCGGGCCGGAGGTGCCGGTGTCACACACCGCACCGGTCCTGGACCGGGTGCTCGGCCTCACCGGCCGCGACCCGAACTGGCGCCGTTGACCGCCCCGGCCCCGACCCGGTCCCCGTTGGCCGACGACCCGACCGACGACTCGTCCGGCGTCCCGACCGACGACCCCTCCGGGGTGGCCTTCGCCCGGCCGGTGGCCAGGACCGCGCCGGCGAGGATCAGCGTGAACGCGACCACCACCGCCACGGTGAGCGGCTCGTCGAGCAGCACCACCCCCGCGACGACCGCGACCGCCGGATTGACGTACGTGAAAACCAGCGCCCGGGCCGGGCCGGCCTCCCGGATCAGCGCGAAGAAGACCAGGAACGCCAGCGCCGTACAGAGCACTGCGAGGCCGGCGAGGGAGGCCAGCGCCGGGCCACCGGGAACGGTCTGCGGCCAGGTCAGCGCGGCCGGGACCGCGTACAGCACGGCGGCCAGGCCGAGGCAGACGGTGGTCATCGGCAGCGCCGGGACGTCCGCCAACCGTCGGGCCAGGATCAGCGGTGCGATCGAGTAGCAGGTGGCGGCGAGCAGCACCTCGACGATCGACCGGACGTCCCCGCCGCGCAGCCCGGGTGCGGCCAGCACCGTCACCCCGGCGAGCCCGACGGCCAGTCCGGTCCACCGCGCCCCGCCGAGCCGTTCACCACCCCCGGCCAACCGCCCAACCAGCACCGCGATGATCGGCGAGGCGGCGATCAGCAGGCCGGTCATCGAGCTGCTGATCTGGCGCTCGGCGTCGGCGAGCAGCCACCACGGCACGATGATCTCCAGGGCGGCGAAGGCGGCCAGCGGTCGCCAGTGCCGTCGCAGCCGGGCGGCCCGGAGACCCCGCAGCGCCAGCGGCAGCAGTATCGCGGCCCCGACGGCGGTCCGGACGAAGACCAGCACCGGTACGGAGACACCGTCCTCGACCGCCACCTTGATCAACAGGTACGGCACCCCCCAGATCACGCTCATCAGCGCGAACAGCAGCCAACCCCGTCGGGTCATCGTCGCCTCCTGGAACTCGGGTCACGCCGCGGACGGTGCCGGGTGGAACCGCGGGTCGCGGTCGCGGGTCCGCTTCAGTTCGAAGAAGCCGTCGGTGCCGGCGACCAGCAGCACGCCGTCCCAGAGCCGGCCGGCGGCCTCGCCGCGCGGGGCCGGGCTGACCACCGGGCCGAAGAAGGCGATCCGGACCGGTCCCCAGCCGACGTCGAAGAGGTCCCGGTAGATCTGCGGCAGGTCGGTCCGGCCCTCGTTGAGCACCGACAGGCTCATCACGTGGAACCGCACCGTGACGTCCCGCACCCGCTCGACCTCGTGCAGCCAGCGCGAGGTGATCCAGGCCCACGGGCAGATCGGGTCGAACCACATGTCGACGAGAGTCGCTGTCATCCCCGTTGTCCTTCCGGTGTGGCTCGGTGGTCACCAGCCACGCTAGGTGGCACATTGGCTGTACGTAAGCGCCAATTCCTGGCAACTCCGTTGGGCCAATCGGAGGCTGTGGTGGAGGTCCACGTCCAACTCGTCGGCCGGGGCGACCTGGCCGCCCAGATCTACCGGCAGCTGCGCGAGGCGGTGCTCGACGGACGGCTGCGGCCCGGCGAACGGCTGCCGCCCAGCCGTGAACTGGCGCAGCGGCTCGCCGTCGCCCGCAACACCGTCGCGGTGGCGTACGAGCGGCTCACCGCCGAGGGCTTCCTGGTCGGCCGGGTCGGTTCGGGCACGTACGTCGGCGACCGGTTCCCGGGCGTGCCGCGCCCCCGGTCCGCACCGGCCGGCCGTGGCGTACGTCCCCGGGCGGTGTGGGGGTCCGTGCCGGTGGTGCCCCGCTCCCCCGCGCCGCGCTACGACTTCCGGGTCGGCGTACCGGACCCGGGGCTGTTCCCGCTGGAGACCTGGCGCCGGCTGGTGACCCGGCAGCTGCGCGACTCGACGGTACGGAGCACCAGCTATCCGGATCCGGCCGGGCATCCCGGACTGCGGGCGGCGATCGCCCGCCACGTCGGCGTCGCCCGCTCGGTCCGGGCCGGCGCCGACGACATCCTGGTCACCCACGGCGCGCAGCAGGCGTTCGACCTGGTCGGCAAGGTGCTGCTGGAGCCGGGTGACCGGGTCGCGGTCGAGGAACCGGGCTATCCACCGGTCCGCCGGCTCTTCCAGACGCTCGGTGCCCGGGTCACCGGGGTACCGGTCGACGCGGAGGGGCTGGTGGTCGCCGCGCTGCCGCCGGACGTCCGGCTGGTCTACGTCACCCCGTCGCACCAGAGCCCGCTCGGCGTACCGATGTCCCTGGCCCGCCGGTCGGCCCTGCTCGACTGGGCCCGGCGGCACGACGCGGTGGTCCTCGAGGACGACTACGACAGCGAGTACCGGTTCGCCGGCCGTCCCCTGGAGCCGTTGCAGAGCCTGGACCGGCACGGGCGGGTGATCTACGTCGGATCGTTCTCCAAGACCCTGCTCCCGATGCTGCGGATCGGGTTCCTGGTCGCCCCGGCCTCGCTCGGCGCGGCGCTGGCCACCGCGCGACAGTTGACCGACTGGCACGGCGACCTGCCGACCCAGGGTGCGCTGGCCGACTTCATCAACGAGGGTCTGCTGGCCCGGCACGTCCGTCGGGCCAGCCGGGAGTACGCGACCCGGCGCGAGCGGCTGCTGTCGGCGCTCGACCGGCACCTCGCGGACCGGCTGCGGCCGGAGCCCTCGGTCGCGGGGCTCCACCTCTGCGCGCGGCTGGCGGTCGAGGGCGGTCCCGAACTGGCCGCCTCGGTGGTCGACCGGGCACGGGCGGCCGGGGTCGGGGTGGAGAGCCTGGCCAGCTACTGCGCCGAGCGCCCCGGCCAGGCCGGCCTGGTCCTCGGCTACGGCGGCATCACGGCCGCCGACGTCGAGGAGGGGATCCGGCGGATCGCCGCCGGCTTCCGGTCCCGTTGGTGCGGTGGGGCCGCCGGAACACCTCCGACGACCCCACCGAGCGGAGCGGGTGTTACCTGACCTCGTACGCCCGGAGCACGGTGGTGGTGACCGTGTTGCCGGCCGAGTCGACCAGGTGGGCCCGCAGCGAGACGTGTCCGGCCCGGGACGGGTTCGTCACCACGGCGACGTGCTGACCGAGCAGGCTGACGGTCGGGACGGAACGCCAGGTCCGGCCGTCGTCGTAGGAGACCGAGACGTCGGCGTCCGTCACCCGGCCGGCGGTGGCCTGTCGGGTGACGGTGAGCGGCACCGGCAGGATGCTGCCGCGCCGGGCCGAGTTGTCCAGCGCCAGCTCGGGGGCGAACCCGACCGCGGTCAGCGGCAGCTCACCCTGCTGCGCCGCCGAGCTGCGGAAGGTCCACTCCGACTCCAGGTGGGTGACGAGCGGGGTGGGTACGTCGAACCCGAACCGCATCCGGTACGTCCGGGCCTCGGCGCCGACCTGCCAGCTGCCGTACAGGAAGTCGAACTCGCCGAGCGTCTCCGTCCCGGTCTCCAGGGTGAACCGGTGGTTGTTCATCTGGTACGGCAGTCCGACGTGCCCGGACGCGTCGGCGAACTGGGTGAAGCTGCCGTAGACGGTGTCCCCGTCCCGGACCACGGCCGCGCTGCCCGGATACTGCGGGGTGAGGGTCATCCCGAGCGGGGCGGCGTTCCAGCGTTCCCGGTACGACCGGCCGGCCCGGTAGCCCGGTTCGGTGGCCTGGTCGAGGTCGGTGACCCAGAGGCCCTCGGCGGCGGTCATCTCCACGATCCCGGACCGCCATTCGACGTTGCCGCCGACGTACTCGGTCCGCCGGCCCGGGGTCGGCACCGGCGGCAACTGCGACGCCAGCGGGTACGGGTCGCCGGAGACGATCGCCGTGTTGTACCGGACCGCCACCACGTCGCGGGCGTTGCGGGCGTACTCGGCCCGCACCTCGGCCAGGTCCTTCGCCTTGAGCCGGGCGGTAAAGCCGGTGGTGAAGGCGCCGGGGACGACCCAGCCGAGCTGGTAGAGCTCCGCGTCGCCGCGGCCCGGCGGGGTCTGGTAGACGGCCTGGATCTGGGTGCTGACCCCGGCGACGCCGGCCGTTCCCAGGTCGGCGGTGCGGATGGTCCGGGGGTCGCCCTGTACCGCGTCGCTGGAGAGGTACGTGCCGCCGCCACGGCTCAGCTGCACCGTGGCGGCGTACGGCTGCGCCTGCTTCGTCGGCAGGGTGATGTCCAGCCCGCGCGTCTTCCGGCCGTCCAGCAGCACGTCCCGGTTCCGGTCGGCCAGCACCTGGTTGTTCGCCATGAAGTCGACGGTGCCGTCCGCGTTCTGGACGAAGGCGGTGACGGTCCAGGAGCTGTTCAGCGGCACCCGGTACGTCTCGTCCGGGTCGAGCGCGGTGTACTCGGCGCCGGTGTTCGGGTCCCGCAGCAGCATGACCACGGTGGCCGGCGTCTTGCCGACGTGGTCGAGGGCGGTCAGGTGCAGGCTCGCCGACGGCGGTTCCCGGAAGACGCTGAACGGGGTCCGCAGGTCGATCCCGTCGGCGGTGGCGACGAGCCGACCGCTGAAGACGCCGTACGTCTCGCCGCCGACCCGCTCGTCGGCGGTCACCTCGACCGAGGCGGTGCCGCCGGCCGGCACGGTCAGGGTGTCGGCGCTGAGCGTCAGCAGTCCGTCCGGTGCGTTCCCGTCCACCGTCAGGTGCAGGGTCACCGGCGCCGCCGAGGTGTTGTGGTACGTCATGGTCCGGCTCACCGGGGCGTCGGTGTGCGGGTACGCCAGCATGCCGATGCTCAACGACGGCGGGGTGACGGTGACCTGCTGGGTCAGCGCCCGGTCGACCCGGACGTGCCCGGCGCCCTGGCTGAACACGTCGAGGTCGGCCCGGGGCGCGGCCGAGGCCATCAGGGTCGCCTTGGTCTGTCCGGCCTGCCACTCGGGGTGCGCCTGGGAGAGCAGCGCGGCCGCGCCGGCGACGTGCGGGGCGGCCATCGAGGTGCCGGTCGCGCTGAAGTACGGGCCGGCCGGCAGGTGGTCGAGCGCGCTCGGGCTGCGCGCGGAGGTGATCTCCGTACCGGGGGCGGAGATGTCCGGCTTGACGGCGTAGTCGCCGATCCGCGGGCCGGGCAGCGACGACCAGTGCGGCTCGCCGGTCTTGGTCCAGTTCGCCACCGAGAGCGCGGCGTCCGCGGTCGACGGCGACGCGACCCGGTACGGCGACCAGCCGTCGGCGTTGCCGGCGGCGATGACGAAGAGGGTGCCGTACTCGGCGGTCAGGTCGTTGACCGCCTGCTCGAGCGGGTCGACGCCCTCGGTGTCGGTGCCGCCGAGGCTCATGTTGACGACCTTGGCGCCGGACTCCACCGCCCACTGCATGGCGGCGATGATCGCCGAGTCGGAGCAGAAGCCCCGCCCCTGGTCGTTCCAGCAGACCTTGCCGTCGAGCAGCGAGGCGCCGGGCGCGACGCCCCGGTACCTGCCGTCCGAGGCGGCGCCGGTGCCGGCGATGGTGCCGGAGACGTGGGTGCCGTGCCCGTTGAGGTCGGTTCCGGTCTCGTGTTCGGCGACGAAGTTGCGGCGGGCGACGACCTTGCCGGCCAGGTCCGGGTGGCTGTCGTCGATCCCGGTGTCGAGGACCGCGACCTTCACGCCGGTGCCGTCGTAGCCGGCCGACCAGGCGGTCGGGGCGCCGGTCAGCGGCACACTGACGTCGAGGGTGGACTGGCGTACCCCGTCGAGCCAGATCTTTCCGCTGGTCAGCGAGGTGCGGGTGGTCTGCCAGGTGCTGGCCAGGTCGGTCACCGGGACCCGGGTGGCGAAGCCGTCGACGGCCTCCAGTGCCGGCCCGCCGGCGAGTCCGCGTACGGTGTCGGCGTCGGAGACGACAAGTGGCAGGTACGCCAGCTTGTCGAAGTCGTGTTCGAGCAGGCCGGTGACGTTGAACAGCCGTTCGTCGAGCCGGTCGGCCCGCAGCAGCGGCACGGCGTCGGACGGTACGACGTACTGGGCCTGCTCCCGCTGGTAGCGGTAGAAGTGCACGCCGGCGCGGGGCGTGACGCTGACGGTGGCGCCGTCGACCGTCACCCGGTCTCCGGTGTAGAGGGTCACCACCCGGGCGCCCTGCCGCTCGTTCTCCTTCCGTTCCTGTTGGGCTGCCTGCCGCAGCTCCCGCAGCTTCTGTCGGACCGCCTCGGACCCGGTGGGTACGGGCTGGGGTTGTGCCGACGCGTCGGTCGGGCTGGAACCGACGAGTGTGGCCGCCAGGGTCAGGGCGGCCGCGCCGTACGCCAGTAGGTGGCGTTGTCGCACGGAGTCTCCTCTGCGGATACGACAGACCGGAGCCACGGCCCTGTTGCCGTGACCCCGGTCCGCACCAGAAGGATCGAGACTCCCGACTTTTTGTTTCAAGATCAATACTTGCGGGCGCGCCGTCTGGTCCCAGCTGCCGAGGCGGATCTTCCATCGAGACAGCTGCGCAGGTCACGCTCGTGGGAGCGCTCCTATGACGTACTTCACGCCGACTCGGAGGGCGGGCACGGGCGGCCGACGTACCCCCGCGGACAGGCCGGCGCCCCGTCGATCGCCCCCGCCGCCGTGGCCGCCGCGGTCGCCTCCGCCGGCAGGTCGAGGCTGGTCCGCAGGGTCACCGGCCGGAGCAGCACGGCGGCGATCACCCCGACCAGCGCGATCGCGGCCGAGATCAGGAAGATGTGCCCGGTGGCGTCGCCGTACGCGTTCCGGACGATGTGCACCACGACGTCCGGCAGTCCGTCCAGGTTCAGGCTGCCTCCGGCGTCGCCGGAGCCCGAGGTGGGGATGCCGGCGGCGGCCAGGTCGGTGGTGATCTGGTCGGTGACCCGGCGGGCCAGCACCGCGCCGAGCACCGAGACCCCGATGGTGCCGCCCAGGGACCGGAAGAAGGCGACGCTGGAACTCGCCGCACCGATGTCCCGCAGCGCCACGGTGTTCTGCACCGCCAGCACCAGGTTCTGCATGGTCATGCCGACGCCGATCCCGACCAGGAACATCGCCGCGCCGACGAAGACCAGCGAGGTGGCGTGGTCGACGAAGCCGAGCATCAGGAAGCCGCCGACCAGGATCACCGAACCGACGATGATGTACGGCTTGATCCGGCCGCTCCGGGTGATCATGCGGCCGGCGACGATCGAGGAGCCGAGCACGCCGACCATCATCGGGATGGTGAGCAGGCCTGCCTCGGTCGGGCTGTAGCCGCGACCGATCTGGAAGTACTGGCCCAGGAAGACCGCACCGCCGAACATGGCCATGCCGACGGCGAGGCTGCCGAGGATGGCCAGCGCCGTGGTCCGCTCCCGGACGATCTCCAGCGGGACGACCGGCTCGGCGGCCCGGGACTCGACCAGGACGGCGAGGGCGAGCAGCAGCAGGGCCCCGCCGAGCATCACCCCGGTCTGCCAGGAGATCCAGGCGAACGAGCCGTCGACGAACGAGATCCAGACCAGCAGCACGCTGACCCCGGCCGCGATCAGCGCCGCACCCAGGTAGTCGATCTTCACGTTCTCCCGGCGGACGGTGACCAGGTGCAGGGTGGCCTGGAGCACCAGCAGCGCGACGATCGCGATCGGCACGCCGACGAAGAAGCACCAGCGCCAGCCGAGCCACGAGGTGTCGACGATGACCCCGCCGAGCAGCGGGCCACCGACGGTGGCCAGCGCCATCACGCCGCCGAGGTAACCGTTGTACCGGCCCCGCTCCCGGGGCGGGATCATCGCGGCGATCACCACCTGGACCAGGGCCTGCAGCCCGCCGACGCCGATGCCCTGGAAGGCCCGGGCGGCGATCAGCTGGCCGGCGTTCTGGCTCGCCCCGGCGACCACCGAACCGAGCACGAAGATCACGATGGCGGTCTGCACCAGCGTCTTCTTGTTGAACAGGTCGGCCAGCTTGCCCCAGATCGGGGTGGTCGCGGTCGCGGTGAGCAGGGTGGCGGTGACCACCCAGGTGTACTGGGTCTGCGAGCCGTTCAGCTTGCCGATGATCTGTGGCAGGGCGGTCGAGACCACGGTGCTGCTGAGCATCGCGACAAAAAGGACCAGGAGCAGGCCGCTGAGCGCCTCCAGGGTCCGCCGATGGCTCATCGGCTCCGCGCCGGGCGCGGTGGTCGTCATGGTGGGTGCGCTCATCGCGCGGCCTCCAGCGTGTTCTGGGATTCGGTCCGTCCGGAGACGGCGGTACGGGCGGACGGCTCGCCGGCCCCGGCGGATCCCGCGGACCCGGTGACCCCGGTGACTCGGTCCAGGGCACCCTGGATGTCGGCGGCGAACCGTCCGAGGGCTGCACTGAACGCCTCGACCTCGGTCGGGTTCCAGCCGGCGAGCGCGTCGGCGAGCAGGTCGCCGTACCAGGTCCGCGCCTCGTCCAGCGCGGCCCGGCCGGCGTCGGTCAGGGCCAGCAGGTTGGCCCGCCGGTCGGCCGGGTCGGCCCGGCGTACCGCCAGGCCCTGGGTCACCAACCCGGTGACCACCCGACTGACCGTGGACGGGTCGAGCCCGGCATGCTCGGCCAGTTCCCTGGCGTGACAGCCGACCGCCCGGTCGCCCAGCTCGTCGAGGCGCATCAGGGTGCCGACCATGCCCAGTGGCACGCCCGGCCGCTCCGCCACCCGCCGCTGCCGGATGGCCCGGACGATCCGGGTCAGATCCCGCAGCCGGTGCACAAGTTCGCCGTGCCGTACGGAGGTCTCCATCCCGCCTCCCCGGACAGATTGCTTGCCGCACACAAGCATCCCTCGATCTTGCACATTGCGCAAGTTTGCTCGTTGAGCATACGATCATCGGGGCGTACCCTGGGTGCGATGGAGAACACGGTGGGGCGTCGCGAACGCAAGAAGGCGGCGACGCGACAGGCGCTACACGAGGCGGCACTCCGGCTCGCCGTCGCACACGGGCCCGACCAGGTGACCGTCGAGGCGATCGCGGACGCCGCCGACGTCTCCCGCCGTACCTTCTCCAACTACTTCGCGAACAAGGAAGAGGCCCTCTTCTACGTCGACCTGGTCCGGATCCGCCGACTGGTGGAACTCGTGCACGACCAGCCGGTCGACGTACCGCCGTGGACCGCCCTCACCCGGGCCACCGAACAACTCGTCCGGGAAACCGGCGACGTCGACCCGCTCTGGGTCGCCCAACGCCGACTGGTCCGCAGCCACCCCAGCCTGGCGGCCCACCAGATCGCCGTCTACGGCACCATCGAGCGGGAACTGACCACCGAGATCATCGGTCGACTGCCGCGGCACCCGGACACCCCACTACACGCCCAGGTGCTGGCCGCAACCCTGCTCAGCGCGGTACGCGCCGCCATCCAGCACTGGGTCGACCACCCGGAACGGCCCCTCACCGACCTGGTCCGCACCGCGCTCGACTACGCGACCACACACTGACCGCCACCGCCGCACAGCCGGCCCGGGACGAGCCGACCTGCCGGGCCGCCGCCCTCGAAACCATCAGGCCCCGGGGGTAGGGGTTCTCGTCGCGCGTCGACGGCCCGGGCCGGGTGCCGGCGACCAACGCCGGGACGCGTACGTCCGGAGCGGCCGCCGCCTCCGCCACCGCCAGCACCCGGGCCGGGGTGGTGTCGCGCTTCAGTCCCGGGCGGCTACCGGTTGGCCCATCCGCCGGCGTCGCCGACCGGCAGGGTCTTGGCGATCACCTTGGCGAGCGCCCGCAACGCCTTGCCCCGGTGGCTGATCGCGTCCTTCTCCTCCGGTGACAGCTCGGCGTTGGTCCGGTCCTGCCCCTCGGCGAGGAAGATCGGGTCGTACCCGAAGCCACCCTCGCCGCGCGGGGCGCGCAGCAGCCGACCGGCCTGCCGGCCCTCGACCAGGTGCTCCTTGCCGCCGGGCAGCACCAGCGCCGCCGCGCAGACGAACGCCGCGCCCCGGTGCTGGTCCGGTACGTCGCCGATCTGCGCCAACACCAGCTCCAGGTTGGCCCGGTCGTCGCCGTGCCGGCCCGACCAGCGGGCGCTGAACACGCCCGGCATGCCGCTGAGCGCGTCCACCGCCAGGCCGGAGTCGTCGGCGATCGTCGGCAGACCGGTCCATTTCACGCCCTCACGCGCCTTCAGCAGCGCGTTCTCGCCGAAGGTCAGCCCGGTCTCCGGAACCTCCTGGTACTGCGCCACGTCGGCCAGCCCGACCAGCTGGATCCGCTGCGCGCCGAGCGCGCCGTCGAGGATCCGCTGCAACTCGGTCAGCTTCTTGGCGTTACGGGTCGCCAACAGCACCCTGGTCATCCGGCCAGTGCCCTCCGCCGTCATCCGGCCAGCGCCTTCCGCTGGGCCTCGGTCAGCTCGGCGCAGCCCAGTACGCCGAGGTCGAGCAACGCGTCGAGCTGCTCGCGGGCGAAGACACCGGCCTCACCCGTACCCTGCACCTCGACGAAGTCCCCGGTGCCGGTGCAGACCACGTTCATGTCCACCTCGGCCGCCACGTCCTCCAGGTAGTTCAGGTCCAGCCGGGGCTCACCCTCGATGATCCCTACGCTGACCGCCGCGATCGACCGGTGCACCACCTTGTCCGGCTTGCCGGCCAGCGCCTTCCGGTCGGCCAGCCAGCTGACCGCGTCGTGCAACGCGACGTACGCCCCGGTGATCGCGGCGGTCCGGGTGCCGCCGTCGGCCTGCAGCACGTCGCAGTCGAGCACGATCGAGTTCTCGCCGAGCGCCTTCAGGTCGATACAGGCCCGCAGGCTCCGCCCGATCAGCCGGGAGATCTCGTGGGTACGGCCGCCGACCTTGCCCCGGACACTCTCCCGGTCGGAACGGGTGGTGGTCGAGCGGGGCAGCATCGAGTACTCGGCGGTGACCCAGCCCAGGCCGGATCCCTTGCGCCAGCGCGGCACCCCCTCGGTGACGCTGGCCGTGCAGAGCACCCGGGTGTCGCCGAACTCGACGAGCACCGAACCCTCCGGATGCATGCTCCAGCCTCGGGTCAGGGTCACCGGTCGGAGTTGGTCGGGCCGCCGCCCGTCAGGTCGCGCCATGTGCGCAGCCTATGTGTTGCCGGGATCGCCCCGCCCGAGGGTGTCCCGGCCACCGACAACCGGGCCGGTCAGCCGGCACGGCGCAGCGGTCAGACCTCGTACCGGCAGCCGGGCCGGACCACCTCGACCGGGCCGGCGAACGCGGAGAGCGCCGCCTCGTGCGTCATCGCCTCACTGCCCCAGGCCGCCACCAGGTGGGTGAGCAGCAGCCGGCCCACCTCCGCCTTGGTCGCGATCTCGCCCGCCTCCCGGCCGGTCAGGTGCAGGTCCGGCGGATTGTCCACGCCGTCGAGGTAACTGGCCTCGCACAGGAACAGGTCGGCACGGTGCGCCAGCCGGAGCAGGGAGTCGCAGGGCGCGGTGTCGGACGAGTAGCAGAGGCTCCGGCCGTCGTGCTCCAGCCGTACGCCGTACGTCTCCACCGGGTGGTTGACCCGGTCGACGGTGACCGTGAACGGCCCGATCGGGAAGCTGCCCGGCTGGAGGCCGTAGAAGGTGTAGACGTCGTCGAGCACCCCCTCGTCCAGGCTGTACGCGTTGGCGAGCCGGTCCGGGGCGCCGCTCGGGGCGTACACCGGCAGCGGTGGATAGGGGCCGTCCGGGGCGTACCGACGGACCACGATGTACGGCACCGCGTCGAGGATGTGGTCGCCGTGCAGGTGCGTGAGGAGGATCGCGTCCACCACGTTGAGCCCGACGTACCGCTGCAGGGCGGAGAGCGATCCCGAGCCGAAATCGAGGAGCAGACGGAAGCCTTCCGCCTCGACCAGGTAGGCCGAGCAGGCCGCCTCCGGACCGGGGAAACTACCCGCGCAGCCGAGAATCGTCAGTCGCATCCGGTCGCCCCGTCATCACTGATGGTCACAGACAGTCGGTCGGCCGAGGCGTAGGCGATCATCGCCGAAACGTCTGTCACGGTGCGCAGCCTACGCCGCGACACCTGGGCACAAGAAAGATCCCGTGACCTTTGTCGCCAACGTGACACCGGGTCGTGACCGCCCCGCCCGGTACGAACCGGGTCGCCGCAATCGGCCGTTACCGTTACGTTCCGTCACCTTCGTGGCAAGGATGCCGGGTCGGTCCGCGCGGCCGTCCGGCCCGGTTCGGGGCCCGGGCCCCGAACCGGATCGGATCAGGCCCAGAGCTGGCCCTCCAGCGCGTCCTCGGCGTCGGAGAGGGTGCCGCCGTACGCCCCGGTCGAGAGGTATTTCCAGCCGCCGTCGGCGACCACGAACGCGACGTCGGCGCGGCGGCCGGCCTTGACCGCCTCGTGCGCCACCGCCAGCGCCGCGTGCAGGATCGCCCCGGTGGAGAAGCCG
The DNA here is from genome assembly GCF_039871775.1 of Plantactinospora sp. B5E13. NCBI lineage: Bacteria > Bacillati > Actinomycetota > Actinomycetes > Micromonosporales > Micromonosporaceae > Plantactinospora > Plantactinospora sp. B5E13. Next base: position 49,829 of record NZ_JBDPLT010000025.1, read on the forward strand.
GCGAAGATCCCCTCCACCTCCACCAACTGCCGGGTACGCAGCACCGCGTCCCGGGTCCCAACCGAGAAGCGGCGGGTCAGCACGCTGGCGTCGTACAGCTCGGGGACGTAGCCCTCGTCGATGTTGCGCAGCCCGTAGACCAGCTCGCCGTACCGGGGCTCGGCGGCGATGATCTCGATCTCCTCGACCTTCTCCCGCAGGTACCGTCCGGTCCCCATCAGGGTGCCGGTGGTACCCAGCCCGGCCACGAAGTGCGTGATCGTGGGCAGGTCGTGCAGCAGCTCGGGACCGGTCGTCTCGTAGTGCGCCCGGGCGTTGCCCTGGTTGCCGTACTGGTAGAGCATCACCCAGTCCGGGTGTTCGGCGGCGATCTGCTTCGCCGTCGCCACCGCCTGGTTCGAGCCGCCGGCCGCCGGCGAAAAAATGATCTCCGCGCCGTACATCCGGAGCAGCTGCACCCGCTCGGTCGAGACGTTCTCCGGCATCACGCAGACCAGCCGGTAACCGCGCAGCTTCGCCACCATGGCCAGCGAGATCCCGGTGTTGCCGCTGGTCGGCTCCAGGATGGTGTCACCGGCGCGGAGCCGGCCGTTCCGTTCCGCCTCCCGGACCATGAACAGGGCCGCCCGGTCCTTGATGCTGCCGGTCGGGTTCCGGTCCTCCAGCTTCGCCCAGAGCCGCACCGGCGGTGCCCCGTCGGGCACCACCGGCGACAGGCGGGGCAGCCCCACCAGCGGAGTACCGCCGCACGCGTCGAGCAGGCTCTCGTACCGCGTCATGGCGGCCTGCTCAGCGGGCCGAGGCCGCGGAACCGTGCCCGGCCACCGCCGAGGTCGCGGCGCTGTGCCCGGCCACCACCGAGGTCGCGGCGCTGTGCCCGATGATCGCCGCTGCCGCGGCGAGGCCGAACGCGCCACCCGCGACGGCCGGCAGGATGGTCACCGTGTCCCCGTCGGAGAGCTTCGCGTCGAGCGAGCCGAGGAACCGGACGTCCTCGTCGTTGACGTAGACGTTGACGAAACGGTGCAGCGCGCCCTGGTCGGTGATCAGTCGGCCGCGCAGGCCGGAGTACCTGCTGTCCAGGTCGGACAGCAGGTCGCCGAGCGAGTCGCCCGACCCCTCGACGACCTTCGCGCCGCCGGTGTAGCTCCGCAGGATGGTGGGGATACGAACTTCGATGGCCATGATGGACATGCTCCTTGTGACGTGTGGAGTCGGGGAACGACGGATTCGGGGGAACGGACTACGGATCGGCTGCCGGATCCCGGAGGATCAGCTGCCCGAACACTCGTAGTCGACCGTCGTCGGGCTCTGCCCGAACATGTACGACTGGACCGCGTTCGGGTCCACCCTGGCGTCGACGACCCGGACCGGCTCCTCGGTCACCACACCGTCCACGATCCGGAACGAGCGGATCTCCTCGGTCTCCGGATCCCGGGTCGAGACGAGCAGGTAGTGCGCGTTCGGCTCACCGGCGAAGGAGATGTCGGTGCGGGACGGGTACGCCTCGGTCGCGGTGTGCGAGTGGTAGATGACCACCGGCTCCTCGTCGCGGTCGTCCATCTCCCGCCACAGCCGCAGCTGTTCCATCGAGTCGAACTCGTAGAACGTCATCGACCGGGCGGCGTTCACCATCGGGATGTGCCGGGTCGGGGTGTCGGAGCCCACCGGTCCGGCGACCACGCCGCACGCCTCGTCCGGATGGTCCCGACGGGCGTGCGCGACGATCGCCTCGACTATCGACCGGTCGATGCTCAGCACGACGCCCAGCCTACCGCCTGTCCGGCCGACCGCGCCCGGGCCGTCTCGGCTCCCGGGAGTGGCCGACCTCACCCGGTGTCCGCCGGCCATCGGGGTCGCGATGTGGCAGAAAGGGAAAGTTGACATTCGGGGGCCCGTACCCGGTGCAGAGTGGGGCGGGAAACCCGAGACTGAGGAGGCAACGCGATGAAACACCGCCGCATCGGTGACACCGAGGTGAGCGCGATCGGGCTCGGCGCGATGCCGATGTCGATCGAGGGGCGTCCGGACGAGGACCGCTCCGTCCGGACCATCCACGCGGCACTCGACGCCGGGGTCACCCTGATCGACACCGCGGACGCCTACCACCTGTACGCGGGTGAGGTGGGACACAACGAGACGCTGATCGCCCGGGCTCTGGCCAGCTACGGCGGGGACAGCTCCGGGGTGCTGGTCGCCACCAAGGGCGGGCACCTGCGTCCCGGCGACGGCAGCTGGACCATCGACGGCTCGCCGGACCACATCAAAGCCGCCTGCGACGCGTCGTTGAAGCGGCTCGGGGTGGAGGCGATCGGGCTCTACCAGCACCACCGCCCCGACCCGAAGGTCCCGTACGCCGAGTCGATCGGCGCGGTCCGGGACCTGGTCGACGCCGGCAAGGTCCGGCTGGCCGGCATCTCCAACGCCAACCCGGACCAGATCCGCGAGGCCCGGGAGATCCTCGGTGACCGGCTCGTCTCGGTGCAGAACCAGTACTCCCCGGCGTTCCGTTCCTCGGAGCCGGAGCTGGAACTCTGCGACGAGCTGGGCCTGGCCTTCCTGCCCTGGTCACCGCTGGGCGGCATCGCCCAGGCCGGTGAGCTGGGCAACCGGTTCGCCCCGTTCGCCGAGGTGGCCGCCGCCCGTGGGTTCAGCCCGCAGCAGGTCTGCCTGGCCTGGATGCTGGCGAAGTCCCCGGTGGTGATCCCGATCCCGGGGTCGAGCCGGCCGGAGACCATCCGCGACTCGGTGGCCGCCGTCGACCTCACCCTCGACGCCGCCGAGCTGGCGACGCTGAACCAGACGGCCTGACCGGTCGGGAAGGGGCCCGTCCTGGCGTTCCGGACGGGCCCCTTCCCCACCGCGCAGTGCACGGCGGCCGCTCAGTGGTCGACGATCAACGCGCGGAGCAGGGACTCCTGCAGGTAACCGAGGTAGGCGTAGACGGAGAGCTGGAAGACCCGGGTCGAGGTCGGGTCGTGCAGCACCGCGTCGTCGAGTTCGTCGCCGAGGTCGGTGTCGGCGGAGATGTCGAGGCGTACCCCCATCGCCAGCCGGGCGTCGTTGAGAGCGCGCAGCCACGCCTCGGCCGCCTCGCCGTCGAGGCGTACCTCCCCGCCGGTGGCCGGCGGCAGGGCCGCCAGTACCGCACCCGCCTGGTCGATCTTGCCGGTCTTGAGATCGCCCTCGGTGTACCGCCGGAACTCCGCCGACTCCTCCGGATCCTCCGGGTAGGTGTCCGGGAAGAGCCGCCCGACAACCGGGTCGGAGTGGTCGAAACCGTCGGTGAGCAGCCCCACCACCTCGGAGGCGACCTTGCGGAGCACCCGTACCTCGTCGGCGGCGAAGGTCGCCACGCAGTGCTCGCCCTGCCGGCGGAAGGTACTCACGCGCGCTCCACGGTCGCCCACAGCCCGTACGCGTGCAGCCGGGACGCGTCGTGTTCCATCCGCTCCCGGGCGCCGCTGGAGACCACGGCCTTGCCCTTGTGGTGCACGTCGAGCATCAGTTTCTCGGCCTTCTCGTGGCTGTAGCCGAAGAGTTTCTGGAACACCCAGGTCACGTACGACATCAGGTTGACCGGGTCGTCCCAGACGATCGTCACCCATGCCCGGTCGGTGACCGGCACCTCGTCGGTGTCCGGCGTTTCGACCGGTGCAACCTGTGGAGCCGCCATGCCCCCCATCGTGCCACCGTCGGCGCCGAACCGGAGAATCGACGCCCGGCCGCGTCGCGACGCCCCGTCAGCGGCTGCCCGAGTGGCCCACCACACCCCGTCGCCGACCACCGGATCCGCCGGTCAGCCGCGCAGCCGGCCGTGCCGGATCGCGTCGGTGAGGACCACCGTGAGCGCGGCACGGACTGCCTCGAACCGTCCGGTCACCTCGCGGGACACTTCCAGTTCGATCTCCCGCAGTGCCCGCTGCAGCCAGGAGCGGGCACTGCCCGGGTCGGCGTGTCCCGGCTCCCGCCAGTATCCGTAGCACTCCCCGCGCAGGCCGAGCCCGAGCGGCGGCAGGATCGCGGCGGCGGTGCAGCCGGGATAACTCGCCGGGGCCCGGGCGGTGCCGGCGGCGTCGACCGGCTCGATCGCCGCGGTCCGACCGAGCAGCAGCACACGTGGGGGTGCCCCGCCGCCGGGCCGGTCGGTCAGCGCCTGGCCGACCGCAGCGGCGGCACGCAGTCGTACGGCGTCGTCCGGCTCCTCGCCGAAGACCAACCCGAGCGACTCGCCGAGGATCCGGTCCACCTCCGTGTCGCAGGCGGCCATCACGTCCAACGCCAGCGACTCCAGCTCACGGTCCAGGAATCCGGGAAGCCCGGCGACCCCCGCCCCGTCGACGATCTCCTGAACGCCGCGCAGGTGGATGCTTGCCGCCTCCAGGGCGATCTCCCGACGGAGCCGGTGTGTGCAGGTACGGACCCGGCGGTCCAACCGGTCCGCCCAGCCGGTGGCGGACGCCTCCGGCGCCACCCGGACGGTACGCCCGAAGCCCGGCACCACCGGCGGGACCCGGCTCGCCCGGCGCAGCCCCTCCGCGCTGGCCCAGTCGACCAGGGCCCGGCGCAGGTAGGCGGGGTCGGCCGGGTCCAGGTCGAGCCAGGACAGCCCGGCGAGCGCCGGCACCCGATCGACGAGTTCGGCCCGCCGCCGGTCGACCTCCGCCCAGTACGCGGCCAGGGCGGCACCGCCGTCGTCCCCGTCCACCACCTCACCGACAAGCACTTCCCCGCACGCGGCCGCCGGCGGCGGCCAGGTGTCGTCGCCGCCGGGGGTGCCGACCAGGAAGATGGCCGCCTCGCCCGCCACCTCGCCGAGCAGTTCGACGTCGGCGGGGGTGACCTGCTGGTCCGCCGGAAGGACGAACAGCAGGGCGCCGCCGCGCCGGACGGTGTCCCGGACGATCCGCCGGCCGGCCACCCCCAGGGTCTCCGGATCCGGCGTGTTGACCAGGTGGAAGTGCCGGAGCAGCGGCTCCGGCCCGGCCAGGTCGATCCGGCGCGGTGGACGCCCCGGTGCCTCGCCGGCCAGCCCGGGCACCTGGACGGTGACGTCGAGGGTCGGCGCGTACCGGAAGACCTGGAAGCTCTCCGGGGGCAGCCGCATCGCCGAGGGGGTGACCGTGACCCCCAGCAGTCCGGCGAGGACCGCCCGGCGGTCGGCGCCGGCCGGGCCGACGGCGACCACCGCGAGCGGTTCGTCCGGGGCCGGCGGCACCGCCGGGTGCCGGCGCGGCACCGCCCGGGGTACGGCGACGTCGCCGAGCAGCTCCGACTCTGCGCCGGACCGTTGCGGCACCGCCGCGGCGTGTGGCGACGTCATCGGCGCTCCCACCTTCCGATCGACCAATCCACCCTCGACGATTCGGTCGATGCGACATCCGCCCGAATGCCGGAACGCTATGTGTCGATGCCCACACGCTGCGAGTATCCACGGTACTCATTGCCTCATCGATGAACTACTCAAATTCACTCCGTCACGGGACGGGCGCAGCTGCCCTTCGGTCTATATGCTGCCCCGATGGGGCGGTGGAGGTTCGTTGGCAGGACGGATGAACTCAGCCGACTGGTGAACGCCGCCACCAGTCCGGGAGGCCGTGGCCTCTTCGTCAGCGGCAGCGCCGGCGTCGGCAAGAGCCGACTGCTCGCCCAGAGCCTGGAGCAGCTGCCCGCACTGGGCTGCGCGGTCTGGTCCGCGTCGGCCAACATCGCCACCGCCGGCATCCCGTTCGGTGGCCTGGCCCAGGTGCTGCCGGCCGACCAGCCGGCCGGGCTCACCCCGGCCGGGATCATGCGCTGGGCCGTCGACGCACTGCACCAGCAGGCGGCGGGGCGACGGATCGTCATCGGCATCGACGACGCCCACCTGCTCGACCCCTCCTCGGCCGCGCTGGTCTATCTGATCGCCCGCTCCGACAACGCCACCGTGCTGGGGACGCTCCGCAGCGGCGAGCCGGTGCCGCTGCCGATCCGGGCGCTGTGGACCGACGACCTGGTGGACCACGCCGAGCTCGAACCGCTCGGCCTGGGCGAGACCGACGACCTGTTGACCGCGATGCTCGGCGAGCCGGTCGACGGACCGTCGGCGGACCGGCTGCACCGGCTCTCCGCCGGCAATCCGCTGCTGCTCCGTGAGCTGGTCATCGCGGCGCAGACGAGCAACGAGCTGAGCCGGGCGTACGGGCTGTGGCGGTGGACCGGCCGCAGCCACCTGCCGCCCAGCCTGGACGACCTGGTCGACGCCCGGATCGGCCAGCTGGAGCAGGGCGTCCGGACGGTGGTCGAGCTGGTGGCGATGGGCGAGCCGATCGGGCTGGCCCTGCTCACCCGGGCCACCGACCACGCCGACGTGGAGGTCGCCGAGGAACGGGGACTGATCCGGGTCGTCACCCACGACCGCCGCTCCGACGTACGCCTCGCCCACCCGCTCTACGGCGAGGTGGTCCGGCGGCGCTGCCCGGTCACCCGGACCCGTCGGCTCAGCGCCCAGCTCGCCGACCTGGTGGAGGCGGTCGGCACCCGACGCCGCGACGACCTGCTCCGGGTCGCGGTGTGGCGGCTCGACTCCGGCACCGCCCAGGATCCGGCCCTGCTGCTGAAGGCGGGCGCCCAGGCGTTCAGCCAGTTCGACGTACCGCTGGCCGCCCGGCTGGCCCGGGCGGCGCTGGACACCGGCGGCGGTTACCAGGCCGCCGAACTGCTCGCCACCATCCTGATGTTCGGCGACCGGGCCGCCGAGGCGATCGGGGTGCTCGACGCGGTCACCGACCAGCTCACCTCGGAAACCCGCCGGGCCCGGTGGCTGACCGTGCGCGGCATGGTCTCCTACTGGGGGCTCAACCGGGAGTCCACGGTGGCCGAGATCGCCGCGGACGCCGGGCGGCTCACCGACCCGGCGGACCGGGCCCGGGTGGTCGCGTTCGAGGCGATCATGCGGCTGCACCGGCTGGAGTGCGCCGAGGCGCTGCGGCTGAGCCGCTCGGTGCTGGACCGGCCGGCGGCCACCGTCGCCGCCCGGGGACTGGCCCGGTGCACCATCGCCCACCTGCAGGCGGCCCGGGGCGAGCTGACGCTGAGCGGCCGCGCCGTCGAGGGCGTCGCGGCCGAGGCGGCACAGTGGCGGGCCGACATGCCGTACCTGCAACTCGCCCTGGAACTGGCCCGGGGCACCCGGCTCGCGCTCGCCGGCGACCTGTCCGGGATCGACGCCATCGTCGCCGCCGAGTTCGCCGACCTGGCCGACGCCGGCGACTTCCGGCTCGGTTCCGGCTACCTGTCCATCCTGCGCGCCCAGGCGGCCCGGCTGCGGGGCCAGACCGGGGAGGCACTGCGGACCAGTCTCGGCGCCTGCGCCGTCCTCGCCACCAGCCAGGTCTTCGCCGGCCTCGCGCACGCCGAGCGGGCCCAGGCGGCGGCGATGCGCGGCGACGTGGACTCGGCGACCGAGGCGATGGCCGAGTCGGACCGGGCGCACAGCTCCGGGATGGCGATCCTCTACCCCTGGCTGGAGCAGGCCCGGGCCACCGTCCAGGCGGCCACCGGGGACGTCGCCGGGGCGGTCGGTCTGCTCCGGGATCTGGTGCACCGGCTGCAGGGTGACGGGTTCGCCGGGCACGAGGTGCTGGCCCTGCACGACCTGGTCCGGCTCGGCCGGGCCGACGTGGAGGTCGGCGAGCCGACGATCACCGGTCGGCGGCAGAGCGTGGCGCAGCGGCTCTCCGAACTGAGCGAGACCGTCGACGGGCCACTGCCGTCCCTGATGGCCCGGCACGCCCGGGCCGAGTACGCCCACTCCGGCGACCAGCTGCTCGCCGTCGCCGACGCCTTCGCCGAGCTGGAGCTGAACGTCTTCGCCGCCGAGGCCACCAGTCGGGCGGTCTCCCGGCTGCGCGCGGCCCGGTCGGTCCGGTCCCACGAGGCGAACCTGCGGCTCGCCGAACTGCTGCGCCGCTGCGACGTACTCCGGACCCCGGCGCTGAGTGTCCGGCAGCCGGCGCTGACCGACCGGGAGCGGCAGATCGCCCGGCTGGCCGCCCGGGGTCTGGCCAGTCGCAACATCGCGGAGCAGCTCTATATTTCGACCCGGACGGTGGAGAACCACCTGCAGCGGGTCTACAACAAGCTCGGCGTCACCGGTCGCGGCGAACTCTGGCCGGCGCTGCGCTCGATGCCCGAGCCCGAGGCCGACCCGGACCGCTGAGCGACACCGCCCGACCGGGCACGCTTAGGCTGGCCTGGTGCACAGTTCCCATCCCGCCCTGCTCACCGACCACTACGAGCTGACCATGGTCAGCGCGGCGCTGCGGGACGGCACCGCCGACCGGCGCTGCGTCTTCGAGGTCTTCACCCGCCGACTGCCGACCGGCCGGCGGTACGGGGTGGTCGCCGGCACGACGCGCCTGGTCGAACTGCTCCGCGACTTCCGGTTCGACGAGGCGGAGGTGGCGTTCCTCCGGGACACCGGGGTGGTCGACGAGCCGACCGCGAGGTGGCTGGCGGACTACCGGTTCACCGGCGACATCACCGGCTACGCCGAGGGGGAACTGTACTTCCCGAACTCGCCGATCCTGACCGTCTCCGGCACCTTCGCCGAGTGCGTACTGCTGGAGACCCTGACCCTGTCGGTGCTCAACCACGACTCGGCGGTCGCGGCGGCGGCGGCCCGGATGGTCACCGCGGCCCGCGGCCGTACGCTGATCGAGATGGGTGCCCGGCGGGCCCAGGAGGCGGCCGCGGTGGCCGCCGCCCGCGCCGCCTACCTGGCCGGCTTCGGCTTCACCTCGAACCTGGCCGCCGGGCGGCGCTACGGCATCCCGACCGCCGGCACCGCCGCGCACGCCTTCACCCTGCTGCATGACGACGAGCCGGCCGCGTTCGCCTCCCAGGTCGCCGCGCTGGGCCGGGACACCACCCTGCTGGTCGACACCTACGACATCGCCCAGGGGATCCGGAACGCGATCGCGGTCGCCGGGCCGGAACTGCGGGCGGTCCGGATCGACTCCGGCGACCTGTCGGTGCTGGCCGGGCACTCCCGGGAACTGCTCGACTCGCTCGGCGCCACCGAAACGAAGATCATCGTCTCGGGTGACCTCGACGAGTACGCGATCGCCGCGCTCGCCGCCGAACCGGTCGACATGTACGGCGCCGGCACCGCCGTGGTGACCGGCTCCGGCGCGCCGACCGCCGGGCTGGTCTACAAGCTCGTCGAGGTCGACGGGCGGCCGGTGGTCAAGCGCTCCGAGCACAAGGCCACCGTCGGCGGCCGGAAGACCGCGGTACGTCGGCACAAGCCCAGCGGCACCGCCACCGAGGAGATCGTCGTCCCGCAGGGCGCCCCGGAACCCCGCCCGCACGACCGTGCCCTGCAGCGCCCGTACGTCGTGAACGGCGAGCCGGTGGACGGTCTTCCCACTCTCGCCGAGTCCCGGGAGCACCTGCGGCAGTGCCTGATCTCCATCCCCTGGGAGGGGCTCAAGCTCTCCGCCGGGGACCCGACCATCCCGGTCATCGTGCAGACGTAGGTCTGCCACCATCCGACGAGCTGAGAGGGAACGGGACCGATGAGCCGAGCGCTGATCGTCGTCGACGTACAGAACGACTTCTGCGAGGGAGGGTCGCTCGCCGTCGCCGGCGGCGCCTCGGTGGCCGCCGGGATCTCCCGGCTGCTCGCCGCCGAGCCGGACCGCTGGGACCACGTGGTGGCGACCAAGGACCACCACATCGACCCCGGTCCGCACTTCAGCGCGGAGCCGGACTTCGTCGGGTCGTGGCCCCCGCACTGTGTGGTGGGCAGCGACGGCGCCCAGTTCCACCCCGACCTGGCGACCGACCGGGTCGAGGCGGTGTTCCACAAGGGCGAGTGGCAGGCCGCCTACTCCGGCTTCGAGGGGGCGGCCGAGGGGGCGGAGAAGCTCGCCGACTGGCTCCGCCGGCACTCGGTGGAGAGTGTCGAGGTGGTCGGCATCGCCACCGACCACTGCGTCCGGGCCACCGCCCTGGACGCGGCGCGGGAGGGTTTCGCGACCAGTGTGTTGCTCGACCTGACCGCCGGGGTCGCCGAGGGCACCACCTGGGCCGCGCTCGACTCGATGCGCGAGGCCGGGGTCACCCTGCACGGCACGCCTGTGCTCGGCACCCCGGGCACGTAATCCGGTTGCGGGTCGACCGTGCCCGACCGGCAGGATGAGCAGCCGGAGGTACGGAGCCCAATGAATCTAGCCCCTTACCGGACAGCGCTCGCGCTGCCCGGTGTCCGTTCCCTGGTGCTGGTCGCCCTGGTGGCCCGGATCCCGGCCACCATGACCGCGGTGACCCTCACCCTGTACGTCGTGCTCCACCTCCACCGAGGTTACGGCGCGGCCGGCCTGGTGGGGGCGGCGCTGACCGTCGGCAGTACGGTCGGCGCCCCGCTGCTGGGGCGGCTGGTCGACCGGCGCGGACTGCGGACGATGCTGATCCTGGCCACCCTCGGCACCGGCGTCTTCTGGATCACCGCACAGTCGATGTCGTATCCGGTGCTGCTCGGCACCGCCCTGCTCGGCGGCCTGGTCAACCTGCCGGTGTTCGGGGTCGTCCGGCAGTCGCTCGCCGCGCTCGTCCCGGAGGCGCACCGCCGACCGGCGTACGCGTTGGACTCGATGGCGGTCGAACTGTCCTACATGGCCGGTCCGGCGTTGGCGGTGCTGCTGGTCACCTCGGTGTCGCCCCGGGCCGCCCTGGTCGCCGTCGGCACCGGCCTGGTGCTCGCCGGGGTGGCGCTCCTTGTCCTCGACCCGCCGGTCCGGGCCGGGGACGAGCCGGTCACGCCCGGCCGTCCGCCCGCCCGCCGGGAGTGGCTGACCCCCCGACTGCTCGGGCTGCTGGCCGCCACCGCCGCCACCACACTGGTGCTGGCCGGCACCGACGTCGCCGTGGTGGCGGTGCTGCGGGACTCCGGCCAGGTCGCCTGGACCGGGTTGGTGCTGGCGATGTGGGGCGCCTCCTCCCTGGTCGGCGGTTTCGCGTACGGCGCGGTACGCCGACCGCCGTCGGCGCTGTACCTGACCCTGCTGCTCGGTCTGGCCACCGTGCCGGTCGGCCTCGGCGGCGGCCAGTGGTGGGGACTCACACTGGCGTTGTTACCGGCCGGTCTGCTCTGCGCCCCGTCCCTGGCGGCCTCCGCCGACGCGGTGAGCCGGCTCGCCCCGGCCGCGGTCCGGGGTGAGGCGATGGGACTGCACAACTCGGCGCTGACCACCGGGATTGCGCTGGGCTCCCCACTGGCCGGTGCGGTGATCGACGTCGCCGGCCCGTCGTGGGGTTTCGCGACCGCCGGCCTGACCGGCGCCGGGATCGCCCTGGCCCTGATCCTCGTCAGGCTGTCACGGCGCGGGTCGGCCACGCCGGTGACCGGGCACGCCACCCCGGCCACCGTCGACCGCTGACCGACGCGACAGTCGGCCCGCACGCCTTTGCCGCACCCCCGGTGTCCACACTGGCACGTCGGGATCCCCGACATCGGCCGACCCCGGTACTCTGCCCCGGGCGCGACCCGGTTTTGTCGGTGCCGCTGACTAACGTTCCACGCGTTCCCGGCCGGGCCGGGGGGCTTTCCACGCTCCGCACCGTCGTACCCTGCCCGTCTGGCGCACGGCCGGCGGCGGTGCGGAGATCACCAGTGACGGAGGGGTCTACCGGTGGGTTGGCTGTCGGCGGGCGAGGCGTACGAGGTTTCGCTGATCGAGGGCAGGGTCGTCGCCCGGTCGGCCGCCCGCAGGGGTTCCGGCCGCCCGCTGAAGTCCCTGCCCAAGGTGCTGCGGGACCACCCCGAGGTGGATCGGCTGCGTCAACTCACCGAATGGCTCGACCGACACACGGTCGCGTGCCGCGCCCGGGTCGACTCCTGGATGGTGTCGTCGGTTCCGGTGCCCACCGTGTTGCTCGCCCGGGTCTGGCCCGATCCCGCCTGGCAGGAGGCACTGCGCGACCTGGTCGTACTCGGTGACGACCCGGCGGTGCCCGGCTTCCTGCGCGACGTCAGCACAGATGGCCTGCTGGGGGTCGTCGACCTCGACGGGGAGAGCCGGCGACTGTCGGCGGAGACGGTACGGCTGCCGCATCCGGTGCTGCTGCCGTACCTGGCGGACCTGCGGGAGTTCGCGCTGGAGCTGAACCTGACCCAGCGGGTCGACCAGCTCCTGCGGACGGTCTGGCCGAAGCCGGCGCAGGTCGGCGAGCGGGCGACCGAGGTGTCGGACTTCCGCGGGGCCAAGCTGGGTTCCCGGAGCGCGCTGGTCGCCAGGGCGACCTCGCTCGGTTGCCAGGTGTCCGGCTCGGTCGTCACCTGCCGGGTCCACGAGGCGGGGCGCACGGTCGAGGCGACCGCCTGGCTGGACGGGGACTACTGGTCGGACTGGACCATGGGCGGTCTCTCCTGGCGGTTGCGGGACGGCCGGCAGTTACCGCTACCGGAGGTCGGTCCGGTGGCCTGGTCGGAGGGGATCCGGATGGCCGCGGCACTGACCGGCGGCCAACCGGCCGATGCGGAGAAGGGTGCGTGACCCCGGTGGCGACTGAGCTGGAGGAACTGCTGGCGGCCGGCGCGGTGCTACCGCTGCCGAACGGTCCGGCCGGTGGGACGGGCAACGGTCCGGCCGACGGAACGGACGACGCTCCGGCCGACGGAACGGGCAACGGTCCGGCCGGCGGAACGGACGACGGTCCGGCCGACGGGACAGCCGACAAGCTGACGGTGCCGCTGACCGCCCGCACCTACCGGCATCCGGTGCTGGACGACCGGCCGGTGGTCCGGCTGGTCGCCGCCGACCTGGGCACCGGGGAGGACGCCACCGCCGAGTTCCTCGGCCTGCGCCGGGTCGACGAACCCGTACCGGTCGGGCTCGGGCAACGCCAGTCACTCGGGTTCCCCGAGTGGGTGCTGGTGCACCATCCGGAGGAGGGCCGGCAGGCCCTGGCCATCGTGCCGGAACTCAGGCGCATCGCCGACCAGGCACGCAGCAAGCCGAAGCAGGCGGTCGAGGCGTACCACGCCCTCGCCGGCCGGCTGGCCCGGTCCGTACCGCATTTCCTGCCCACCTTCTACGAACAGGCCGGCCGGGTCCTACTCGCCGAGCAGGAGGAGTCGTACGCGGGACAGCTGTTCAACCGGGCCCGCAAGGCCGAGGCGGAACACGGGCTGCCCGTCGACCCGGACCGGCTCGACGAGGTGTACCTGGAGTTCGCGCTCGCCGGGGCGCTCTCCGCGACCGCGCTCGCCGGATACGCCAAGGAACTCGCCGCACGGCTGCCCGCCGGCGAGGCGCTGGACCGCTTCTGCGGGCTCTCCGTACGCGGGGTCGCGGCCGGACTGGTGCCGGCGGCGACGCTCGCGACCACCGTACGTCGGCTGGTCCGCAACGCCGAGAAGGCCGGCGACCGTGCCGGGGCCCAGGCGCGCGAATTGGCGTACCTGACCGACCTGATCAGCCTGCCCGCCACGCTCGGGGCGACCGCCTGGTGGAAGGCGCACCTGCCGGACCTGGTCCGACTGGCCGAACACGACCGGAGTGTGCGGGGCACGCTGCTGAACCTGATGCCCCGCGACAACGACGAGGCGCTGCCGCAGTGGCTGGAGGTCCTCACCCGGACCGGCGCCGTCGAGGGGCTCGTCGATCCGACACTCCCCGCCGACCAGCGCCCGGCGGACGGGACGGCCGGCTGGCTGGGGCGCTTCCTCACCGCCCGGTACGCCCACCGCTACCGCAGGCCGGATCCGCTGCCCGAGTTGGACACGCTGATCGTCCGGCTCGCCGACCAGGTCCGCCGGGAACTCACCGCGTCGCGGACGTCGCTCGGGTTCGTCCCCGATCTCGACCTGATCGACCTGCTGCTGTCGCTGGGGATACCGCTGGACGGTCCCGACGACAAAAGCGTCGACCTGCGCGCCTGGGCCGAGGGCAAACAGCCGCGCGACCTGTCCGGAGTCGCCGGCGACGAGCGGTACCGTGTCGCGCTGATCCGCTGGCTCGGTCAGCCGCAGGAACACAACCGGCTTGTCATCCGGCTGCTCGCCGAGCGGCCCGGCAGCCGGCCGCTGCTGGCCGGCCGGGTCCGGGAGTGGGCCCGGGGGTCCGCGACGGCGGCGCTGCCGGACCTGTACGACACGGCCGAGCGGCTCAAGGCGTTGCCCCGGGAGGCGCTGGCACTGGCCCCGGACGAGGTCGCCGCCGCCACCCGACCGGATCTGGTCGGCCACGTCGTCCGCACCCTGCGCGGCGGGCTCTTCGACGAGTTGGGGTGGCCGGCGTGGGAGGAGGCGCTCGACGACGTCGTCGGCCCCGGTGCCTACCAGCGGCGGATCGTCGCGGACGCCTGGCCGCACCTGGTGGTCGCCGGGCCGACCCGGGCCCGGGTGATCGACGCGGACGGCACGCTGCTCTGCCACGACCTGCGCATCCCGCCCGGCGACTCCCCCTGGCGCGACCCCGGGTTCCGCTACGTCGACGGGGAGCTGCTGGTCTACTGGTACTCCCAGCAGCACAGCTACGAGCTACGGGGCTACTGGCACCTGTCCACGGTGCGCGATCCGCAGCCGATGCAGGGCGACCCGCGCCAGGACGACACCGTCACCCTGCCGCTGGCCGGCGGCGGCCGCACCACCGGATCCGGCGTGCTGCACGTCGGCGACACCGAGGTGCCGCGCGGGCGGAGTTTGCTCAGCGACGGTACGTCGTACTGGATCGCCCGGCACGACACCCAGGGCGCCCGGTGGCTCGAGTACGACCCGGTCAGCGGCGAGCACGGCCGGGCGAGCCTGCCTGCCTTCCTCGCCGACGCGCTCGCCGACGCTCCGGCCGGGAGCTCTCTCGACACGTCGAGCTGGCTGCGGCCCGCGCCGTCGGCCCGGGTGTCCCCGCTCGGCGTACCGGTCGACGGGCTGCTCGGCTGGCGGGTGGTGCGGCTCCCGGACGGGTCGACCCGCGGCGAGGACCTGGCCGGCCGGCGGGTCACCGTGCCCGACCGCCGGCTGCCGGTCGGCGCGCTGACCCTGCCCGGCGACGACCGGCCCCGGGCGCTGCTCGCCGACCACAGTCTGGTCGACCCGGACGGGGTGGTCACGGCGGTGCTCGGGTCGAGCAAGGCCTACTCCCCGACGACGGTGCCGATGCCGCCCCGGGCGTACTGGCACCAGCTGCGGGCCCGCGACCCGGAGGGTTCCGCCGCGCTGCGCCGGATCGACCGGGAGACGGTGGGGGCGCTCGTCAAGGCGGCCCTCGAACAGGAGGCGACCCGGCAGGTCCGGGAGAAGGCCCGCCAGCCGCTCTCGAAGGAGGAACGCCAGGCCGCCGACGTCGAACTGACCGAACTGGTCCGCGCCGCCATCCCGCAACTCAACCACGAGGCGCTGGTGGCCGGGGTGCTCGGCGTACTGCGGTTCGCGATCGCCCGGCAGAACACCTTCGACAGTCTGACCGACCGGCTGCGGGCGGCACCGGCGGGGAGCCGGGAGGAGCCGGTCACCGGCCCGGACGACCAGGAGCTCTCCGCCGCGCTGGACGGGCTCGGCGTCCGGCACCTGAGCACGGCGACGGCGAAGTCGACAGTCCAACAGTTCCGTACGCTGCGCCGGGCGATCGCCGCGACAGCGCCGGATCCGCGGCCGCAACTGCACCTCGACGGGACCTCCCTGCCGACTCCGGTGCTGGACTGGCCGGCCACGCTCGGCGACTCCGCGGCGTTCGCCTACCGGGCGGCCGTCGCGACCACCCCGCAGCCGGCCCGGGACGCCCTGTGCGCCCTGCTCGCCGAGTTGGACGCGCTCGACCTGGTCACCGTCGGCGACCCGGCCCGCTGGCGGCGGCTCACCCTGCACGTCGCGGCCCAACACCTGAAGCGGCCCGACGGCAAGAACCGGGCCGGCCACTGGCGGGCAGTCCTGCCGGTCGCCGCCGGCACGTTCCTCGCCTGCCACAACTACCAGCAGTCGGGGGCGGCCACCCCGGGGTACCTCTTCCACACGCTGTACCACGACCCGTCCGGGGCGTTCGAGGTGCCGGCGCCGTACACCGTCCTGGACTCGGCGTCGGTCGGCGACAACCGGCCGGCGGGCTGGGTCTCGCGTTTCCTCGCCGAGTACGCCGCGCGCGGGCCGCTGCCGTGGCAGCCGGCGGCGGTCGACCGGTTTGTCGAACTCACCGGCGTCACCCGGGCGGTGGCCACCCTGCTGCTCGCCGGGCTGCCGCTGGTCGACACCGGTGCCGCCCTCGACGCCGAGACCCGCAAGCTGCTGAACCTCAAGACCGTCGAGGTCGGGTACGCCCGCCGGCAGCTCCACACCCTCGCCCCCGACTTCCGGCGGGCCGTGCTCGCGGCCCTGCTCCCGGACGATCCGGCGCGGCTCTGGACGGACGGCCCGGACGTGGCCCGGGCGGCGGAGGTCTGGGTCGCGCTGCTGGGACGGCGGCCGGCCATCCCCGAGCTGCTGCTCGCCGAGGCGGTGAAGGAGGTCCAGGTCGGCTGGGGGCCGCAGCAATCCCTGCCGGCGCTGCTCGAACCGGCGGCCTCGCCGGAGCTGAGCACCGACCTGACCTGGACGGTGCGACACAACCGGGTCGAGCCGGTGGACCAGCAGGCGCGTGGCTTCACCGCCGAGATCCTGGTCGGCATGGTCGCCACCGCGGCCTGGGTGGCCCACCACACCGCCGTCGGTGACCCGTTCCGTGCCGCGCTCCCCGCCGCGTTCGCCGCGCTCCGGGACCGGCTGGCCAACCCCGACCTGCTGTTGAACCTCGGCCGCTACGTCTGGCTCGACGCCTTCCGACAGGTGGCGGGCAGTCCGACCGAGACCGGCAGCGGCTGGGAGCGGTACGGCGCCGTCGTCCTGGCGACCGCCAACAACCGGCCCGACCCGGGTGTTCTGGTGGCTCTGCTCGACGAGACCGGCACCGACCCGTTCCTGCCGGCGTTGCGCGGCGGGTCCCAGCAGATGTTCCCGGTCGAGGCGGCGTTGTGGCTGGTCCGCGACGCCGGCTTCGCCGCCCTGGCCGTCGACCCGGGTGATCCGGTCGCCGGTGGCCGGGATCCGGACGGCACCTGGTGGCCGCAGGATCCGACCCGCTCGGTGCCGGATCTGGTCGCCGAGGTCGCCGCCGCACACGGTTTCGGCCCGGACGCCGCCGCGACGTACCTGATGCTGCTGGCGATGCCCGATCCGACCGACCGGAACGTGGCCCGGTGGACCGGGTGGAAGCCGGCCCGGCTCAAGGCGGCCCGCGCCGAACTCGGCGGCACCGACCTGGTGGTCTCCGCCACCCGGGCCCGGGCCGGGCGTTCGCTCTTCCTGCCCGGCCCCTGGTTGGACAACCCCAGCCCACGGCTGCCGATGGAGCAGTGGAAGCAGCCGCTGTTCACGATCCCGGGCCAGCCGCGTCCGCCGTTCGACACCAACCTTCCGCTGCGACCGGCGGCGGAGCTGTACCGGCGGGCCTGGCAGCGGCTCCGCGACGGGGACATGCCCCGGCTCGAGGAACTGCGCAACCCTGCCCGGGGTCGCCGCTGACCCGCCCGGACGGCCCGGCCCGGCGACCGCAGGGTCGCGCACCACACCGGACACCAGCCTGCGTACAGACCCAGAACCTGTCCAGATCACGAGCAGTGCCTGCCCCGATCCACGAGCAGAAAGAGACCAGGGACCCGCGGTGACCACGACCGAACAGAGCACGAGCACCCCGATCGCCGCCGGGCCGGCGACCGCCGACCCGGCCTGGCAGATCCTGCCCGCCGAGATCCGGTACGCCACCGAGTTGGCCTTCCTCGCCGCGTACGACGACGGGCCCCGACCGCCGGGCTGGGCACTGACCCCCCGGGCCGTGGTCACCTTCGTCCAGGGCAGCGGCGGTGAACCGCTCACCCTGCCAGCCGACCGGCGGACCGCCTCGGACGGCGCCGACCTGCCCGACACGCTGGTCGTACCGGCGAAGTTCGTCGGGGACCGGGCCCTGGTCGAGCGTTGTGTGGTGACCCTGGCCGGCGAGCGCGGCCTGCTGCTGGTCGGCGAGCCGGGTACCGCCAAGTCGATGCTCTCCGAGCTGCTCTCCGCGGCGATCTGCGGCACCAGCGCGCTGACCGTGCAGGGCACCGCCGGCACCACCGAGGACGCCTTCCGGTACGGCTGGAACTACGCGCTGCTGCTCGCCCAGGGCCCGACCCGGCAGGCGCTGGTCGAGTCGCCGGTGCTCACCGCGATGCGGACCGGCCGGGTGGCCCGGGTCGAGGAGGTCACCCGCTGTCTGCCGGAGGTGCAGGACGCGCTGGTGTCGATCCTCTCCGACCGGCGGATCAACGTGCCCGAACTCGCCGACACCCCGGCCGGGGTGATCCCGGCGGTGCCCGGGTTCAGCGTGATCGCCACCGCAAACCTGCGGGACCGGGGCGTGTCGGAGATGTCCGCCGCGCTGAAGCGGCGGTTCAACTTCGAGACGGTGCCGCCGATCGCCGACGCGGCCACCGAGATGGCGCTGGTCCGCCGGCAGGCGACCGCCGCCGTCGAGCGGGCCGGTGCCGGGTACGCGGTCGACGACGCGGTACTCGACGCCCTGGTCACCGTCTTCCGGGATCTGCGGGCCGGCCGGTCGGCGGAGGGCTGGGACGTGGAGCGTCCGGGCACCGTGATGTCCACCGCCGAGGCGGTGCAGGTCGCCGCCGCGCTCGGCCTGGCCACCGCATACCTCTCCTCCGGAGATCCGCTCGACCTGCTGCCCGGGCATCTGCTCGGGGTGGTCCGCAAGGACGACGAGGCTGACCACGGCCGGCTGGTCGGCTACTGGGACGGTCCGGTACGTCGCCGGGCCGAGGCCGGTTCGCCGATGTGGCGGCGGCTCTGGGACCTGCGGGAGACCCTTCGGTGACGACCACCACCGCACCGGCCGACCCTTCGGTGACGACCACCACCGCACCGGCCCACCCTTCGGTGACGACCACGGCAGCGGCCGACCCGAGGGAGTCGCTGGCCACCCTCGCCGGGTCGACAACGCCGTACCTGATCGGGGTACGCCACCACAGTCCCGCCCTGGCGGCGGTGGTACCGGCGCTGCTCGACGCCGCCGTACCGGACGTGCTCTGTGTCGAGCTGCCGAGCGATTTCCAGCGGTGGCTGCCGTACCTGGCCGATCCGGCCACCCGGGCACCGGTCGCGTTGGCCGGGGTGCGCGGCGACGGTCCGCTCGGCTTCTATCCGTTCGCCGACTTCTCCCCCGAGCTGGCCGCGATCCGCTGGGCCCGGGAGCACGGCGTCGAGGTGCGCTGCTGTGACCTGCCGCTGGCCGACTCCGGCTGGTCGGGCGCTCCGGCCCTGCCGGTGGATGGCCCGACAGACGGGCCGGTGGACGGCCGGGCGGATGCTCCGCTGGACGAGCGGCCGGCCGCGACCGGTTTCGCCGCCGCGCTGGCGGCCAGCGGCACCGGTCGTGGCAATGACGATCTGTGGGACCGGGCGGTCGAGGTACGCGCACCGGGTTGTTCCGCCGAGGCGGTCCGCCGGGCCGCCCTGGGGGTCGGCTGGGCGATGCGTCAGGACGCGGAGACCGGCGTCGGCGTACCGGCCCGGGATCTGGCCCGGGAGCGGCACATGCGCGAGGTGATCGCGGCGGCGGCGTCCGGCGGGCGACGGGTCGTCGCGGTGGTCGGCGCCTTCCACGCCCCCGCTCTCGTCGAGCCGTCTCCGGTCACCCCGACCGGCGTCACCGCCACCGCCACCGTCGACGCGGCGAACGGCAAGCCGGTCACCACCGACCCGACGAAGGGCCACCCGACGAACGGCGGCCCGACGCCGGTCGCCGACATCGCCTCGACAACCGGTACGACGATCCGCACCACGGCCACGGTCGACCCGCGGACCGATCCGACGGTCGACCCGACCGACGGCGGCACGGTCGCCACGTCCCTGGTCGCGTACGCCTTCGACCTGCTCGACTCCCGTTCCGGCTACGCGGCCGGGATCCGCGACCCGCGCTGGCAGCAGGCGGTGTTCACCGCCGGTGGCGACCCGGAACGGGTCCGGCAGGCGGCGGCGTGGGCGGTCACCGAACTGTGCCGGGCACTGCGCTCCGCCGGGCACCCGGCGGGCACCGGGGAGGCCACCGAGACCCTGCGGATGGCCGAGGACCTGGCCCGGCTGCGCGCCCTGCCGGCGCCCGGTCGGGGCGAGCTGTTGGAAGCGGTGACCACCGTGCTGGGGCAGGGTGAACTGCTCGGCCGTGGTCGTGCCCTGGCCCGGGCGCTGGAGTCCGTCCTGGTCGGCACCGACCGGGGTCGGCTGGCGCCCGGCACGCCCCGCTCCGGGCTCGGCCCGTCGGTCGAGGCGGAACTCGTCGCGCTCCGGCTGCCGCACCCCGACGACCCGGCGCCCCGGGAGCTCCGGCTCGACCCGCTCCGCTCCGCACTCGACGGTCGGCGCGAGACCCTGCTGCGCCGGCTCCGGATCTGCGGCATCCACTACGGTACGCCGGTCGAGGTCGCCGGGGTCGGGGACGGGAGCGCCCTCAGCACCCGGTGGCGGGTCGCCTGGAACCCCGCCATCGCCGCGCTGCTGGACCTGGCCGGGGTGCGGGGCGTGACCGCCGCCCTCGCCGCGACCGGCACGCTGCGGGAGCGGTTCCGTCAGCAGGTTGCCGAGGGTGGACCGACGTGTGCGCAGGTCATCGCCGGCCTGGAGGACGCCGCCCGGGCTGACCTGCCGGAACTGGTCACCGACCGGCTCACCCTGGCCGTCACCGTCCTGCCGGCCGCCGCCACGTTGCCTGAACTGCTCGCCGCGCTCGACCTGCTGGAGGCGTTGCGCCGACAGCACCTGCCGGGCACCACGGTGGAGAGCCGGAGCCAGGCCGCCGACCTGGCGGTGGTGCTGTTGGACGCCGCCATCCGTGGGCTGCCCGGGCTCGCCGGCAGCGACGATCCGGCGGATGCCGCCGCACTCGTCGCGCTCGCGCTCCGGGCCGGCGAACACCGGATCGGTCTGCGTCTCGACGACGCCCTGGACCGGCTCGGGCGGAGCGGCGCACCCATCGTGCAGGGAGCCGCGCTCGCCGCCCGGGTCCTGCTCGACCTGGACGGCCCCGACGTGCTCGGGGTCCGGGTCGCCGGCTGGGTCGACGCCGGCACGAACCCGGACGCCCGCCGTCGGCTGCACCGGCTGCTCAGTGGTCTGCTCACCGCCGCCGGTCCGCTGCTGCAGTCCGCCCCGGTCGCGCTCGACCCACTGCTGGACCGGGTCGAGCAGCTCGCCGACCGGGACTTCCTCGACCGGTTGCCGGCGTTGCGGGGCGGCTTCGACGCCCTCTCCCCCGCCGCCCGGGACCAACTGCTGGAGACGGTCACCGAACGCCTCGGTGACCGGATCGAGTTGACCCTGGCCGCCCCGCCCGGCCTGCTGGCCCGCTGGGCCAGCGCCGACACGGCAGGCTGGGAGGCGCTCACCGCCCTCGGCATCCCGGTCCCCGCCCTGGCCGCGGCCGGCTCCACCCCGACCGTCGCGGGGTCGACCGGCTCCGACCCCGGCGACTCCGCCGTCGTGGCCGAGTCGACCGGTCCGGCCGAGCCGGCGACGGGGTCCGACGGTTCCGCCGTACGCCGGTTCAGCCCGGCGGACCGGTGGCGGCTGCTGCTCGGCCGCGAACCCGACCTGCTGCCGGAACACGCCCGCCGGCACGCCCACGCCCTGGACGAGCTCTACGGCGCGGGCCGGGGCGAGGGTGCGGCCGGAATCGGTGGCGGTACCGGCGGCTCCGGCGGCGGTCAGGGCGCCTCGTTCCCGACCGCCCGGGAGTGGGCCGACGAACTGGAGGCACTGTTCGGGGCCGGGGTCCGGGAGGAGGTGCTGGCCCGGGCGGCGGAATCCGGTCGGGCCGACGTGCTCACCGAACTCGACCCGGCTTCGGTACGCCCCTCGGTGGAGCTGCTGACCACGGTTCTCTCCCTCGCCGGTGGCCTTCCCGAGCAGCGGCTGGCCCGGCTCCGGCCGCTGGTCCGGCGGCTGGTCGAGGAACTCACCCGGCAGCTCGCCACCCAACTGCGGCCCGCGCTGACCGGCCTGGCCACGCCCCGACCGACCCGACGTCCGGCGGGCCGGCTCAACCTGGACCGGACCCTGCGGGCCAACCTCGCGCACGCCCGGCGGCTGGACGACGGCCGCATGGTGGTGATCCCGGAACGGCCGGTCTTCAACACCCTCGCCCGCCGGCAGGCCGACTGGCGGCTGGTGCTTGTCGTCGACGTCTCCGGTTCGATGGAGGCCTCGGTGGTGTGGTCGGCGCTGACCGCCGCCGTGCTGGGTGGGGTGCCGACCCTGTCGACACACTTCCTCGCGTTCTCGACCGAGGTGATCGACCTGTCGGACCGGGTTGCCGACCCGCTCTCGCTGCTGCTGGAGGTCCGGGTCGGCGGCGGTACGCACATCGCCGCCGGGTTGGCCCACGCCCGTTCGCTGGTCACCGTGCCGAGTCGCACCATCGTCGTGGTGGTCAGCGACTTCGAGGAGGGCTACCCGCTCGCCGGCCTGCTCGGCGAGGTGCGCTCGCTGGCCACCTCCGGCGTTCACCTGCTCGGCTGCGCCGCGCTCGACGACCACGGGGTGCCGCGGTACTCGGTGCCGATCGCCCAGCAGCTCGTCGCGGCCGGCATGCCGGTGGCCGCACTCAGCCCGCTTGAACTCGCCCGCTGGGTGGGCGACCGGCTCCGCGGAGGAACCCATTGAGCACAGCCACGGTATCCGCGCCGCCCGCCGGGTCGGCGGAGCACGACCCGGTCGTCCTGCCGCCGGTGGCACCGGAGCTGGTCGCGGCGGTCACGGGCGCGCTGCCTTCCCGGCTCCGCGGCCGGCTCGACACGGCTGTCGAACGGATCGGCGGTGCGCCCCGCCAGGGCAGCCCGGACGGGATCCTGGTCGACTGGGGGCCGGAAACCCGGGTGCTGCTCGTACCCGGGCCGAACGGGACGGTCACCGAGGCGGACCAGGTCCGGTGTAGTTGTCTGCTGGCCCCCCGCTGCCTGCACCGCGCGGCGGCGCTCGCCGCCTGCCCGGTGGCCGACCCCGTCGCGGCGCCGGCGTCGACCGCCACCAGCGGCGCCGAGGACCGCAGCGCCGAGGACCGCGCCGCCGGCGAGGACGGTACGGCTGACGTCGGCTCGACCGGCACCGGTCGGGCCGCGTCCCGGACCCGGGCCCGTACCGGTGCCGGCCCGAACGCCGCCCAGCGTGCGGCGGCGGCCGGACTGTGGCGGGCCGCGGCGGCGGTGCTCGCCGCCGGCGTACCCGGTTCGGGAGCGGTGCTCCAGGCGGAACTGCTCCGGGCGGCGCACAGCGCCCGGCTGGCCGCGCTGCCCCGCGCGGAGGGTGCCGCGTTGCGGGTGGTCCGTGGCCTGCGGGCGGCCCGGGACCGGCGTGCCGACCATCGGCTCACCGACCTGGTCCAGGAACTGCACGACCTGCTGCTCACCGCGGGCCGGCTCGCCGCCGGTGCCACCGACCCCGGCCTGGTCGGGATCAGCCGCCGCAGCTACCGGCCCGGCGGAAACCTCCGGGTGTACGGGGTCTGCCGCGAGCCGGTGATCAGCGCCACCGGTTATGCCGGGGTGGTGACCCACCTGCTCGACGACGAGGGCCGGTGGTTCTCCGTCTCCGACGTACAGCCGGGTGAGCCGGGACGGGCGCTGAGTGTCGCCACCGCTCCGGTCGACCTCGGCCCGGCCGGGGTCAGCCATGCCCGGCTCGCCCGGGCCGGTCTCCTGGTCACCGGCACCACGGTCTCACCGGACGGGCGGCTCGGCTCCGGTCGTGGGGTACGGGCCACCCCGGTCACCGGGCCGGGCTGGTCGGCCGGCCCGCTGGGGCAGCTCTTCGCCCGTCCGCTGGCCGAGGTGGTGAACGCCCAGCTGAACGCCGCCGAGGCGGGTACGGGCGACGACCCGGTCGGCGGGCCCGAACAGCTCGTCGGCGCCGACCTGGTGGTCATCGGCGGGTACGGCGACCACCTCCTGGCCCGGGAACTCTCGCCGGTTGCGGTGACGACAGCCACGACCGCGGAGCCGTCGGCGACCACGGCCACGTCGGCGGGACTCTCGGCAACGGTGGGGGCAGCCGGATCGGACCAGCCTGTGGCAGCGGTGGAGCGTAGCGCCACCGGCCCGCTGATCCGGCTGATGCCGGTCAGCTCGCATCCGACGTTGGCGCACCTGGCCAACCTGCGCCGGCTGGCGTCCCGGCCCGGTCTGCGGATCCGGGTGGTGGCCCGGCTCGACACCGGGCGGGCCAGCACGCTGCGGCCGCTGGCGGTCGCCCCGGTGCCGGGCGCCGAGTCGACCCTGCGTCTGCCGGACGACTGGCAGGGCCACGCCGACCTCGGGTACGACGTACTCCAGAACGGGCATCTTCCGGCGTCGCAGCCGGTGCTCCCGGACGCACCGGTCGGTGGCTCCGGGCCGGACCCGGTGGGCGACGCTCCGCTGTGGCGGGTCCGGCGGCTGGTGGAGTCGGCGGTCGCGGGTGGCCGGCAGGCGATCGCCGGCCCGGCCCGGAGCGCTGGTTCGGGTTTGGCCGGACTGTTGCGGCGGTCCGGTTTTCCGATGGCCGCCGAGCTGGCGACCGCGTTGGTGGCCGAGTCGGAGCGGCAGGGGCGGGACGCCTTCGGCCGGGTCGTGGATGCCGATCCGGACCGGTACGCCTGGGCCTGGGTGGCCGCCGCCACCCAGCTCGCCGCCACCGAACGGGCGCTGGTCCGGGCCTCCTGGAACGACGACCCGCCGGTCGGCTGACCCCCCGACAGCGGCGCTGAAAAGCCGCGCGGCCGGTACCCGTCCGGGGTACCGGCCGCGATCGCTTTCTACGGCTACCGCTGGTCGACGTTGGTCTCGGTGTCCTCCTGGTAGCTGGCGCCACCGTCGGACTCGCTGGTGAGCGGCTTGGCGCCACCCTCCGGCGGGCCGGCGAGCGACTGTCCGCCAGCGGCCAGTTCGGGGAACTTCGCGTCGAAGGCCGGCCGCTCGGAGCGGATCCGCGGCATCCGGTCGAAGTTCCGCAGCGGAGGCGGCGAGCTGGTCGCCCACTCCAGCGAGTTGCCGTGACCCCACGGGTCGTCGACCTCGACCACCGGACCGGTCTTGTACGACTTCCAGACGTTGTAGATGAACGGCAGGGTCGAGATACCGGTGATGAACGAGCCGATCGTGGAGATCATGTTCAGCGTGGTGAAGCCGTCGGTCGCCAGGTAGTCGGCGTACCGCCGGGGCATGCCCTCGTTGCCGAGCCAGTGCTGCACCAGGAACGTGGTGTGGAAGCCGATGAAGGTCAGCCAGAAGTGCACCTTGCCGAGCCGCTCGTCGAGCATCCGGCCGAACATCTTCGGGAACCAGAAGTAGATACCGGCGTAGACCGCGAAGACGATGGTGCCGAAGAGCACGTAGTGGAAGTGCGCCACCACGAAGTACGAGTCCGACACGTGGAAGTCCAGCGGCGGGCTGGCCAGCAGCACACCGGTCAGACCACCGAAGAGGAAGGTGACCAGGAAGCCGATCGACCAGAGCATCGGCGTCTCGAAGCTGATCTGGCCGCGCCACATGGTGCCGATCCAGTTGAAGAACTTCATACCGGTCGGTACGGCGATCAGGAAGCTCAGGAACGAGAAGAACGGCAGCAGCACCTGGCCGGTGGCGAACATGTGGTGGGCCCACACGCTCATCGACAGCGCCGCGATGGCGATGGTCGCGCCGACGAGTCCCTTGTAGCCGAAGATCGGCTTGCGGGAGAAGACCGGGATGACCTCGCTGATGATGCCGAAGAACGGCAGCGCGACGATGTAGACCTCGGGGTGGCCGAAGAACCAGAAGAGGTGTTGCCAGAGCATGGGTCCGCCGGTCTCCGGCGCGAAGACGT
Organism: Plantactinospora sp. B5E13; assembly: GCF_039871775.1. Lineage (NCBI taxonomy): Bacteria > Bacillati > Actinomycetota > Actinomycetes > Micromonosporales > Micromonosporaceae > Plantactinospora > Plantactinospora sp. B5E13. The sequence goes on from NZ_JBDPLT010000025.1 coordinate 75,729, forward strand.
GCGCGCCGAGGATCCGGTCCGCGGCCAGCGCGAAGAGTGCCGCCGCCAGCAGCGGGAAGACCATGATCACCAGAAGGCTGGTGACCAGGATGTTCCAGGTGAAGATCGGCATCCGGAACATCGTCATGCCGGGCGCGCGCAGGGTCAGCACGGTGGTGATCATGTTGACCGCGCCGAGGATCGTGCCCAGGCCGGAGATGGCCAGGCCCATGATCCACAGGTTCGCGCCGACGCCGGGCGAGTGCTCGACGCTACTCAGCGGCGTGTACGCGAACCAGCCGAAGTCGGCCGCGCCCTGCGGGGTCAGGAACCCGCCCAGCGCCATCGTCCCGCCGAACAGGTACAGCCAGTAGGCGAAGCTGTTCAGTCGCGGGAACGACACGTCGGGCGCGCCGATCTGGATCGGCACGATGTAGTTCGCGAACGCGAAGACGATCGGCGTCGCGAAGAACAGCAGCATGATCGTGCCGTGCATGGTGAAGAGCTGGTTGTACTGCTCCGCCGACAGGAACTGCAGTCCCGGCTGAGCCAGCTCGGCGCGCATCAGCAGCGCCATCAGGCCACCGATCATGAAGAACGCGAAGGCGGTGACCATGTACATGATCCCGATCTGCTTCGCGTCCGTCGTACGCAGCAGCCGGGCCAGTGCCGAGCCCTTGACCGGCTTATGTACCGGCCATGGCCGCGTCACGATCGGCTTAGGTGCGACGGTGGTCACGAGTGGCCTCCGGTTCTCGTTCGTCCCACTCGGCACGCGCTCTTGATCTGCGGGCCGTACCTCGCAGGCAGAATAGTCCCCGCCAGCGGCGGGTCCGGCGTCGGGTACGACTTGACCCGTCCGCGTCGTCCGATTCCCTCGTCCGGCGCCTGTCCCGGCACGTGTCCCGGCGCCGCTTCCCGCGTCTTCTCCGCCGGCCGCCGTCTCTACCGCCGGCCGCCGACCGGCTCAGGCCGGGTCGACCAGGAGCCGGTAGTGGTCCCGGAAGATCCGGGCACCACGGTCACGCAGCAGCGGGTCCCGCAGGGCCGGCGACACGTCCCGGGTACGGTCCCGGTCCCGGGTCCGGTCCAGCACCCACTTGATCCGGGGCCGACGGCGGCTCTCGTAGCGGGCGAGGGCCTCGGGCACCGTCGTCGACCGGCCCAGCATCCGGGCCAGCACCAGGGCGTCCTCGATCGCCATCGCGGCACCCTGGGACAGGGTCGGTGCGGTCGCGTGCGCGGCGTCGCCGACCAGCACCACCCGTCCCCGTGACCAGCGGCCCAGTTCCACCTCGTCGGTACGGCTGACCCGTACCTCCTCCAAGGCCTCCAGGATGGCCGGCACCGGGCCGCCGTAGCCGCCGAACACCTCCCGGATCCGGGCCGGCGGATCGGCCGGAAGCGCGGTACCGGTCACGTCGGCGTGACAGTGCAGCCGACCGGCGCCCATCGGCACCACGACGAACGCGGCCCGCTCGCCGAGCAGGCCGGTCCACTCGCCGACCGACGGCAGCCCGGTCACCACGGCGCGGTAGACGACCTGCCCGGCCGGGCGGGCCGGCCCGCCGAGCGCGGCCAGCGTCCGTACCGCCGACTGTCGGCCGTCGGCCCCGATGACCAGGTCGTACTCGGCCTGCCGGCCGTCGTCGAAGGTCACCGTCACGGTCTCGGTGTCGAGGTCGACCGCGCGTGGCACCGTGCCGTACCGCACCTCGCCGCCGGCGCCGGAGAGCAGGACCCGGTGCAGGTCGGCACGGGGCAGCGCCCGGCAGTCGCCAATCCCGGCCCAGAGCTTGGTGAGGTCGACCTCGCAGAGCGGGCCGCCCCGGGCGTCGAGGAACCGTTGCCGCCGGATCACCTGGCCGAGCGGGCGTACCGGGCCGTCCAGGTCGATCTCCCGTAGCGCCCGCTCGACGTTGCCCGTCAGGTAGATGCCGCCGTCGGTGGGGCCCGCCGGGCCGGGCAGTCGCTCGGTGACCTCGGGCCGGAACCCCGCGAGCCGGAGGGCGCGGGCTACCGAGAGACCTGCGATGCCCGCGCCGACGACGAGGATTCGCAGGGGGGATCCGGGCATATGGGGACGCCTCCGGAAGGAGCGGCACGCGTTGAAGGCAAGACACTACTCCCCGCGACTCCTCCTGCGGTAGATCCAAACGGTCCCGCCGCAGCTCATCGCCGGGGTACCGGAACCGCCGGCCAGCGGTCCCGGCCTGACCCCCCGGTCAGCGACGGATCACCGCTGGACGCGGGCGCCCGCCCCACGGACGAGTGCCTCGACCTCCTTCAGGTTCGCCGTCGAGGTGTCGCCCGGGGTGGTCATGGCCAGCGCCCCGTGCGCCGCGCCGTACTCGACCGCGGTCGCCAGGTCGCCGCCGACCAGCAGTTGGTAGATCAGCCCGGAGGCGAAACTGTCGCCACCGCCGACCCGGTCGAGGATCTCCAGGTTCGGCCGGTGGGTCGCCTGTACGAAGCCGCTCGGCGCGGACCAGGCGATGGCGCCCCAGTCGTTGACGGTGGCGCTGCGCACGGTACGCAGGGTCGTGGCGACCACCCGGAAGTTGTCGTACTCCTTGGTCACCGCCTCGATCATCCGCTGGAAGTTGGCGACCTCCAGCTCGCTGAGGGACTCGTCGGTGCCGGGCACCTCGAAGCCGAGCGACGCGGTGAAGTCCTCCTCGTTGCCGATCATGACGTCGACGTACCGGGCCAGCCGCCGGTTGACCTCCTGGGCCCGGGCCTGTCCGCCGACCGCCTTCCAGAGGCTGGGCCGGTAGTTCAGGTCGTACGAGATGATCGTGCCGTGCCGGCGCGCGGCGGACATCGCCGCCTCGATCGTCTCCGGCGTGGTCTCGGAGAGCGCCGCGTAGATGCCGCCGGTGTGCAGCCAGCGCACCCCGAGGGTGCCGAAGAGGTGGTCCCAGTCGACGTCGTCGGGGCGGAGCTGGCTGGCCGCGGTGTGGCCCCGGTCGGAGGTGCCGACCGCGCCGCGTACGCCGAAGCCCCGCTCGGTGAAGTTGAGCCCGTTGCGGACGTTGCGGCCGATCCCGTCGTACGGCAGCCACTTCACGAACGTGGTGTCCACCCCGCCGGTCAGGATCAGGTCCTCCAGCAGCCGTCCGACCTCGTTGTCGGCGAACGCGGTGACCAGCGCGGTACGCATGCCGAAGCAGCGGCGCAGCCCACGGGCGACGTTGTACTCCCCGCCGCCCTCCCAGGCCCGGAACGTCCGGGCGGTACGGACCCGGCCCTCGCCCGGGTCGAGTCGGAGCATGACCTCGCCGAGCGAGACCAGGTCGTAGCGGCAGTCCTCGACGGGACGCAGGGTCAGCATCTTCGTGCCTTTCGACTGATGGTGGCGGAGGGGGCGGGTCAGGCCGGCCGGGCGGCGGCGACGGCGGCCGTGGTGAGCCGGGTGACCTCGTCCCACCGGCCGGCGGCGAGCAGCGCGGGGGCGACCATCCAGGTGCCGCCGACCGCCAACACGGCCGGTACGCCGAGATAGTCGGCGAGGTTGCCGGTGTTGACCCCGCCGGTGGGGATGAACCGGACGGACCGGAACGGCGCGGCGAGCGCCTTGATCATCCCGACGCCGCCGAGCTGCTCGGCCGGGAAGAACTTGACCGTCTCCAGGCCGGCGTCCAGGGCCATCTGGATCTCGGTCGCGGTGGCGGCACCGGGGAAGACCGGCAGTCCCCGCTCCTGGCAGTGTCGGACGACGGCCGGGGAGAAGCCGGGGCTGACCACGAATCTCGCGCCGGCGTCGGCGGCCTGGTCGACCTGGGCGGGGGTGAGCACGGTACCGGCGCCGACGAGGAGGTCGGGGCGTTCGGCCATCAGCCGGATCGCGTCGGCGGCGGCAGCCGTCCGGAACGTCACCTCGATGGCCCGCAGGCCGCCCGCGGTGAGCGCGGCGGCCAGATCCGGTGCGGCGGAGGCGTTCTCGAGCACCACGACGGGCAGGATCCGGGTCGCGGCGATGGTCTCCGGAACACTCTTTAACTGTTCATCATCTTGAACACTGGTCACGTAGGTGACCCTACTGTCGCCGTTGGCGCTGTCAAGACGACTAGAGTGGCCGCCATGACGACCGGGACGACCAGGGACGCCGACCCGGCCGGGACCACAGCCGACCCGGCCGCGCCGGTCGCCGTCGCCGGCGGCGACGACACCCGGCTGACGTTCCAGCCGGTGAAGTCCGCCGGCCGGACCCTCGACGTGCTGGAGGCACTGGCCGGATCCCCGCAGCGCCGGTCACTTGTCGAACTCGCCCGGGCCCTGGAGATCCCGAAGAGCAGCCTGCACGGCATCCTCCGCACGATGATCCAGCGTGGTTGGGTGGAGGTGGACGCCACCGGCACCCGGTTCGGGCTCGGCGTACGCGCCCTCCAGGTCGGTGCCGCCTACCTGGAGGCGGACGACGCGACCGGGCTGCTGGCCGGCGTACTCGACGGGTTGGCCAGCCAGTTCGGCGAGACCGTGCACCTCGGCCGACTCGACGGCCCACACGTGGTCTACCTGGCGAAACGGGAGTCGACCCATCCGCTCCGGCTGTACAGCGCGATCGGCCGGCAGCTGCCCGCACACGCCACCGCGCTGGGCAAGGTGCTGCTCGCCGAACGACCCGACGAGGCGGTCGACCGGCTGCTGAGCTGGCCGCTGCCCGCGCTGACCCGGCACACCGTCACCGACCCCGACCAGTTGCACGCCGAGTTGGCGACGGTCCGGGACCGGGGCTACGCGGTGGACCGCGAGGAGAACACCGAGGGCATCGTCTGTTTCGCGATGGCGGTGCCGCTGCACACCCCGGCGGTGGACGCGATCAGTCTCTCCGTACCGACCAGTCGACTCGGCCCGGAGAGCGAGCAGCGGATCGTCACGGCGCTGCGGGCCGCGGTGGGCCAGGTCCGGGCGGCCCGCACCCTGCTCGCCGGCAACTGACCCTCCGGTCACCGTCCGCCGCGCGCCCGCCACCGATCCGGTACGTCGTTCAGCCTGCCGAACAGCTTGACCGGCCACACCATGGGCCCAAGAAGCCGTCCCGACCGCCTCCCGGTTGCTTTCCATTTTGAAGCATGTAAATGTGTCTCCAACTGCCATGGGAGCGCTCCCCAACACATGGCCGCCGCACGCCCATCACCGGCGCGGCACCACACATCTCCACGGACACCCACCACGCCAAGGAGCATCATGAGACGCCCCGTCCCCCTCCTCGCGGCGCTCGTCGGCCTGCTCGCCGCCGGCACGATCGCCGTGTTCGGCGCCGCCGGCCCCGCCCAGGCCGACGTGCAGATCTGCGACCAGTACGGCTCCACCACCATCCAGGGCCGCTACGTGGTCCAGAACAACCGCTGGGGCACCACCGCCCAGCAGTGCATCAACGTCACCGACAACGGGTTCTCCATCACCCGGCAGGACGGCCAGGGCAGCACCAGCGGCGCGCCGGTGTCGTACCCGTCGGTCTTCCTCGGCTGCCACTACACCAACTGCTCCCCCGGCACCAACCTGCCGATGCAGGTGAGCCAGATCAGCAGTGCGAACAGCAGCATCAGCTACAACTACGTCAGCGGCGCCACCTACAACGCCTCGTACGACATCTGGCTGGACCCGACCCCGAAGCGGGACGGCGTCAACCAGATGGAGATCATGATCTGGTTCAACCGGCAGGGCTCGATCCAGCCGATCGGCTCCCCGGTCGGCAACGGCACGGTCGGTGGGCGCAACTGGGAGGTGTGGCGGGGCAACAACGGCGGCAACAACGTCATCTCGTACGTCTCGTCGTCCCCGATCAGCAGCTGGAACTTCAGCGTGCTGGACTTCATCAACGACACCCGCAACCGGGGCGCGATCACCAACTCCTGGTACCTGACCAGCATCCAGGCCGGCTTCGAGCCGTGGATCGGCGGCGCCGGCCTCGGCGTGAACTCGTTCTCCGCCTCGGTCAACGGCGGCGGCAACCCGGGGCCGACCAACCCGCCGACGACCCCGCCGACCAACCCGCCGGGCGGCGCCGGCTGCCAGGTGGCGTACACGGCGAACTCCTGGAACAACGGCTTCACCGCCTCGGTCACCATCACCAACACCGGTTCGAGCCCGATCAACGGCTGGACGTTGAACTACTCCCTGCCGTCCGGGCAGCAGGTGACCAACACCTGGAACGCCACGGTGACGCAGAGCGGATCGGCGGTGACCGCCCGGAACATCAGTTGGAACGGTTCGATCGCCCCCGGCGGCACCGCGTCGTTCGGCTACCAGGGCACGCTGAGCGGCAGCTACTCCTCGCCCACCTCGTTCACCCTCAACGGTTCAGCCTGCACCCGGGCCTGACCCGCTGACAGAACCAGCGTGACACCCGCCTCCGGCCCGATCTCCGGGCCGGAGGCGGGTCACCGCGACCACCGGCTCGGTTCCTACGCCGCCGTCGGCCGGTCGGCACCGACGGTCCGCGAATGGCCACCGTCGAGCCGGGCACGGTAGGTCCGCAGGAGAACCGTCAGGAGCGTCGTGCCGGCGACAACGCCGAGTGCGTTGTGTACGGCGGCGACAGCCAGGTTCTCCGGCCACACGGTGTCGGCCGGTGACGCCACCGCCAGATAGAGCGCGAACGGCAGTTTCCAACAACTCCAGGCGACGAGAAATCCCGACGCGAGCCAGCCGAGGCTCACCGGTATCCAGACCGGCAGCGCGGCGTGTCGGGCGCGGACCAGGACCCAGACGCTCCCGGCGCCGACAATCGACCAGATGCCGAAATTGCCGGCCTGGAGATGCCACTCGAGAATGCGCACGGAGGGATGCCGCAGGCCCAGCGTGCCGCCCGCCGCCCAGTAGAGATCGGTGACACCGAGAACCGTCGTCGCCACGAGGGCGGTCACCGCCGGCCACGACCGGTGGGCCCGCTCCGGAGCTGCCGCTGCCGCGCCGGGCCGTACCCGGCCGACAAACGCGGCCGGCCAGCGTCCGCGCAGATAGAGCGGGAGTGCGACGGCCAGCCCGATCCCCATGCCGAGGAAGCTGAGCTGGATCAGCGACGCCTCCCAGCCGGGCATGACAGCCGCGTCGGCACCGGATGCCCCGTCGTCGGCCGACAACAGCGAGTCCAGCAGGGCGTAGGGAATCATCGGGATCAGGAATCCACACCCGATCCACCCGCAGGCGAGCAGCGGTACGGCGGCAATCCGTTCTCCCCAGGGTCGAATCAGAGCCAGGGCGAGTGCGATCCCGGCCGCCGCCATCCCGATGGTCACCACGTTGAGGAAGACGAAGCCCGGCACGCTCAACTGCTCCGCGCGGGGCAGCAGACCCAGCAGGGCGCCGACGACCCAGGAGATCTTGATCAGCAGGTACGGCGTCATCGCCAGGGCGGCCCCGTAGGCGGAGAACCGACGAACCGACAACCACCGACGCTCGGACACGAGAAGATCCACATTGGCGATCTTGACGCGGATCGGCTGTGACAGTGCTGAGAGCGCCGAAGCCCCCCGCCTGGGATGTCACCCGGGCCGGGGGCCGCTCGTCGCGCTGATGCCGGCGGCGGCCGGATCAGTCGTAGGTGCCGTTAATCAGTCGTGCGACTTGGCCAGGTTGACGAACGCCTGCCAGGCGGCGGGCCGGAAGCTCAACGTGCCACCGTCCCGGTCCTTGGTGTCCCGGACCAACACCCGGCCGGGCAGGTTGTCGGCGACCTCCACACAGTTGCCCTGGTTGGTGCTGCTGCGACTGCTCTTGCGCCAGCTCGGCTCAGTGATAGTCATTGATCGCCTTCGTGATCAGGTCTTGCGACAGGTTTACCGGCAGGGCCAGGCCCCGGACGATCTCCCACGACCGCTCCAGCTCGTCCACGTCCGCCCCATCGGTCACGGTACGGCCCCGGAGTTGGTCGTCAAGATAGACCGACCGGTGCCGCAGCGGCAGGGTCGCGAGCACGAACGCCCCCGCCAGCCCAGGATGCAGGCCGGCGGTCCGGGGCACAACCAGGATCTGCACCTGGGGGCGCCGGCTCGCCTCGAGCAGGTGCGTCAACTGCTCCCGCATCACGTCGGCCGGCCCGTAACCCAGCGCCGCCTCGCCGATGACGGCGCAGAACATCGGCGGCTTGGGCCGGTCGACGGTGGCCGCCTGCCGTTCCCGCCGGACCTGCACCGTCCGCTCGATCACGTCGTCCGGCAGCCGGCCGCTCTGCAGCAACGCCCGGGTGTACGCCTCGGTCTGCAACAGTCCCGGGATCAGGCTGTGCTCGAAACTGCGCAGCATCGTCGCCCGCTGCTCGTGCTCGGTCCAGGGGCGCAGCCAGCTCGGCCGGGCGTCGTCCCGGGCCTCCTCCGCCCCGCGCTGGATCTTGTCGCCGGTCTTGAACACCTGGTCCAGCCGCACTGCCGTGTCCGGCTGCGGAATCAACCGGCCCTGCTCGAACGCGGCGATCGACGCCCCACTGAGCCCGACCGCCCTCCCCACCTGATCTCTGGTCATCCTCATCCGACGTCGCTCCGCTCTGAGGACGTCCCGTAGATCACTCACGTAATCCACCCCCACTCCAGGTCAGCCAGCAGTTATCCCCCAGTACTCCTTCCCACTCATCTTCCACTGTCTATAGGGGCAGGTCCAGAGTGGAAATCGACGGAGCACAACACGACCCAACCCGCGTCGGGCGTTGCGTGCCCCTCCCGTACCCCGACGGGTCGCTCCGTCGGCGGGGGCCGCCCAACCGGCAGCGCCGTATCGCGCCGGGCGGTCCCCGCCCCTCTGACCACCGAGAGCACGGAGGTTCACCGATGCGACCCCGAAAACAACAGCCCCGTCCTCGACACCGACGCGACTGGCGGCGGCTCTGGCGCTACTGCCGATGCGGCCTCCGGTGGCCCTGTCCCGACCTGGCGCCGCAGCCGACCCGGCCGTTCCACCCCGGTTCGGTCCCGCCGGCACCAGCGCCGACGACCCCGGACGGTCCGCCCGCGACCACCCGTCCACGCGGATGGAACCAACGGCCGACCTGGGACGGCCCCACGAACCTCGGGCACCGAATCGGACGGGCGGGGCGACTGACCCCGGCCCAGACGTCCCGGGCCGAGCCCGGATTCTGAAAGGTGGGTGTCGTGGTGATGCGGAATGTCGCGGCGCTGGCCCGACCCGACCGGGAGCACCCGCCCCGGCGTCCCACCTGGACGTGCCGGACCTGCGGAAACGACTGGCCCTGCGCGGCGGCGAGGGCGAAACTGCCCGTCGAGTTCCGGCTCGACCCGCTGGCCCTCTTCGTGTACCTCGGCATCTGTCTCTACGAGGCAACCGCCGACCTCTGCACACTCAACCCGAACCCCGGACCGGACCCGGTAGTTCTGCACGCCCGGTTCCTGGGCTGGGTACCGGAGCGTCGGCTGATCATCGGGGCGCTGGCCCGCCGGTTCGCCGCCGGCTGGCCGGCAGCCCCGAACCCCGGCGCCGGGCAGAGCCCGGCCGCACCGGACCTCCCCGACACCGGACGGATCACCGCCTGGCCCGACACGAACAGCGGCCCGTAGACCGGCGGCTCCGGCCCGGCTCCCGCCACCGTCCTCTCCGGTGACCGCGCCGGGCCGGGGCGCGCTGGTCGGACGGTCCGCGACCCGAACGCCGCGAGCCGGCTACCGGCCCGGTTCCGGGCCCGTACTCAGTTGAGGGTCGATCCGCTCGGCGTACGGGGTGCGCCGCCGGGGCCAAGCTCCAGGCGCTGGCCGGGGACCAGCCCGTCGCGGTCCCGGGCGTCGGAGAAGACGACCCGGCTCAGGTCGTGCCCGCCGGGGTCGCCGGCCAGCACGCCGGGCACCGCCGACAGCATGCCCGAACCGACCGGCGGCACCGTCGGCAACTGCCCGGGACGACCGGGCGGCAGCACCGGGGCCAGCGCCCGGAACACGTCACACACCCGGTCGGCCCGGTAGTCGGCCGGATCGTCGGTCGCCCGGAGCAGTACGCCACCGTGGCGCAGCGGATACACCTCGGCGAAGGCCCCCGAGGCCCGCAGCCGGTCCGGCCCGCCCAGCCGCCCGGTCAGCTCCCGGGGGCAGATGGTCACCCACTCGTAACCGCGCAGTTGGTGCCGGCTCGCCGCCGCCGAGGCGGACGGGTCCCGGCCCAGCGCCGCGTCCAGCATGGTGGCCGGGGCGAGGATGCCGGCGTTGACCACGATCTCCCCGTACGCCGGGTCCGTCGCGTCGCCGACCCGGCGGGCCAGTTCGACAAGCGCCGGTACGACCAGCGGCAGCCGGCCCGGCCGGGCCTCGAAGCCGACCGAGATCTGCAGCCGGACATGCCGGGACCCGGCGAACCGGTCGAGGAAGACGTCCAGTTCGGAGGCGATCGCCTGTGGGGGAACGTCGAACCAACGGGCCGACAGGTGGCTGCAGTCCGGGGTGAGTCCGTCGACCCAGCGGGTCGGTCGGCGACGACGTCCCCGCCCGGTCGGGTCCTGCTCGAACGCGGTCAGCGAGGTCGCCGGGGCGGCGGCGCCGGCCGGGTGCACGTACGGCAGCAGGGTCCGGCACGCCTCGTCGTACCACCAGTGGGCCAGGGCGGCGAGTCGCGCCGGGTCGTCGCCGGAGTCGACGTAGACCAGCCAGGTGACGAAGTCGGGCTCCGGCCCGCCGTCCCCCCGGCCCGGCGGCACGTATCCACCGAAGAACTGGTCCCCCACCATCACGTGCCCCCCTCGCCCCACCCCGTCCGGATGCCGCGACCCGGCGGCGGCGACGGCGACGACGGCGCACGTCAACCCGGGCAGCGGATCCGGTCAGGGTAGTCGGCGAGACTGATCTTGGGGCAGCCGGCGCCCACCCCGCCGGTCGATCCGCCCGGGTCAGCCGGCCATCGCGTCGAGTTGGCGCAGTTCGTCCTCGGTGAGCGAGAAGCCGAAGACGTCGAAGTTCTCCCGGATCCGGGCCGGGGTCGCCGACTTCGGGATGGCCACGAAACCGTGGTCGAGGTGCCAGCGCAGCACCACCTGGCTCGGGGTGACCCCGTGCGCGCGGGCGATCCCGGCCAGCACCCGGTCCGACAGGTTGGTGGTCTTGAACGGGCTGTAGCCCTCCAGCACCACGCCACGGTCCCGGTGGTCGGCGACCATCCGCGCGTCGTACAGCGCCGGACCCCAGCGGATCTGGTTGACCGCCGGCGTCTCCCCGGTCGCCTCGACCAACGCGTCGATCTCGGCGGTGTCGTAGTTGCTGACCCCGATCGCCCGGGTCAGCCCCTCGTCCCGGACGGCCCGGAACTCCTGCCAGGCGGCAAGACTCTGCCGGCCCGAGGACGGCGGCCAGTGGATCAGCCACAGGTCGACCCGGTCGAGGTCGAGGGCGGCGAGACTCGCCGCGATGGTCTGCCGTTCCTTTCCGACCTGGGACGGGGGCAGCTTGGTGGTGACGAAGATGTCCTCCCGGGGCACCCCGCTGTCCCGGATCGCCCGGCCGACCTCGGCCTCGTTGCCGTACATGGTGGCGGTGTCGAGGTGGCGGTAGCCGACGTCGAGCGCCTCCCGGACGGCGTCGTACGCCTGATCGCCGGTGATCTGCCAGGTGCCGAAGCCGAGCAGCGGCATCCGGAGGCCACCGGACAGCTCGACGGTGGGTTGGTCGGCAACTCGACTCACTTCGGCCTCCTGCCCCGGTCGGCTGTCCTCATCCGGACCTGCTACCCCGGTCGGCCCGGACCATGCGTTTCCGGCCTTCGCCGGCCGGCCTGCGGACCATACCCGACGCCGGTAACCTGCCCGGCAGGAAACGGACGATCGGTTTCGGGAAAAGAGTGATCCAGCCCGCACCGGGTACCACCAAGGTCGGCGACCGTGCCGGGGATCATGGGAGGACCCGACGTACTGGAGGCCAGCCGGTGTTTCTCACGCACCTGGAATGCCCACGCTGCGGCGCCACCCACGACGCCGACCGTCCGCAGAATCTCTGCACCTGCGGCTCCCCGCTGCTCGCCCGCTACGACCTGCCCAGGGTCCGGCAGACGGTCCGTCCGGAGGAGTTCGCCGGACGCTCGGCCGACCTGTGGCGGTACCGCGAGCTGCTGCCGGTCGCCGACGACCGGTACGTGACGACCCTCGGCGAGGGCTGGACGCCGCTGCTGCCGGCGCCACGCTACGGGGAGTCGATCGGCCTGCCCCAGCTGATGGTCAAGGACGAGGGGCTGGTGCCGACCGGTTCGTTCAAGGCCCGGGGCGCGGCGGTCGGCGTCTCCCGGGCCGCCGAACTGGGCATCAAGCACGTGGCGATGCCGACCAACGGCAACGCCGGCGCGGCCTGGGCGACGTACGCGGCCCGGGCCGGGCTCCGGGCGACGGTCGCGATGCCGCTCGGCGCCCCGACGATCACCCGCCGGGAGTGTGTCGCCGCCAACGCCGAACTGCACCTGATCGACGGTCTGATCAGCGACGCCGGCCGGTACGTCGGCACCCTCATCGCCGCCGCCGGTGGTTCGCCGGGCGGGGAGATCTTCGACGCGAGCACCCTCAAGGAGCCCTACCGGCTGGAGGGGAAGAAGACCATGGGGTACGAGATCGTCGAGCAGCTCGGCTGGCGGGTGCCGGACGTCATCCTCTATCCCACCGGCGGCGGGGTCGGTCTGATCGGCATCCACAAGGCACTGCAGGAGATGCGGGAACTGGGCTGGATCGGGAACGCCATGCCCCGGCTGGTCGCGGTGCAGTCGACCGGCTGCGCCCCGATCGTGCGGGCGTTCGGCGCCGGCGCGACCCGCGCCGAGCCATGGGCCGACGCCTGGACGGTCGCCTTCGGGATCAACGTGCCGGCGCCGCTCGGCGACGAACTGATCCTCACCGCGCTGCGCGACACCGCCGGTACCGCGATCGCGGTCGACGACGAGGCGATCCTGGCCGACCTGCACGAGTTCGGCGCCCGGGAGGGTCTGCTGCTCTGCCCGGAGGGGGCGGCCTGCCTGACCGCCGCCCGCCGGCTGCGCGCCGGTGGCTGGATCCGGCCGGACGAACGGGTCGTGGTGCTCAACACCGGTGCCGGTCTGAAGTATCCGGAGACCGTCGACGTGGACAGCCTGCCGGTGGTCGACGGATGACATAGATTGCCCGTAGTTCGCCCGGTGATCACTGACGGGGGCCGGCCGGGCGGTGGGCGGAAATCCGACAGCGACAGCGGGCCGGAAGACAACGACGGCTCGCGGGAAACGGGCGTTGACTGGTTATGTTCCACCTGGCTAAGCACGCCCGAGCAGACGGGCCGACCGATCCCACCGGTACGTCGGCACCCGCCGGTGACCTCGACGAGGCGTTGTGGCGCGGCGCCGCCGCGGTCCTCGACGCCAACTGGACCGGCACCCACACCGTGCCGTCCCGGACCCTCTATCCGCACCAGTGGAGTTGGGACGCGGCTTTCATCAGCGTCGGCCTGGCCCACATCGCGCCGGACCGGGCCTGGCGTGACCTGCGCAGCCTCTTCGAGGCGCAGTGGCCGGACGGGCGGGTGCCGCACATCGTCTTCGACCCGAACGTCACCGAGCGGGACTACTTTCCCGGGCCGACGTTCTGGGGCGGGGGCGGCACTCAGCCGTACCCGGGGGCCCCGCCGACCGGCGCCCAGCGGGGGCCGGTACGGCTGAGCAGCGGGATCGTCCAGCCGCCGGTGCACGCCCTGGGTGCCTGGCTGACCTGGCTACGGAGGCCCGGCGAAACCGCCGTCGCCGAACTGCGCTGGCTCTATCCGCGGCTGGTGGCCCAGCAGGAGTACCTGGCCACCGCCCGCGACGTGGACGGCGCCGGGCTGAGCGCGATCGTGCACCCGTGGGAGTCGGGCCTGGACAACAGCCCGGCCTGGGACCAGGCGCTGGCCGCGGTACCGGCCGACCTCGCCGTACTGCACCGGTACGCCCGACGGGACACCCAGGTGGTCTCCTCGACCCACCGGCCCACGGACGAGGACTACGCCCGGTACCTGACCATCGCGCTGTCGTACCGGGACCGGGGCTATCGGGACGCGGACCTGGCCGGGCGGCATCCGTTCCTGGTCGAGTGCCCGGGCTTCAACGCGCTGCGGGGCGCCGCCGAACGGGCGCTGGCCCGGATCGCCGAGGTGGTCGGCGCCGACCCCGCACCGCACCGGGCCCGGGCGGCGACGATCACCCGGGCACTGGTCGACCGGCTCTTCGACCCGGAGTCGGGTCTGTTCCACGTCCGGGACCTGCGGACCGGACGGCGCAGTCCGGCCCGCTGCGTCAACGGGCTGCTGCCGCTGGTCCTGCCCGACCTGCCGCAGGCGCAGGTGTCGAGCCTGGTCGCGGCGGTCAGCTCGCCCCGGTTCGGTGTCTCGGAACGGATGCCGGTGCCGAGCTACGACCGCCTCGCCGCCGACTTCGACCCGTACCGCTACTGGCGGGGGCCGGTCTGGTTCAACATCAACTGGCTGCTCTGGCGCGGCCTGCGTACGCACGGGCACGACGCCCTGGCCGACACGTTACGGACCGCCCTGCTCGGCCTGGTCCGCGACGCCGGCTACCACGAGTACTTCCACCCGGACAGCGGGGCGGGGATCGGCTCTCCGGCGTTCAGCTGGACCGCCGCCCTCGCCCTGGACCTGCTCGCCAAGCCCGACGACCTCGGCTGATCACCCGGCCCCTGGCCCGGCCGGGCCCGCCCGGGCCGTCGGTCAGGAGGTGTCGTCCGACGGCAGGTCCGAGAGGTCCGGCATGGTCAGCCGCCAGGCGGCGTTGATCAGCCCGATGTGCGACAACGCCTGGGGGAAGTTGCCCAGTTGTTCCCCGGTGGTCAGGTCGAGCTGTTCGGCGAAGAGCCCGACGTCGTTGGCCCGGCGCGCGGTCCGCTCGAACAGCTCGGTGGCACGGTCCATCTCGCCGAGCATGACCAGGCACTCGACGAGCCAGAAGGCGCAGAGCACAAAACCGGCCGGATCGCCCGGCCAGCGACGGATGAGCCCGTCGGAGCCGAGCCGGTCGTGCACCGCCTCGATGGTGGCCCGCATTCTCGGGTCGGTCGCCGGCAGGAACCGGGCGATCGGCAACACCAGCACCGAGGCGTCCAGGTCGGGCGAGCCGAAGGCACCGGTGAAGGCACCGACCTGCGGATTCCAGCCCCGGTCGAGCACGGTCGCCCGGATCTCGTCCCGAACGGCCGTCCAGCGTGCCGGGTCGGCCCGGTCACCGAGCTTCGGCGCGAGCCGGACCGCCCGGTCCAACGCCGCCCAGCACATCACCTTCGACGTCAGGTAGTGCCGGACCTCGCCGCGCACCTCCCACATGCCGGCGTCCGGTTCCCGCCACGTCTCGGCGGCCTTGTCCGCGATCCCGACCAGCAGGGTCCGCAGCGCGTCGTCGAAGTCGCCCAGCGTGTTCTGCAGCCGGTGTGCGGCAATCATGATCTCGCCGAGTACGTCGAGCTGGTGCTGGTGCCACGCCTCGTTGCCGATCCGCACCGGTCTGCTGTTCCGGTAGCCGCGCAGGTGGTCCAGGCTCGTCTCACCGAGGCAGCGCTCGCCCTCGACGCCGTACATCACCGGTAGCGGGCGCGGTCCGATCCGACCGGTGGACCGGGCCATCCAGTCGAAGAGCCGGTCGGCCTCGTCGGGACAGGCGCCGACCCAGAGGGCGTGCAGGGTGAAGGCGAAGTCACGGAGCCAGGCGAACCGGTAGTCGTAGTTGCGGTCCGCGCCGATCTCCTCCGGCAGCGAGGTGGTGAGGGCGGCGGCGACCGCCCCGCTGGGCTGGTAGGTCAGGCCCTGTAGCACCAACGCGCTGTGCCGGACCAGCTCCGGATACCGCCCCTGGTAGCGGTGGATCGCCTGGATCGAGCGCCACGCCTCGACCGCGTCGGTGACCGCGGCCACCCGGTCGAGCACGGCCTCCGGATCACCGTACGTCTCCGCGTAGGCGCAGTCGAAACCGACCCGCTCACCGGCGGAGACGGTGAACTCGACGACCGCCGTGCTGTCGTCCCGGGCCGTCAGCGGTACGTCGCCGCGCAGCACCAGCCGGCCCGGCCCACAGTCGCTGAGCAGCCTGTCGGACCCGTTGTACAGGTACGGCGTGAGCAGGCCGTACTGGGGACGCGGGACAAACTCGGCCCGCATCCGTACGCTGCCGGCCAACCCGCGGACGACGCGGATCAGCACCTGCGGGGAGGCCATGCCGATCTTGTGCCCCCGGGCGCCGGGAGAGACGGCGAGCGCGTCGACGACCTCGACCGCTCCGTCGGCGGTGTGGTGCTCGGTGCGCAGCACCATGGTCCCCGGCAGGTAGGCCCGCTCGGACGACGGTCCCCGACCGGGCGACGACTGCCCGACCGGGGCGAGCAGCCAGTAACCGGCCTGCGGATCGAGTAGTCGACCGAAGACCGACGGCGCGTCGAACCGGCCGGGGCACCACCAGTCGACCGAACCGGCGCGGCTCACCAGCGCACCCGACCGACAGTCGGACAGGAAGGCGTACTCGCTGATCGGAACGTCGGTCATCCGGCGCGGATACCCACGTCGCCCGGTTTCACCCGGTCGGCGGTTCGTCCTTGCCGGCCTCCTCCAGCGCCTCGGCCTGCTCCTTCGTGTGGTGCACCGCCTGGTCGGCGTGCTCCGGCGGCCCGTAGATGGTGTAGAGCACCAGCGGGTTCGGGCCGGTGTTCACAAAGTTGTGCCGGGTTCCGGCCGGTACGACGACCAGGTCGCCCTGCGTCACCTTCCGCCGTTCACCGGCGATCCGTGCCTCTCCGGTGCCGCTGACGAAGGTGAGAATCTGGTCGATCTCCTCGTGGACCTCCTCGCCGATCTCTCCGTCCGGCGGGATCGTCATGATGACCAACTGGGTGTGCTTGCCGGTCCACAGCACCCGCCGGAAGTCCGGGCTCTCCTCGGCGACGGTGGCGATCGTGAAGTGCTCCATGCCCGGTTCCTTACCCAGGGTGGCAACAGCTGATGCGCGGCCGGCGGGAAGACGGTTGCCGGCGGGAAGAGGGTTGCCGGCGGGGCCACGGGTGCGGCCGAGGCTGGGGCGTCCGCTCTACCAGGTCCCGTACCGGGGCAGGTTTGCTTCTCCGGACGGTGGGAAACCCCACACGTAGCCGGAACGGCCACCACGCCGGACCGGCGGGCCAGGTCCCCGCTGGCGTACCGCCGCTGGGCTGCGCGGGCGGGAGACGGCCGGAGCGCGGCGACGCCTTGATCGATCGGGCGGCGCCGCGCGCTCGTGCCGGCACCACCGCGCCCTCGTGCCGGCGTCCCACATCCGCCCGGCGGATCAGGTCTGCGGCACCCCGGCGGCCCGCAGCGCCCAGAAGTTCGACCGGTACTGGTCGTGGATGGTCGCCGACTGGATCCGCAGCATCGCCTCGTCGTTCTCCCGCAGCGCCGCGTTCGTGTAGTTGTGGCTGCCGGTCACCACCCACTTGGTGTCACGCTGTCCGGCGTACGTCCCCTCGATCAGCAGGTACTTGGAGTGCACGATGCGGTCGCCGCTGATCCGGTAGAGCTTGATCCGGGCGTGCCCGTCGAGGATGCTCCGGACGTCCGCGTCCATCGTCGTGTAGACGACGTCGACCCAGCACTTGCGGTCGGCGAGTTCCCGCAGCTTGTTGGCGATCGGGTTGCGGCTGAAATACCACATGCCGATCCGGATGATGGTGCGCCCGGTCTCGGTGCCGACCGACGTGTTGCCCTCGCAACTGACGTTCTCGTCGAGCATGTTGTAGATCGTGTCGGTGCTGGCGCCCGAGCCGGCCCGGGGAAAGAAGTACGACTTGGCGTTCCCGCTGGACGTGCTCCGGTAGTAGTCGTTGTTCTTCACCTGGGCGGCCAGGTCGTTGAAGTAGTCGACGTACGAGTTGTAGACGGCGGTGTTGCCGACCAGCGTCACCGCGTTGTTCCAGTACCGCTCGGCGTTGTCGCCGGTCAGGTTGGCCGAGCTCTGCACCAGCACGTTCGCCGAGCCGGAGGTGTGGGAGAAGAGGAAGAACTTGTTGTGCATGATCGGCGTGGCGAGGTTGCCGATGCAGGCCCGGTCGGTCGTGCAGATGGTGACCCAGGAGGGGTTGGCCCGGTTCGTACCCAGCGCGGCGACGAGGTCGAGGACCGCCTGGTTGCTCCGGGTCTGGCTGTCCAGCACCAATCGGACGTTGACTCCCCGGTCGTACGCCGCGATCAGGTCGTCGGACATCCGGGTCAGGCTGAAGTGGTACATCGCGATCCGGATGGTCGATCCCGTGGCGGCGTCGCGGATCAGGCCGCGCAGGTGGTCGACGATGGCGTACTGCCGGTCGGGGTTGGTGGGATCGTTGAAGACGGCACCGCTGGTCACCGCGGCGGCGGCGGGGGCGGCGGGGGTGAGGCAGGCGGCGACGACAACGCCGGCGAGGACGGTTCGCAGAATACGACGCATCGACCGATCTTAAGGAGTCGGCGATCGATTCGACCCTCCGCAAAGGGCACCCGTTCGCAACGGTCGCCCGGAGGGAATCCGGAAACGCCGGTCCCCGCGGTACCGGGCCGTACCGCGGGGACCGGGGCCGGGCCTGCCGCCGCCCGGCCGGGGTGGGACGTCGGACCGGTGGCGCGCCGGCCCGACGTCGGTTCGCGCCTCCCGCCGTACGGCGGTCGACCTGGGTCAGGACGAGATGTGCAGGTGGAAGGCGCGATCGGCGGGGGCGCCTGCGCTGTTCCAGGTCTGTACGAAGACCCCGTTGGCGTTGCCGGCCCGGCCGACCACGGCGATCTCACCGGGCGGGGACGCGCCGACGCTGCCGGTCAGCCCGATGGTGGCGGTGTACGCCGAGCGGACGACCGACTGGATGAAGACCACCTGGTACTGGCCGAGGGCCAGCCGGGCGCTGGAGACCACCCCGAACCCCCGGGCCAGCGTCCCGTTCGCGTTGACCACGGCGAAGTGGCCCTGCGCGGTCGCCGGCAGTCCGGCGGCGGTGGCGGGTACGGCCATCAGGCCGACGTCCTCGGTCCCGGCGTCGGCGTCGAGGGCGGGTGGCTGCTCGGCGGAGGCGTACTCGGCCTCGATGGCCTTGGCTGCGTCGTTGGCTTCGGACATGGTGGTGGCTCCTTGCCTGGTCGGGCCGGGGTGCGGCCCGGAGGGAGTGGACGGAGGCGGGCGGCGAGCGGTTGGCTCCCCGGCCGGTGGACGGCGGTGCCTCCGACATCGACGCTACTCTGCGTTATCGCTTGACCACAGTTAGTACGCCTGTCCGATCACGGACACGCTGGCCCGCGACCACACGGCCATGCGACCAGGCAGCCACCGGAGCATCGGGCCGCCGACAGCCGACCGGCCGATGGCGGAGCCCACCAGAGCTTGATAGATATCGATGCGAGCCGGGCACTGGTTGGATCACGATCTCAGAAAGGCTCTCGCCATGCTCCGCCGTACGCTGCCCACGTCGCTGCTCGCCGCCGTGCTCGGCCTGGCCCTGTTGCCGCTCTCACCGGCCCCGGCCCAGGCCGACCCGCTGATCCCGCTCCCCCCGCCGGGCCAACCGGTGGCCGCCTCGGTCACCGCGACCGGCGCCACCCTGACCTGGTCCCCACCCGACGGCCCGGTCTTCCGCTACTCCATGCTGCGCCTGGTCGACGGCGAGTGGCAGGGCTGGCTCTCCATGCCCCGCAACTCGGTGACCCTCGTCGAGCTCACCCCGGACACGTCGTACACCGTGGCGGTCCGGGCCGCCGCCCTGCCCGGAACGGGCTACACGACGAGTCCGCTCTCCGAACCGCTCACCTTCACCACGCTGACCGAGGAACCCACGCCGCCGCGCGGCTTCGGCTGCACCGTCGGTGTCACCGTCGACCGGTACGGCGGCTACCGGGTGAGCGGAAGCGTCACCTGGTCCGGCCCCGAACCGGCGCCCCGGTGGTCGATGCGGTTCACCATCGCCACCAGCGTCTCCATCACCCAGGTCTGGAACGCCAGCATCCAGCGCAGCGGCACCAGCGCCACCCTGACCCCCGCGGTCTGGGACGGTCCGACGCTGCCACCGGCCGACACCCCGTACCAGTTCGGCTTCTCCGGCCGGTACGTCGGAACGTTCGTACCGCCGGGCGACTTCCGGGTCGGCGACACCCCGTGCACCGTCGTCCACTGACGGCTGCCCCGGGGCGCCGGACCGGACGCCGTACGCCGACCCGTCGGTGACCGTCGCCACATGCCGCCTCGCCGGTCCGGCACCGGCGAGGCAGCATGGACGGGTGGATACGCGCACAGCCGAGCGGTACGGCCCGCTGGCGGAACTCCTGGCCGGCGGCGACGTGGTGGTGCTCAGCGGCGCCGGCCTGTCGACCGAGTCCGGGATCCCGGACTACCGGGGACCGAGCGGGGCGGCACGCCGGCACACCCCGATGACGTACCAGACGTTTGTCAGGGACCCGCTGGCCCGGCGCCGCTACTGGGCCCGCAGCCACCTCGGCTGGCGGCTGATGGCCGGAGCCGCCCCGAACGCCGGGCACCACGCGGTCGCCGACCTCGAACGACGGGGTCTGCTCGCCGGCGTGGTGACCCAGAACGTGGACGGGCTGCACCAGGCGGCCGGCGCGCGGTCGGTGATCGAACTGCACGGCAGCCTGGCCCACGTCACCTGCCTGGACTGCGGCGACCGGACCGACCGGGAGACCCTGGACCGGCGGCTGCGGGCCGCGAACCCCGACTTCACCGCCCGGTACGACACGGTCAACCCGGACGGCGACGTGACCCTGCCCGACGAGGTCGCCGAACGGTTCCAGGTGGTCGACTGCCCGGCCTGTCCGGGTGGCGTACTGAAACCGGACGTCGTCTTCTTCGGCGAGACCGTGCCGGCCGCCCGCGTCCAGGCCTGTTTCGAGCTGGTCGAGCGGGCCCGGCTGCTGCTGGTCCTCGGCTCCTCCCTGACGGTCATGTCCGGCCGCCGGTTCGTGATCCGGGCGGCGAAGCACGACATCCCGGTGGTGATCGTCAACCAGGGTCCGACCCGGGGCGACGAGCACGCCTCGCTGACCGTCGACGCACCACTGGGCCAGGTGCTGCCGGACCTGGTCCGGCTCCTGGACCAGGTTCCCGCCGGCCACAGGGTGGCGGCCGTCCCCGGCTAGCGCCTCGCCCTCGGGCCGGGCGCCGCCGACGCCCGCGGCCATCCCGTTCCGGCGGGGACCCGGGCACGGCGCTGTTATCCGCCGCTGGCGACATCCTCCACCGGCGCCGGTTCGCCCCCGGAAACCGTCGGCGCCGGTTCGCCTCCGGAGGCTGCCGGGGCCCCGCCGCCGTCGACCGGAGCCGGTGTCCCAGCACCCGACTGGCCGCCGAGGGGTGTCACACCCCCACCGGTGGGCCCCGGCACAGCCGCCGGCCCGGTGCCGCCCGCCGGGGCCTGGCTGGCGACCGCGGGCAGGCTCCGGGTCACCTCGGCCAGCAACTCCTTCGGATCGGTACGCCCGGTGACCTGGAACTCGACCTCGGCTTCGCCGACCCGCAGCCGTACCCGGGTGTCCCTGCGCTGCTGGGCCACCCAGGTCTGGAGCACCTGGAAGAGTCCGGGCAGCAACGCCTGCGCCACCACCGCGATGATCACCGCGTCGCTGAACCCCGCCCGCCCGTCCTGACGTCCGCGGGTCTCCCGTACCGCGTTGCGGTACTCCGGGTGCCGGCGGAGCCAGTCGCCCAACCCCTGCTGCGGCGACGACGCCGAGTGGGCGGTCAGGATCAGGTGCACCGGTTGGTCGGCCGGTCGCCGGGCGGTCTGCCCGAGCGACGCCGCCGCGTCCGGGTCGGTCACGGTCTGCTCCACTTTCTCCTCGTCGGGTGGCTGTCAAGCACTCTCAGTCGGTGGGGGGCTGGAAGGTGACCTGGTCGCCGTTCACCACCAGCACCCCGCGTACGAAGAACTCGTACTCCTCGGTGTACTGCCGCGACTGGCCGAGGTAGTCCTCGGCCGTCCAGGAGGCCGTGACCGTGCCGCTGCCGTCCTCGAGGGTGGAGACGGCGGCGGTGGCCGCGCCCGTCAACTCGGCTTGGATCGTCGGCTGCTCCGTGATCGTCCACCGCACCTTCTCCACGCTCGTGTTGTACAACCGGAAGGGGCAGCCCGTCGCGGCCGCCGCCCCCTGCTGCACACAGTTGTCGAGGTACGCCTCGACCGCCTGCTCGGCGCGGCTCTGCAGATCCGGTCGCGGCGCGGGGGTGACGACGATGCTGCCGCCCTGGCCGCCGAGCGCGACCACGACCGGGACCGGTGGTGTCTCGCTCAACACGCTGCTCGGCAGGGTGGCGAGGTACCGGCCGGGGAACGCGGTGACCGCCAGGAGGTCACCCTCCGACGCCGAGACCGGCACCCCGTTGATCCGCAGGCCCGGCTGGTCCGGGCCGGACATCTCGGAGAGGCCACCGTCGAGGTGCCAGCCGCGGAGACCGAACGAGGTCGACTCGTCGCGACGGAGCTGCAGCTCGACGGTCATCGGCGTGCCGGCCACCGTGTAGGAGACGTCCGCCACCGCCTGGTCACCCTCGCGCCGCACCGATGTGACGTCCACGTCGGTCGGCGGCTCGTAGTCGTCGGAGGCGACCATCGCGGCGAGCGTCTCGTCCTGCGCGAGGGCCTCGCGGACCGTCGGGTCCAGCCAGTCGAGCGCGGCGCCGGCGTCGCGGTCCTCGAGGGCGGAGAAGTAGCCGTTCACCGCGGACCGGGGCCCGAAGAACGCCCACTGCACGATGCCGAGACCGCTGGCGACCAGGCAGCCGGCCAGCAGCACCGCGAGCGTGACGACCACGGTACGACGCGAGGGGCCGCCCGGCACCGCGTCCTCGAACCCGACGGCGTACCCGGACGGGGCGCCGCCGTCCCCGGTGGACCCGGCGCCGGAGGTGGCGGGTAGGTGTGCCAGCCGGTCCAGCCGTTGCTCGTGTGCGGGGTGGCTGGCACAGACCACCTCGTCCCACCCGCTGCGGCCGTTCTCGAAGGACTTGCGCCGCTCCAGGATCGCCCGCAGTCCGTCGATCCGGCCGGCGTGGACCGCGCCGAGGTCGGCCCGGTATTCCGCCGCCCGGACGTCGCGGGCGTGCAGCGGCATGACCAGGTACTTCATCGTCAGCAGGACCGGCCAGAAGACGAGGAAGACGAGGAAGTTGGTCGCCGGGTGCGGGAAGCTGCGCATCAGCCAGACCGGCAGCGCGTGCAGCAGGAACAACGGCAACGCCACTCCGCGTACGAAGGCCGAGGTGACCTCGTCGCCGGTGCGCCAGTGCACGAGTTCGTGGCTGAGCAGCGCCTCGATCTC
This sequence comes from Plantactinospora sp. B5E13, assembly GCF_039871775.1. Taxonomy (NCBI): domain Bacteria; kingdom Bacillati; phylum Actinomycetota; class Actinomycetes; order Micromonosporales; family Micromonosporaceae; genus Plantactinospora; species Plantactinospora sp. B5E13. The sequence continues at coordinate 98,945 of NZ_JBDPLT010000025.1, forward strand.
GTCGGTCGGTTCGGTCAGCAGGCTCGTGGTGACCACGATGTGCCGCGAGTAGGTACGGGCGTTGGTGAGGACGGGATCGTCCTCGATGAGCAGTCGGGGCACCGTCGGCAGGCCGAGGCGGCGCGCACACTCCCGGAGCACCGGCTCCAACGCGGCCCGCTCGCGTGCGCTGAGGGCGCGTGCGCCGGAGAGCAGCAGCAGCCGTGGCTCCAGCAGTACCCGGTAGAGCGTGTAGGCCACGCCGATCACGATCGCGGCGGCGACCGTTCCGGCCAGGCCGCTCACCAGCGTGACCGGGCTGTCGAGGCTGTCGCCCCAGGGCACCAGCACGACGTAGAGGAAACCGCCGAGGAAACCGACGGCGACCCCCAGCAACCCGCCGAACACGCCGGCCGACCGGGTCAGGAAGGCGTCGAGCAAGCTGCCGACCAGCGGCGTGTCCAGCAGTTCGGCGGGCACCTGGTCGGTCACGTCCAGCCCGCCGGAGAGCGACCCGAAGATCCCGAGCCCGACCGCCGCCCAGAATCCGAGCAACAGCGCGAGTGGTACGTACAGCCAGGTCGCGACGAAGGCACCGAGCACCCCACGCCAGTCGCGGAGGATGCCGGCGCGCAGCCAGACCAGTGCGTTCGGGTATCCCGGTGGTTGGTCGGGAATCTTGCGGCCGGTGGGCGGAGCGGACGACGACGGCGGCGGTCCGGGATCCGTCGTCGGGGGCCGTACTGCCTGCGGCGGTGTTGCCTGCGGCGGTGTTGCCGACGAAGCCGGTGCGGGTGGACCGTCCGGCGGTGGAGTAGGCGAACTCTCCGGCATGGGGGTGCCCCCGGGGTCTCATGGCGCGAGGACTGGAAACGCTCGGCCGCCCGGCGAACGGATGCGACACCGGACGGGTAGCCGTGACGTAGGGGGTCGTCCGGCTACGACTGCCCACAATAGAAGGGCATCGAGTGTGATGTGAGCCCGTTCGAGGATCGATTTTCAGCTCGGCCGTCTCCGACGGCCGGCCCGGCCGGGTGCCACCTGGCCGGGCCTGCCGAGCAGACCTGTCCGCCGAGCGGTTACCTGGTCACCGCCGGCGCGGTCGCCGACGCCCCGGCCCGGGTGGTCGGCGCCGCCGTGGCCAGGAGCACCGCCACCGCGAGCAGCCCGGCGCCGACCGCTCCGACCGGGCCGAGCCGGTCGCCCAGCAGCACCGCGGCGAGCAGCGCGCCGACCAACGGTTCCAGCAGCGTCACCAGCGCGGCGGTACCGGGCCGGACGGTCCGCAGCCCACGGAAGTAGAGCAGGTACGCCACTGCGGTCGGCCCGACGCCCAGGGCGAGCAGCAGCCCCACGGACCGGAGGTCCGGGTCGAACCCGAGCCCGACGGTACTCCCGGCGACGAGGGTCACCAGTAGTCCGCCGGCGGAGAAGCCGAGTCCGGTGCCGGTGAGGTCGTCCAGCGTCGCCACCGGTCGGGCGCCGACCAGGGTGATCGCGGCGAACCCGGCCGCGGAGAGCAGGGCGAGGGCGGCGCTGGCGAGGACGGCCGGGGTGCCGAAGTCGCCGGACGGCAGACCCACCAGCAGGCCGAGTCCGGTCAGCGCGAGGCCGCAGGTGACGGCGGCCCGACGGTCTGTCCGGCGACGGCCGGAGACGGCCTCGGCGGCGAGCACCAGCACCGGGGCGGCGCCGATGGTGACCAGCGTGGCCAGGCTGACCGAGGTCAGCGCCACCGAGCCGAAGTAGCAGACCTGGTAGCTGGCGGCCAGTGCGCCGAGGACGAGGATCCGGGTCCAGGCGGCCCGACCACGCGGCAGCCTCCGCCCGGTGAGCAGGAGGAAGGCCACGATCAGACCACCGCCGACACAGAGGCGGTAACCGGCCACCGCGACCGGGGAGAGTGCGGTGGTCCGGCCGAGCAGGCTGCCGGTCAGCCCTCCGGTGCCCCACAGGGTGCCAGAGATGATCAGGAAGAGAAGGCCGGTGCCGGGCCGGGGACGGGCGACGGCCGGCGAGGTGAACGCTTCGGATGAGGTGTGCATGGACGTACGCGCTCCTGCGACGAGAAGGGAGATGGTCGCGGAAGCGGGGCGTACCCGGGCTCAGGTCACCGGATCGAAGTCATCCACAGTGGAGCAGCACGTCGGCCGGGACGGCTCGACGCGCTGGCCTGGTCGCCCCGCTCAGGAACGCGGCGGCGGGGTGATCGGAAAGCACCGGTGCACGGGCGTCACTCTACCGTCGGGCCGACGCACGACGGTACGCCCGTCGGGCCGGTCCGTACCGGCGCCGGCGGGCGTACCACGCCAGGTGCTGAGCTCAGCCGAGCGGCTGCTGCTCGGAGAAACCGAACTGCACGGTGCCCTCGGCGTCCACCGCCGCGTCGAGGGCCTTGTCGTCGAGTATCTGGGCGGCCTGCGGGTCGAGGAAGACCCGGGCACCGTCGCTGTCCACCACCTGGTCACCCTGGGCCGGGCTCTCCGCGAGTTCCAGGGTGAGCGACCCGGCGGCGAGGTCGCTGACGATCCGCAGCCCGGCGCCGTCCGGCACCTCCTGCTGTGCGGTCAGGTCCCGGATCACGAGTACGGCGTTCTCGGTCATCGTGAGCATAAAAAACTCCTTGTGGATTCTCTCCGGCCGCACGCCGCATCCCCTGACGCGGGTGCCCCGGACCATCCCCCGACACACCCGTGCCAAACGCGGGCGAGCCGGCAGAGGATGGGGAGGCCTCGAACATGTAGCCAGCCCATCGGAGGGGCCGCGGACGTGCGGCCGGGCTGGCGCCTTGACGTACGGCGGTCGGCGTCTCTCTCGAACTCGCGGGTGTGGCAACAGGCCGTACTTGCCCTACGTTGCCGCTTCCAACCTGATTCGTCAACTCCGGTGAGCCGTCCGGCGGCGTGTGTTATGCCCGCCGCCAGGCGGTGGTCAGCCGTCCGCGACGGACCCGGCCGACACCCGGTCCAGCAGCCGCCGGATCTCGCGTACCGCGGTCCGCCCGGCCCGGTTCGCGCCGATCGTGCTCGCCGACGGCCCGTACCCGAGCAGGTGGATCCGCTCGTCGACGACGACCCGGGTGCCGTCCATCGGGATGCCGCCCCCGGGCGCGCGCAGCCGCAACGGCGCGAGGTGGTTCAGGACGGCCCGGAACCCGGTGCACCAGAGGATCACGTCCGCCGCGAAGCTGTCACCGTCGGCCCAGACCACCCCTTCGGGGACGATCCGGTCGAACACCGGGAACCGCCGCAACACCCCGGTCTCGTGCATCCGGCGCAGTTGCGGGGTCCACGGCAGCCCGGTCACGCTGACCACGCTGCCCGGCGGCAGACCGACGCGTACCCGTTCCTCCACCCTGGCGACGGCGGCCCGGCCCTGTTCCTGGCCGAACCGCTCGGCGAAGACCGGCGGGCGGCGGGTGACCCACCGGGTCGCGGCGGCGACCTCGGCGACCTCGGCCAGCAGCTGCACGGCCGAGGTGCCCCCGCCGACCACCACCACCCGGCGGCCGGCGAACTCCGCCGGGCCCCGGTAGTCGGCGGTGTGCAGCTGCCGGCCGGCGAAGGTGTTCTGCCCGGGATAGACCGGCCAGAACGGGTGCCGCCAGGTGCCGGTGGCGTTGGCCAGGGCCCGGGTCGTCCAGGTGCCGGCGTCGGTACGCACGTCGAGCCGGCCGTCCGGTCGGTCGTGTACCGAACGCACGTTGACCGGCCGGTGCACCGGCAGCCCGAACTCCCGTTCGTAGGCGGCGAAGTACCCGGCCACCACCTCGGCGGCCGGACGGTCCGGGTCGGCGGGGCCGAGCGCCATCCCCGGCAGGTCGTGGATGCCGTGCACACCGGAGAGCCGCAGCGTCGGCCAGCGTTCCCGCCACGCGCCGCCGGGACCGGCCCCGCCGTCCAGCAGCACGTACCCGGTTTCCGGGGCGAACCCGGCCCGGTGCAGGAAGTATCCGGCGGAGAGCCCCGCCTGGCCCGCGCCGATCACCACCACGTCGACATCCCGACCGCTCACACCGGCGACAACCACCGGCCGTGGTCGATCCGTACCGGACCCGGGCGTCTCGTCGCTCACACTCCGCGCGACGCGGTGAGCCCTGGTCCGTGACGCCCGAGGATGCGATGATCCAGGCATGTCGATATGTAGGTTCTTTCCGCGATCGGCGACACGGTCGGCACTGGTCTTCACCGTCGCCGCCGCCACGATCGGCGCACCGGTTGGGCCGGCCGCCGCCGTCGAGCCGGACCCGGTGCTGAACAAGGCCGTCTTCAACCGGCCGACCGGTTCGACCGCCGCGCAGAACGCCATCTTCGTCCAACTGGCCCGGATCATCGACCGGGTACCGGCCGGCGGCGAGATCCAGATGTCGTGGTTCGGCTTCGGGGTGACCGACGTGACCGACTCGGCGACCACCCCGGACCTGCCGGCCCGACTGCTGAACGCACACCAGCGCGGGGTACGCGTCAAAATCATCCTCGACCACGAGCAGGTCAGCCAGCGCCCGTACCAGCGGCTGCTGCCGGTGCTCGGCGCGAACGACACCGCCGGGTCGTACATCGTGCACTGCGCGGACCAGTTCCCGAGCCAGGACCGGGGTTGCATCGGCACCCGGCGTATCGACTACAGCACCTCCTCGGTCACCGCGTACAACCACAACAAGTTCCTGACCGCGTCGAGCGTGGTGTTGGACAACGGTTCCACCGTCGCCAACGTCGTCTTCCAGGGCTCGGCCAACCTCGGCTGGTGGGACGCGAACGAGGCGTACAACAACGCGGTGACGTTCAGCGACGCGACCACTTACCAGGCGTACCGACAGTACTTCGCGGACCTGCGCTCACACCGGTACAGCTCGACCGGGAACAACAACTACTACTGGGGCACGCCGACCGGGACCACCTACCGGGCGTACTTCTTCCCCCGCCGGGAACGGTCCGGCCAGCCGGTCAGCGACCCGGCCACCGACACCATCGTCAGTGTGCTCGACTCGGTGAGTTCGTGCTCGTACGACGACGCCGGCACCCGCCGACAGACCGACGTACGGGTCAACATGTACTCGTTCAACCGACCCGAGGTGGCGAAGAAGCTGACCGCCCTGCGCAACGCCGGCTGCTGGGTCGACGTGGTCTACAGCGAGGCCAACGCCGGGGTACTCGACGCGCTCGGCGGCAACGTGCAGGTCACCCGCTGCAACTTCAACGTCGGGCCGGGCCGGGACATCCGTACCCACAACAAGTACATGCTGATCGACGGCGCGTACGACGACGACATCGTGCCCCGGGTCTTCACCGGCAGCCACAACTACAACGTCTCGGCGCTGCGCCAGGCCGACGAGGCGATGCTGCGCATCATGGGCCGTGGCATGCACGACGACTACCTCGCCGACTTCTGGCACGTCCGGGACACCTGCCGGGCCAACGGCGGCGCGGTCAGCTGACCCACCGGTGATCAGCCGCGCAGGTCGGGAAGGGGTGCCGCCCTCCACCGGAAGCGATAATGAGAGCCCCTTCCCCACCTGGAGGCGTGCATGATCGAGGTCACCGGCCCGCTGGGTGCGCGGTACGCGGAGATTCTCAGTGCGGAGGCGCTGGAGTTCCTCGCGGAGCTGCACCGGGAGTTCGAGCCACGGCGGCGGGAGTTGCTGGCGCTGCGGGCGGAGCGGGAGGCGGCGTTGGCCGCCGGCGGCACGCTCGGTTTCCTGCCGGAGACCGAACACATCCGGGCGGACCCGTCGTGGCGGGTCGCGGGGCCGGCACCGGGACTTGTCGACCGGCGGGTCGAGATCACCGGGCCGACCGACGCCAAGATGACGATCAACGCGTTGAACTCCGGGGCGAAGGTCTGGCTCGCCGACCTCGAGGACGCCAACACTCCACTGTGGTCGAACGTGGTCGAGGGGCAGCTCAACCTCCGCGACGCGATCGCCGGCTACCTGCAGTACGTCTCGCCGGACGGCCGCCGGTACTTTCCGCGCCAGGACGGCGAGTTGGCCACCATCGTGGTGCGGCCGCGCGGCTGGCACCTGACCGAGAAGCACATCCTGGTCGACGGCGAGCGGATCGCGGGAGCACTCGTCGACTTCGGACTCTACTTCTTCCACTGCGCCCGGGCGCAGCTCGCCTCCGGCTCCGGGCCCTACTTCTACCTGCCCAAACTGGAGAGCCACCTCGAGGCGCGGCTCTGGAACGACGTGTTCGTCCTCGCCCAGGAGCGGCTCGGCATCCCGCGCGGCACCGTCCGGGCCACCGTACTGATCGAGACGTTCCCGGCCGCGTTCGAGATGGAGGAGATCCTCTACGAGTTGCGGGAACACTCCGCCGGGCTGAACGCCGGACGCTGGGACTACATGTTCAGCGTGATCAAGAAGTTCCGGACCCGGGGCACCGAGTTCCTGCTCCCGGACCGGGCCGCGGTGACGATGACCGCGCCGTTCCTGCGGGCGTACACGGAACTGCTGGTCCGGACCTGTCACCGGCGTGGCGCGCACGCGATCGGCGGCATGGCGGCGTTCATCCCCAGCCGACGCGACCCGACGGTCAACGAGACCGCCTTCGCGAAGGTCCGGGAGGACAAGACCCGGGAGGCGGACGACGGCTTCGACGGTTCCTGGGTCGCGCACCCGGACCTGGTCCCGGTCTGCCGCGAGGTCTTCGACAACGTGCTCGGCGACCGGCCACACCAGCTCGACCGGACCCGGGACGAGGTACGGGTCGACGCCGCCCAACTGCTGGACGTCGCCGCCACCGGAGGCCGGCCCACCGAGGCCGGACTGCGCAACAACGTCAGCGTCGGTATCCAGTACCTGGCGAGCTGGCTGCGCGGCTCCGGTGCGGTCGCCATCTTCAACCTGATGGAGGACGCCGCCACCGCCGAGATCTCCCGCTCCCAGGTCTGGCAGTGGCTGCACAACGGTGTCACCCTCGACACCGGCGTGCCGGTGACCCGGGAACTGGTCGAACGGATCGCCGACGAGGAGATCGCCCGGCTCGACGCCGACCCGGACCGGTACGCCGAGGCACGGGCCCTGTTCACGGAGGTCGCGGTCGCGGACGAATTTGTGGACTTCCTCACGCTGCCCGCGTACGAGAGGATGCCGTAACAAGCTGTCCGCAACGGAGGTCGGCGATGACCGGTGACGACGACGGACGATCGACGACGACCGGTCCCGACGGGGATCGGTCGGCGGAACGCGCGGCGACGATCGGGAGGTTGGCCGCCGAACTGCGTACCCGGCTCGACGCCGACCAGGTGATCGACGACCGGGCCCGGCTGCGGACGTACGAGTGTGACGGGCTGGCCGCGTACCGGGTCGTGCCGGCCCTGGTGGTGCTGCCGCACACCGCCCAGGAGTGTGCCCTGGTGGTCCGGTCCTGTGTCGCCGCCGGGGTGCCGTTCGTGGCCCGGGGCTCCGGGACCGGGCTCTCCGGCGGCGCCCTGCCGCACCCGGACGGGGTACTGGTCGTCACCTCCCGGCTACGCGAGATCCGGGAGGTCGCCCCGGCCGACGAGCGGGCGGTGGTCGAACCCGGGGTGATCAACCTGGCGGTCAGTCGGGCCGCCCACCCGCACGGCTACTACTACGCCCCCGACCCGTCCAGTCAGCAGATCTGCTCGATCGGCGGGAACGTGGCGGAGAACTCCGGCGGCGCACACTGCCTCAAGTACGGCTTCACCACCAACCACGTGCTCGGTCTGCAGGTGGTGACCCCGGACGGCGAACTGGTCCGGCTCGGCGGGGCGGCCCCGGACAGCCCCGGGTACGACCTGGTCGGCGCGTTCGTCGGCTCGGAGGGGACCCTCGGCATCGCCACCGAGGTCACCGTACGGCTGGTCCGGTTGCCGGAGTCGGTACGTACCCTGCTCGCCGCCTTTCCCACGACGGACGCCGCCGGTGCGGCGACCTCGGCGATCATCGCGGCCGGGGTGGTCCCGGCGGCGGTGGAGATGATGGACGCGCTCGCCATCGAGGCCGCCGAGGCGGCCGTCCGATGTGGATATCCGGCCGGCGCCGGCGCGGTGCTGATCGTCGAGCTGGACGGCCCGGCGGTCGAGGTGGAGGCCCAGTTCGCCGAGGTGGTGACGTTGTGCCGGACACACCGGGCGTTCGAGGTACGGATCGCCGCCGACGAGGCGCAACGGGCGCTGTTCTGGAAGGGGCGCAAGTCGGCGTTCGCCGCGGTCGGCCGGCTCAGCCCGGACTACATCGTGCAGGACGGGGTGATCCCCCGGACCGCGCTGCCGGAAGTGCTGCGCCGGATCGGCGAACTCGCCGCCGAGCGGGGCATCCGGGTGGCGAACGTCTTCCACGCCGGCGACGGCAACCTGCACCCGCTGGTCCTCTTCGACGAGACGATCGACGGGCAGACCGACCGGGCCGAGGAACTCTCCGGGGCGATCCTCGACCTCTGTGTCGCGTACGGCGGGTCGATCACCGGCGAGCACGGGGTCGGGATGGACAAGGCGACGTACCTGCCCCGGATGTTCACCGACGACGACCTCGACACGATGCAGCTGCTCCGGTGCGCCTTCGACCCCCGGTCGCTGGCGAACCCCGGCAAGATCTTCCCCACGCCCCGGCTCTGTGGTGAGGTGCCCGGCCGGCGCAAGGGTCCCCATCCACTGCAGGAGGCGGGTCTCGCGGAGGTGTTCTGACCATGTCCGACGTACCGGGTTCGGTTGACCTGCTCGCCACGATCGAGGACGCCGGGCTGGTCCGGCCGGCCGGTCCGGTGGACGTGGTCGGTGGCGTACCGGCCCGGTTCGTCGCCGAGCCCGCGACGACGGAGCAGGTGGCGACGGTACTGGCCGCCGCCGCACGGCACGGTCTGACCGTGGTCGCCCGGGGCTCCGGCAGCAAACTCGACTGGGGACATCCGCCGACGGCGCTGGACCTGATCGTCGACACCCGTCGCCTCGCCGGCGTGGTCGAACACGCCGCCGGCGACCTGATCGTGGTGGTCCGGGCCGGTACCCCGCTGGCCGAACTGCGACAACTGCTCGCCCCGGCCGGTCAGCAGCTGGCGCTGGACGACCCGCTGCCCGGGGCCACCGTCGGCGGGGTGGTCTCGACGAACACGAGCGGGCCGCGCCGGATGGGGTACGGCACGGTTCGCGACCTGCTGATCGGGGTCACCCTGGTCCGCGCCGACGGCGTGGTCGCCCACGCCGGCGGCAAGGTGGTGAAGAACGTCGCCGGCTACGACCTGGGCAAGCTGGTGACCGGCGCGTACGGCACCCTCGGGCTGGTCACCGAGTGCGCGTTCCGGCTGCATCCGGTGCCGGCCGCGCAGGCGTACGTCCGCTGCCGGGTCCCGCTGGCCGGGGCGGGTGGCGCCGACCTGGTCGGACGACTGGTCGCCACCGTGCGGGCGGCGCAGCTGGTACCGGACGCGCTGGAGGTCGACGCCCCGGTCGACGGGCCGATCGAGCTGGTGGTGCTGATCGGCGGCACCACCGCCGGGGTGGCCGGGCGGGCCGAGGCGGCCCGACGACTGCTGGCCGGGGCGGCGGGGCCGGGTCCGACCGGCGCCGATCTGGAGGTTCTGGTCGATGCCGGGTCGCCGCCGCCCTGGTGGTCGCGGTACCCGTGGCTGCCCGGTGGCACCGGGCTGAAGCTCACCGGGGTGCTCTCCGCCGTACCCGACCTGCTCGGCGCGGCCCGGACCGTGGCCGACCGGCACGACGTGCCGATCCGGGTACGCGGTTCGGCCGGCACCGGGGTCCTCTACGCCGGGCTGCCGGCGAACGCCGAACCCGACCGGGTGGCCGGGGTCGTCGAGGAGTTGCGGGGGGCGGCCGGAACGGCCGGCGGGCATGCGGTGGTGCTGACCGCCCCCGACCGGGTACGCGACCGGGTCGACCTGTGGGGGCCGGTGGAAGGGCTGGAGCTGATGCGTCGGGTGAAGGACCGGTTCGATCCGGAGGCGCGGCTGGCGCCGGGACGTTTTGTGGGAGGAATCTGATGCCGTCGCCGCCGCCGTCTTCGCCTTCTTCCCCGTCGGGGCCGGTGGGGGTGGGGCCGGGTGCCCCGCTCTGGGCGGTCAGGCTTGATCCCGACGCGGGTCACCCGGCCCCACCCGGTACCCGGCGCCGCTCCTGTCG
>NZ_JBDPLT010000026.1:0-102243 GCF_039871775.1 Plantactinospora sp. B5E13
CCCACCCAGGACCACCGGCGAAAATTCTCGTAGCGTGGCGCCATGACCGCCTCTGCTCTCGGCGCCTACCTACGCAGCGTCCGCTCCCGGGTAACCCCGGAGCAGGTGAGCCTCCCCGCCGTCGGCCAGCGTCGGGTCAGCGGACTGCGGCGGGAGGAAATCTCCCTGCTCGCCGGGGTCAGCGTCGACTACTACATCCGGCTGGAGCAGGGGCGCGAGCGCAATCCCTCACCCCAGGTCGTCAATGCCCTCGCCACCGCGCTGGGGCTCGACGAGGACGGCCGCGGCCACCTGTTCCGGCTGGCCGGCCTGAGCCCGCAGCGTAATTCCGGTCCGGTCGAGCAGGTCGATCCCGGGCTCCTGCAACTCATGGATATGTGGCCGGACAATCCGGCACTGGTGCTGGGGCGTGCGTACGACGTTCTCGCCGGCAACAGCCTCGGGAGAGCACTCTTCGGCGGATTTCCGACGTCGCGCAACCTCGCGGAGATCGTCTTCTGCGATCCCGATGCCGTCACCTTCTACGCGGACTGGTCCACTGCTGCCGCCAACACCGTGGCTGGTCTGCGACTGGCGCTCGGTTCCTGGCCGGGCGACCCGCGCCTCACCCAGGTCTGCGAGGGACTGCTCGCGCGCAGCGCCCGCTTCCGGACCCTCTGGCGACAGAACGACGTTCGTGGCAAGCAGCTCGAAAGGAAGACGTTTCGCCACCCCGAGGTGGGCCCGATGACGCTGCGCATGCAGGCCTTCGACGTCCGGGCGACCCCGGGCCAGCAGCTGGTCGTCTACCACGCCGAGCCCGGCTCGGCGAGCGCCGAGGCGCTGCGCCTGCTGGCTACCCTTGTCGCCACCCGCGCTCGCGCCGACAGGCAGATGTGACGGCCCCGCTGCGGCAAAAGCCCGGTACACCGGCGAGGACGTCAGATCGTCGGGACGGTGAGACGAGCCGTGTTCCCCGACCGGGCGGCGCGCGCCGTGCGTCCCTCCGGGGCAGCCGTACGACAAGGTTGTCCCCGAGGCGGTAGAGCGCGTTGACGGTGCCGGCGGTCGGCACCGGTCGCAGCCGCAGCCCCGCCCACTGTGGAAACTGTCCGGCGACCAGCCGCGCGACAAGGTAGGTGTGCACCTCCGGCGATGCCAGCAGTTCGACGAACGCCGGCCGGTCCCGGGCCTCGGACCCACGGAGTACGAGCCGCTCGGTCCGGATCGGCTCCGGGGGCCAGGCAACCGGTCCGAGGTCAGTCATGTCGGTCAGCCAAGCAGCAGACTCGGCAACGATCAAGACGTACGGACCGACCGACCAACGCCGAGCCATGTCATACGGCACCGTGCCGGTATTCGGCGACGATCTCGTTGATGGTGTACCGCGCCTCGGCGGCGAACCGTGGGTTGGTGTCCCGGTAGTACGGCAGGGCGATCAGCGAGATCGCGAGCGCCCGGCCCCGGGCCCGCGCCCACGTGGCGTCGTCGACGTCGACCGCCGACCGGAAGTCGTCGCGTACCCCGTCGGGGAGCAGGTTCCAGGCGACGATCAGGTCGCAGGCGGGATCACCCACCCCTACCGTGGCGAAGTCGATGACGCCGCCGAGCCGGCCATCCACCGTGGTCAGCAGGTTGCCGGGCATCAGGTCCGCGTGGACCCAGGTGGGCGGACCGGTCCAGGCGGGTGCGGCCAGGGCCGCCTCCCACACCGCGCCGGCCGCGTACGCGTCGATCGTCCCGGCCAGCTCCGCGAGGGCCTTCCTGACGTGCGGGTCCTGGCCGGTCAACGGCCCACCCCGGTACGCCTTCGGCCCGTCCGGGATGTCCACCTCGCGGAACGCCTGGACGAACTCCGCGAGCCCGGCGGCCAGGCCGGTCGGGTCGACGAGTCGGCCGGGGACCGGGTTCGTGCCGGCCAGCCAGTCGAGGACGAGCCAGGGCCACGGGTACTCGTCGGTCGGCTGGCCGGTCGCGACCGGGGTGGGGATGGCGACCGGCAGGTGCGGGGCCAGCCGGCGCAGCCAGTCACGTTCGGTCAGGTCGGGGTCCGCGCCCCAGGCGACCCGGGGCAGCCGTACGACAAGATTGTCGCCGAGGCGGTAGAGCGCGTTGACGGTGCCGGCGGTCGGCACGGGCCACAGCGGCAGCTCCGCCCACTGCGGAAACTGCCCGGCGACCAGCCGCGCGACAAGGTCCTGACCGACGTCGATCTCGTCGGGGTGCATCGTCATGCCGGCCTCGGAGGCGGCTGGGCGCTGGCGGCCCGGAGCCGCGCGTCGAGCGCGTCAAGATCGGGTACGAACCAGACGTGGCCGCCAGAGTTCGACTCCTGCACCAGGGCACGCAGCGCCGAACTGTCGGCGAGGTGTCGGGAGATGTCGCCGACCACCACCAGCCGCAGCCGGTAGTTGACGAACTTCTGCATGACCTCGCCGGCGAACCGGGTACCGAGTGAGAAGAACTGCTCGTCGAGACGCTCGGTCGGAACCGCCACCACCTCGGCGCCGAGGAACGCCGCGCCGATCAGGTCCAGCGCGTCCTGTTCGGTGGCGACCGGCGGCCCGGCCGGGTCGCAGACCAGCACCTGGACCCCGGCCCGTTCCTGGATCACGTCAGGCACCGCCGGCCTCCCCGCCGCCGGTCTCCCCGGCGAGGTCGGACGGGCGGTTGTCGCCGGCAAGCAGCCCGTTGTCGCCGGCAAGCACCGACTCGACCAGCCGCAGCAGATCGGCGGTGTCGGCGGCACCGCCGAGTATCACGATTTTCATCCGGTTCCGTTCCTCGTCGTGCACGGTCTGGACGCGCAGCGGGTGGGCCGGGTCGGCGGCGGTGTTCGCCGTCGCCAGGACGAACGTGCCCAGCCGGTCGGCGGCGGCCCGGTCGACACCGTCGACCTGCACGATGCTCGACACCTCGACCGGTGAGCGCCCGGCGGGTGGCACCGACCCCGACCCCGGCCCGCCGGTCAGCGCGTCGAGATCCGTACGGTTGATCCGGTACTGCTTGCCGATCCGTACCGCCCGGAGCCGGCCGGTGCGGATGTAGCCGCGCACGGTGCGGACGTGCAGGCCGAGCCGCTCCGCCACCTGTTCCACCGAGTACATTTCATTACTCATCGTTCCCTAATCTACCCCCGTCGGGGGCTTATAGGGAAACATGCGGTAGCAGTGGCCGTCCACTGGATATCCGGTGGCGCGCCCCCGGGTCGGCGATCCATGATCACGTAATCGTCGGCCTGCCCCAGAGCCTGTCGCGGAATTGGTGGCGTGGGCTGGGTGGGTTGTGGGTGGGGGCCGGCGCTGGGCGCCGGCCCGCACCTGTTGGTGGTTGGTCAGGTGGTGGCGGTGCGGCTGTGGAGGCGTAGGAGGTTGGTGACGGCGGCGGCGAGGTGGAGTTCGGCGGTGGCGGCGGTTAGTCCACGGCGGGCGAGGCGGCGTAGTCCCCGGCGGTCTTTGAGGTGGGCGTTGACGGGTTCCACGGTGCTTCCGCGTTTGCGGTAGAGGTTTCTGCCTTCGGTGGTGGTGTGTCGCCAGGCCATGTGGTCGCGGGCGGGGGCGTGGGGTGGTGGTTGTTCGGGTGGGGCGGTGCCGGCGGGGCGACGGCGGGTGCTTTGGGCGATGAGCCGGTCGGGGCCGGGGGTGGTGAGGTTGGCGTCGCTGTTGTAGCCGGCGTCGAAGAGCAGGGTGCCGATGGTCAGTGTGGGCTGGTTGGTTTCGTCGCGTAGCAGGTTCACGGCGGTTTCGGTCTTGGTGATCATCGTGGTGGCCTGTGCGACGTCGTTGGTGTCCTGGGTGAGGTGCACGGCCAGGATGAGATGGTCGGCGGTCACCGCGAGTTGGGCGTTGTAGGCGGGAATGAACCCGCCGTCGTGGCGGGGCATGAGCCGACAGTCAGGATCGGTTCGGTTGACTTTCATGGTGTTGTCGGTGATCGCGGCGGTCTTCTCGTTCAGGCGTGCGGTGGCGCGTTGGACACTCGCGACGGCGGCGCGGACGTGGGCGTGTTGATCGACCGGGACGGGACGGGTGCCGGGCAACGCCCGCCCGTTGGCGGCGAGTTCCTTATCGCGGGCCTGCCGTGCCTGGTTCGTGGCGGTGATCTGGGCGGTGGTGCGGGCCAGCCGGTCCTGGGCCTTGGCCAGCCGGGCTCGGGCTTTGTCGAGCACCGGCTGCGAGGCGCTATGTTGCCGGCGGGCGAGGTCGTCGCAGAGTGCGACCGTGCGGTTCAACCGGCGGGCCGCCGACGTGCGTGCCTTCGCCCGGTCGGGGTCGGGATCAACAGCCGCGTCGGCGAGCAACCTGTTGATCGTCGCGGCCCGCTGTTGCGGATCACGCAGGTCCGGGGGCAGATCGTTCCCATTGTCCGGCCCCTGATGTTCGTCTTCGACGGTGTCATCGGCCTCCGCCTGGGCCAACAGTCGACGCACCATGCTCCGTAGTGCTTCGCCGTCGCAGGTCGCGTTCCTCGACGCGTTCGCCACGAGTTTCGTCCCGTCGATCGCGATATGGGCCAGCCCGCCCATCCCCGCTCGTCCGCACAACATCAGGACCTGCGTGAACAGGGTCTCGAACGCCGCCTCGTGGTCCTTGCGGAACCGGGCGATCGTGGCGTGGTCCGGCCGGGCCAGTCCGGAGATCACCATGAACGCGATGTCTTCCCGGCACCGACGTTCGACCTGCCGTGACGAGGTCACCCCACCCGCATACGCCCAGATCAACAACGCCAACAGCATCCGTGGGTCATACGGCGCCTGCCCTGCCCCACCCAGCCTGGCCCGGGAGGTGAACACCGTCGTGTCCATCGACGCGACCGCGTCGATCACGAACCACACCTGATGATCAGCCGGCAACCAGTCCAACAGACTCGGGGGCAGCAGAAACTGCTGCCCCCGATCCACCACCTTGAACCCCTTAGCCACCTATCAAGTATCAACAAAGATCACTTACCGGGACAGAAGCCACGCCAACCGATTCTGCGACAGGCTCCCCAGCCGGCCACGCCTTACGTGATCAACCAACCCGCAGGCCGCCCGAGCCACGGCGGCACGCCGGCAACCCGTCGTCCAGCACCCGTCGCCCAGCAGAGGAAACACATGATCGTCGTCTCGGCGGCCGCCGGCGCACTCGGCCGGCTGGTCATCGCCCAGTTCCTGACCCGTCTGCCGGCCGACCAGGTCGTCGCCGCCGTACGCGACCCGGCCCGGCACACCGATCTGGCCGCGCTCGGCGTCGACGTACGACACGGCGACTACGACAACCCGGCGAGCCTGGAATCCGCGTTCCGGGGGACGGAACGGCTACTACTGATCTCGTCACCCGAACTTGCCCCGGACCGCCGTACCCGGCAGCATCTCGCCGCGGTCGACGCCGCGGTGACAGTTGGCGTACAGGCCATCGCGTACACCAGTTTCCTCGGCGCGGATCGCGGTGGCGAGGGTCTGAACGCGCCCCACCACGCCACCGAGCGGGCGATCGTCGACAGCGGGATCGGGTACGCCATGCTGCGGCACCCGTTCTACACCGAGGGATTCGTCAACCCGGGTCTCCGCGATGCGGTCGAGTCCGGCACCCTGGTCGGCGGCACCGGCGGCCGTGGCCTCAATACCGCACTCCGGACGGATCTCGCCGAGGCCGCCGTGAACGTCCTGACCGACGACACGTACCTGGGTCGCGGCTATGACCTGACCGGGCCGCTGTGGACGTATCCGCAGCTCGCCGAGACCTTGACCGAGGTCACCGGATCACCGGTCGAACACCGGGAGGCGGCCGAAGGGATCCCGGGACCGTTGGGCTTCCTGATGGGCCTGGCCCGCTCCGGCATGCTGGAGCGGCAGACCGACGACCTGCACCGCCTGCTCGGGCGCCCACCGAGGAGCCTTCGGCAGGCCGTCGAGTACGCACTCGGTCAGGAATAGGCAGGCACCGCCTCGGGGCGGGTCAGTCGGAAACGACGGTACGAACGAAGGCACCCCAGGCCCGGGGCTCGAAGGTGAGCGCCGGACCGGTCGGGTCCTTGCTGTCCCGCACCCCGACGATCCCCGGCAGGTTGTCCGCCACCTCGACACAGTTGCCGCTCGACCCGTTGCTGCGGCTGCTCTTGCGCCAGACCGCTCCGGTCAGCTCCATCTCTCCGCCACCTCTGCTATCAGCTTGGTCGACTGGTGGTGCGGCTACGAACGCCCGTGCTCGCTCAGGCGGAAACGACGGTACGAACGAAGGCACGCCAGGCCCGAGGCTCGAAGGTGAGCGCCGGACCGGTCGGGTCCTTGCTGTCCCGCACCCCGACGATCCCCGGCAGGTTGTCCGCCACCTCGACACAGTCTCCGCTGTGCCCATTGCTACGCGTACTCTTCCGCCAGGTCGCCCCGGTCAGCTCCATCTCTCCGCCACCTCCAATATCAACTGCATCGACTGCTTGTGCGGTAGCGCCTCGGTTCGGATCAACTCCCACGCCTTGACCATCGACGTTATCTCCGTAGGGTCGTGCACCACCATGCCCTCGAGGTAGTTGTCGAGGTAGGCAAGGTTTTCGTCACCTGGCAGCGTGGCTATGACAAAAGGCCCGGTCAGGCCGGCGTAGGCGCCGACCTCGGTTGGTACGACCTGCACCCAGACGTTTGGCATCTCCGCCGCCACCGTCGCCAGGTGTAGCAGCTGGTCATGCATCACCTTCGGCCCACCGACCGGCCGGTGCAGCGCACCTTCATCCAACACCACCATCATCTGCGGCGGCTTCGCACGACTGAGGATGGACTTGCGCTCCATCCTGCCGGCAACCCGCTCGGCCACCTCGTCGGCGCTGAGCACTCTGGCGCTTGCGAAGATGGCATGGGCGTACGCCTCGGTCTGCAACAGTCCCGGGATGATGGCGTTTTCAAACCACCGAAGCGCCTCGGCCTTCTGCTCGATTTCGATCCGCTCGCGTAACCAGCCGGGGTCGCCGTCGAGTTTGAGTCGGATCACCATGCGTTCGAAGAGGCCGCCGGTCTTCAGCGCCACGTCGGCGCCCCGGACGTATTCGAGGCTCAGCGACCGGGTGCCGTTCTCCACCGCGCTGACCTGCGACGCGCAGAAGCCTATGCCCCGACCGAACGCCTCCTGGGTCATCTCCGCCAACAGTCTCGCCCGGCGAATCTCGTCGACGATAAAGGCGATCAAGGAATTCTGGGCCACGGTCACCATCTGCTCCTCCTCCACACCAAAAAGATCAACTCCACAGCCCGCCACAGATCGCCACACGACCCATTCCAGATCCGACAACTCCGCGACGAACGCACCAAACATCTATCGCAACTGATGGCGCTTGTCCAGAGTGGAAGTCAGCGGAACCGCTCGGGGTGTGAATAGGACGGGCGGAACCGCGCGGGGCCGTCCCGGAGAACCCCTTCCCCCCTTTCCCCGGGGCGGCCCCGCGTCCACCACGAAGCAGATCTCGGGCGGAAGGAGGGCGGCGACATGGCACGTCGTACCCGGGAAGGGGTGACCTGGTGGCCACGGCATCGCCGGGACTGGCGGCGCTGGTGGCGGTACTGCCGATGTGGGCTGCGGTGGCGTTGTCCGGACCTCGTCGGGACCACGCCGATGCCGTTCCCGCCCACCGCTGCGGACCAACCGGCGATCGGCCGGGTGAGAATGCCGAATGCGCTGCGCGCGTTTCCCACGCCCTGGCCGAGAAATGAACGCCCGTGGTGGAATTCTCCCTCCGGAATGCATCAGATCGGCCGTGCCGGCCGGCTGACTCCCGCACAGGCCCACCGGGCCCGGGGCACCGGATGAACAACGGCGGCAAGTCACCCGGACCGCCGCCCCCACCGCACATTCCGGTACGGCCGATCTGGCTCTGCCGGGCCTGCGCCACCGACTGGCCCTGCCTGGCCGCGCGGACCCTGCTGCCGCTCGACTACTACGCCGACCCGTTGAGTCTCTTCGTCTACCTCGGCGCCGCACTGCAGGCCGCGACCGAGGACCTCTACCGACTCAACCCTGATCCTGGCCCGGACCCGAAGCTGCTGCACGCCCGGTTCCTCGCCTGGGTCAACCCACGCCTGCTCATCACCCGCGCCCGCCTCGGGGCCGACCTCGGCGGCAACCGTCGTCGGTCCCGGGGCGGGCACCCCCCAAGGTGACCCGGTGGAACATCGACCGGAACCACGTCGACACGTCACGCCTCTACCCGGCATGACAACCCGACGTGAGCTGCTGCGACTGGTCGGCGCGACAGCCGGCGCCGGCGCGGTACTGACCATCACCGGCTGCCGACGTACGGCCGGCGAGCAGGGCACCGCCGGCACCAACTCAGCCACCGGCGACGTGCTCGTGGTCGAGACGGCCGGCGGCGCGCTGGCCGCCGTCGACGCCGCGACCGGGAAACTGCTGGTCACGCCCGCCCCGGGGGTGCTCAGCGGGGACAACCGGCGACTCGTCCGGGCCGACCGTGCGGCGGCCGGCGCGATCACCCGGCTGACCAGTCACCGGCTGCCGGACGGGGCGGTGGTCAGCGGCGGCAGCGTGACCGGTGACCTTGCCGTCCGGGTCACCTCGTCGGACGGTGGGCTGGTCGCGCTCGCCACCGACGCCGGGCCGGGACACGACCCGTACCGGCCGGGACCCCGGGAGCGGACCACGATCGTGGTCATGGACAGTGCCGGCCAACGGCACCGACTGGAGCTGCCCGGCAACCTGGAACCGGAGGCGTTCGACGACACCGGCAGCGCGCTGTTCGTTCTCGACTACCTGCCGCCGACCGCACCGGACCGCTACCGGGTCCGGCTGGTCGACCTCGCCTCGGGCGAACTCCAACCGCTGGTCACCCGGACCAAGTCGGTGATACCGCCGGGCGCCGAGGAGGAGATGCGCGGCGAGGGGCGGCAGGCCGTGTACGACCAGCGACGGCGGCGACTCTTCACCCTCTACACGCACCAGCCGGAGCACGTACACACCCGGGACCGGGTCGCCGGGGCGCGGCGGGACGGTCCGCACGTGCACGCCTTCGTGCACACGCTGAGCCTCACCGAACGGTGGGCGTACTGCGTCGACCTGCCGGCGCCGTTCGGCGAGCGGCCCGGCCCCGGGCACACGATCACCGCCGATCCGGGCAACGGCACCCTCTACGTGGTGGACGCCGGCAGCGGCACGATGGCGGTGATCAACGCGGACGAGCTTGTGGTCAGCCGGACCGTCCGGTTCGAGCCGCCGACCGGTGTCAGCGCCTCCACCACCGCCTTCGCCACCTTCGCCGGGCCGAAGATCCTGCTGGTCGCGGCCGGTCGCGAGGTGGTCGCGGTGCCGGCCCTGGCCGGCGAGGGCACGGTCGGTCGGTGGTCCGTCCCGGCCGAGGTACGCGGACTCGCCCACTCCGCCGACGGCTCCGTGGTGTACGTCGGCCAGCCCGACGCCCTGCTCGTCGCCGACCCGGACACCGGTGCGGTACGGCGGCGGATCGACGTACCCGGGTTGACGGGTCTGCGGCGGGCGGTGACCGACGGCTGACGACGGCGACCGGGGCGTGGGTGGCGGCGGGTCGCTAACCTGCCGGGCATGCCGGAGACACTGCCACTCGTCGATGTCGACCGGGCGCACTGGACCGAGCCGGGCGCACCCCGTCCGGTCCGAACCACGCTGTGGCGACCGGCCCGCACCGACCCGGCCCCGCTGGTGCTCTTCTCGCATGGCACCGGCGGGGCGGCGCAGGAGTTCGGCTGGCTCGCCGAGGCGTTGACCAGGGCCGGGTACGCCGTCGCCGGAGTCGACCACCACGGCAACACCGCGTCCGAGCCGTACGTGGCGTTGGGGTTCAGCTTCGTCTGGGAGCGGCCTCGGGACTTCACCATCGTGCTCGACGCGCTCGCCGACGACCCCGGGATCGACCTGACCCGGGTCGGCGCGGCCGGCTACTCGCTCGGTGGCTACACGGTGGCGGGACTGGTCGGTGCCCGGATCTCGCCACGTCGCTACCGCCGGCTCCTGGACGAGCCCGACCAGACAGCGCTGCCGGAGTACCCCAACCTGATCCAGGAGATCCGGCGGCACGATCCGGCCCTGGCGTACGCGGTCAGCATGTCGGCCTGCGGGGTGGACGTCGCCGACGACCGGGTCCGATGTGCGTTCCAACTGGCACCGGTGCTGGGGATGGTCTGCGACCCGGCCAGCCTCGGCCGGATCAGCGTGCCCGTGCACAGCCTCTGGGGCGAGGATGACGACCAGGCGCCCGGCGCGACGGGCGCGCTGGTCTACCGCGAGCACATCCCGGGTGCCACCGCGCGGGCGCTGCCGGCGACCGGTCACTACGACTTCGCGCTGCGGGCCGAGACCCGGGCCGAGGTGGTCCGGGAGGCGCTCGCCTTCTTCGGTCGCGTCCTGCCGGCCTGACCAACCCGATCGCCTGAGCGCCTGAGCGCCTGACCACCTGCCCTCTGGTGCGCCGGAGCGGCTGCCGGCCGGAATGCCTGCCGGCCTGCCGGAAGTCTTCCGGAACTCTCGGTTGGCACCCGGTTGCCCGTGCGCGGTCCGGGCCGTGTCGCCCGCCCGACCGTGCTGCCACCTGCCCCCGCCGCCGTCACCACGCCAGCCGGGCGACGACCGGATTCTCACGACCGTGAGCAGCCTGGACGCAGTCCTGTCCAGCACCCCAATAGATCGATCGCCATCTACTCTTGCTCGCTGATTTGTTTCAAGCGATACTACGAAATATTTCAATGCGATCACGGAGCCCGGTCATGTGTGGTCGACGAGGCGAACCGTCCGCACCACCCTCCCGACGCCGCCGCCTGCCGTGATCACCCCACCACCGCCGCCACCGGTGGCCCACCGTCCCGTCCTCTCCGAGGAGTCCAGATGTCCCAACCACCCCGATTCGTGAGACGCCTGGCCGTCACGCTCGCGACCTCTGCCCTGGCCGTCGCCAGCGGTGTCGTGGCCCTGACCGTCGGCGCTCCGGCGCAGCCCGCCGCCGCGGCCGCGTGCAACGGCTACGTGGCCCTGACCTACGACGACGGCCCGAACCCGGGCACCACCACCGCCCTGCTCAACGCGCTGCGGTCAGCCGGCGCCCGGGCCACCTTCTTCAACATGGGCCAGCGGGTGCAGCAGAACGCCGCACTGGCCCGGGCCCAGCGGGATGCCGGCATGTGGGTCGAAAACCACAGCTGGTCACACCCGCACATGACCCAGCTCAGCCAGCAGCAGATGGCCTCGGAGATCAGCCAGACCCAGCAGGCCATCCAGCAGGCCACCGGCGTCACCCCGAGACTGTTCCGGCCCCCGTACGGCGAGACCAACGCCACCCTGCGCTCGGTCCAGGCCCAGTACGGCCTCACCGAGGTGCTCTGGTCGGTGGACTCCCAGGACTGGAACGGCGCCAGCACCGCCCAGATCGTGCAGGCGGCGAACAACCTGCAGGACGGCGGCGTCATCCTGATGCACGACGGCTACCAGAGCACGATCAACGCGGTGTCGCAGATCGTGGCAAACCTGAGCAACCGGAACCTCTGCCCCGGCATGATCTCGCCGACCACCGGTCGGGCCGTGGCGCCGGACGGCGGCCCGAACAACCCGCCGACCACCCCGCCGGGCAACCCGCCCACCACGCCGCCCGGTAACCCGCCGACCACCCCGCCCGCCGGCAACGCCGGCTGCACGGCCAGCTACCGCACCATCGGCAGCTGGGGCGGCGGATTCCAGGCCGAGGTGACGATCACCAACAGCGGCAACTCCACGCTGAACGGTTGGACCGTCCGGTGGACCTGGCCCGGCGGCCAGACCATCAGCAACCTCTGGAACGGCCAACTGAGCCAGAGCGGCAGCTCGGTGACGGTCCGCAACGTCGGACACAACGGCACCGTGCAACCCCGGCAGAGCACCTCGTTCGGGTTCGTCGGCGGCGGCAGCTCGGCCACCCCGTCGGTCACCTGCAGCAGCCCCTGACCTGCCATCCGAAAACAGCGAACCAGGTACGCCAGAGGCCCGGGGCGACGTACGCCCGGGCCTCTGGCCGCAGGTGCTCGGGTCCCCGGCTCCACCCATCGAGGCAAATCTCCGCCTCGATTTGCGTTTCTCGGTTCACATACTGCCTCAAGGTATAGCTCGAGCTATAGTTACCCCATGCCTCACGTCCCCGCCCGCCGCTGGGCGATCAGGACGACCAGCGATGTCCGCGACTGGTTGCGGTCGCTCCGCCAGACTGATCCAGCAACGTACCGGTCTGTCAACGTGGCGATCGACATGCTCGCTGACACTGGTCCGGGGCTGGGGCGTCCGTTGGTCGACACGCTCAGAGGTTCGAACATCAGCAATCTCAAGGAGCTGCGGCCGAGATCCGGGCGGGACGTCGCTATCCGGATTCTGTTCGTCTTCGATCCCTGGTCGCAGGCGGTGCTGTTGGTGGCCGGCAACAAGGCCGGAGACTGGTCGCAATGGTACAAGGAGGCGGTCCCGGTCGCCGAGATCGCGTACGAAGGCTGGCTCGCCTTCGAAAGGAAGCGGAGGGAGGGCTGATGAGCGACTTCCATGATTGGGACGACATCCGTGCCGAGTTGCACGACGGGAACGACAACGCGCTCGAAATGGAGCGCGCCCGCACCGAGGCATGGATCAGCGCGTTCCACCTAGCGGAGGAGCGTAAGCGTCTCGGGCTCACTCAGCGGCAGGTGGCCGAGCTGATGGGAATCACGCCCGGCCGGGTCAGTCAGATCGAAAACGGCGATCTGGAGGCCAACGAGGTCGCGACCCTAAGCCGGTACGCACGAGCGCTGGGTGCCCGGATGCGGATCATCTTCGACTACGGCAGCGACCTCCGGCAAATCGCCTAACCCTCCGCCGGGACGGTGAGCCAAGCTCCCGATTTGCTCAACGGCAGCGACAGTGGGGCGGCGGCAGTACGGCCACCGGTCACCTGCAGCAGCCCCTGACCCCACTGCCGAAGGCAGCGAACCAGGTACGCCAGAGGCCCGGCGTTTCCCGCGCCGGGCCTCTGGCGCTGGCCCCCAACCCGGCCGATCCGACCGCCGTAGCTCGCCGAGGTGGCGACACGGCGGTCACCGGAAGAGCGGCGGACGTCCTGGCAGCGGCCGATACTCCGTCATTGGCCGATCTTGTCCAGCTCGGCGATGTCGTCCGCAGAAAGCGACAGTCCCGCGCCGGCGACGTTCTCGCGCAGGTGGTCCGTGGACGAGGTCCCGGGAATCAGCAGAATGTTCGGCGACCGCCGCAGCAGCCAGGCCAGGGCGACGGCCATCGGCGTCGCGGACAACCGGGCGGCCACCGAGGACAAGATCGAGGACTGCAGCGGGCTGAAGCCGCCGAGTGGGAAGAACGGCACGTAGGCGATGTCCTGTTCGGCGAGCGCGTCGATCAGGTTGTCGTCCCGGCGGTGCGCGAGGTTGTACATGTTCTGCACACAGACGATCGGCGCGATCGCCTGCGCCTCGACGACCTGCTCCGGCGTGGCGTTGCTCAGACCGAGGTGCCGGATCAGGCCCTGTTGCTGGAGTTCGACGAGCGTCTCGAAGGCCTCGGCGAGCGAGCCGGGCTGCGGCCCCTTGGCATTGCCGAGCCGGAGGTTGACCAGGTCGAGCACCTCAAGGCCGAGGTTCTCCAGGTTGGCGTGGACGGCGTGGCGCAGACTCTCCGGGTCACGGGCCGGAGGCCAGCCGCCCTGCTGGTCGCGGATCGCACCGACCTTGGTCGCGATGTGCAGCGAGTCGGGGTACGGGTGCAACCCCGCCCGGATCAGCCGGTTGGTGACGTGCGGCCCGTAGGCGTCGGCGGTGTCGATGTGGGTGATGCCGAGTTGGACGGCTTCGCGGAGGACGGCGAGGGCACCGTCGTGGTCGGCGGGTGGCCCCATGACCGACGGGCCGGCGAGCTGCATGGCGCCGTAACCGAACCGGGTGACCGTCAGGTCTCCCAGTGTCCAGGTGCCGCCGGGCAGGGATATGGATGACATGCGCGTACCTCTGGCTTTCGAAGGGAGGCCAGGCGGTTCTGTTGCCTGGCAGGTGCCTGTTCCCACTATGGGGAGGTAACTTCCCATCAGGAAGTAGGCACCTCAAAGTGCGTAACCCACCCGGCGGTTGGAGCAGCGGATCGATGGCGACGACAAGAGCGGCGCAGCAGATAGCCCAGGCCAAGGCGGAGTACGACGCCTTCCTGACGACATGTCCCAGTCACAAACTGGTCGAGCGGATCTCCGGAAAGTGGGTCGTGCTGATCCTGGCCGCACTGGGCAGCGGCCCCGACTGCGCCGGTGACCCCCGACCGATGCGCTACTCCGAGCTGTCGCGTCTGCTGGCCGGCGTCAGCCAGAAAATGCTCACCCAGACGCTGCGTTCCCTGGAACGCGACGGGCTGATCAGCCGCACCGTGATACCGACCGTGCCGGTCACGGTCTCCTACGAGCTGACCGATCTGGGCCTGTCGCTGTTCCGGACGATGCGCGGCCTGAAGCAGTGGGCCCAGACGCACATGGACGAGGTCTTCGCCCACCGCACCATGTCCCTCACCCGCTCGGCCAGGTCAGGGGGCCAGCAAGCTTTCCCGCGCTCTGCCTGAGGGTGATCTCCCACAGACTGATCGGGGCAAGGAAGATGTCCGGGGCGTGGCGCAGCCGATCGAGGAACTCGTCGCCGAGAGTCGCATCGCCCGTGATGGCCCACGGCACGACATGAGTGTCCAGCAGAAGGGTCATGCGCCAATGCCGAAGTCCCGGTCAGCCGGCCACGCCGCCCGGCTGGTCGCCCTTCACCACGGGGGCCCGGACCAGGTTGCCCCACTCGGTCCACGAGCCGTCGTAGTTGCGGACCCGGGGGTAGCCGAGCAGGTGGCGCAGCACGAACCAGGTGTGGCTCGACCGCTCGCCGATCCGGCAGTACGCGATCACGTCGTCGTCCGGCGAGAGGCCGAGCTGGTCGGCGTAGATCGCCTTCAGCTCCTCGGGGCTCTTGAACGTGCCGTCGTCGTTCGCCGCCGACTTCCACGGCTTGTTCACCGCACCCGGGATGTGGCCGCCGCGCAGCGCGCCCTCCTGCGGGTACGCCTCCATGTGGGTCAGCTCGCCGGTGTACTCGGCCGGAGACCGGACGTCGACCAGCGGCCGGGCCGCCGAGATGTGCGCCAGCACCTGGTCCCGGTACGCCCGGATCGGCGCGTCGTCCCGGACCGGTACCGGATAGTCGGCCGGGGCCCGCTCGGTCCGCTCCCGGGTCAGCTCCCGCCCCTCGGCGACCCACTTCTGCCGGCCGCCGTCGAGCAGCCGTACGTCGGCGTGGCCGAAAAGGGTGAAGACCCAGAGCGCGTACGCGGCCCACCAGTTGAAGTTGTCGCCGTAGAAGACGATCGTGTCGTCCCGGCCGATCCCCTTCGCCGCGCACAGCTTGGCGAACGCCGTCGCGTCGAGGTAGTCCCGGGTCACCTGGTCGTTCAGCTCCAGATGCCAGTCGACCTTGATCGCGCCCGGGATGTGTCCGGTCTCGTAGAGCAGCACGTCCTCGTCACACTCGACCACCACCAGGCCGTCCGTGCCCAGGTGCTCGGCCAGCCACTCGGTGGTGACCAGGCGCTGCGGGTCGGCGTAGCCCGAAAGGCTCGGTGCGGGATCGCTCGGCATCGGCATGATCCCCACGGTACGCCGGGCCGCGCCCGGAGAAGGTCGGCTCGGTCGGTTAGCGTCACCACATGGTGGAGCCGATCCGGGGCGAGATCTTCCGGCGCGAGGACTGGTACGGCGAGGAACTCACCGACCGGGCGTACGTCGACTGCGAGTTCCACGACGTCGACCTGACCGAGTCGGTCAGCCGGCAGGTCAGCTTCACGAACTGCACCTTCGGCAACGTCCGGTTCAACGCCTCCCGGCACACCGACTCGGCGTTCCTGCGCTGCACGTTCCGCCGCTGCAACCTCTTCGAGGCCGAGTTCACCGGCTGCAAACTGGTCGGCAGCGTCTTCGACCAGTGCGACCTGCGCCCGCTGACGGTGCTCGGCGGCGACTGGTCGTTCGTCGGGCTGTCCGGCGCCGACCTGCGCGGCGTCACCGTACGCGGGGTACGGATGCGCGAGGCGGACCTGGCCGGGGCGAACCTGACCGAGGCGGTACTGGCCGACACCGACCTCTCCGGCGCGGTCTTCCGGGGCACCCGGCTGGTCCGCTGCGACCTGCGTGGCAGTGATCTCAGCACGCTCGACCCGACCGCCGTCGACCGCGCCGGCGCGATCATCGACGCCGAGCAGGCGATGGTGCTCGCCCAGACCCTCGGCTTCGACGTCCAGGTCTGAGGAGGGGCCCACCGACACGGCTCGGCCCGCCGGTCCGGGCCGGAGCGGCGGGCCGAGTGTGCCGTCAGATCAGCTTGTCGTGGTGGCGACGAAGATGGTGTACCGCGCCGGCTGCGACTCGGTGCCGTCGGCCTGGATGCTCACCACCGAGAGCGTGAAAGGGCCGGTCCTGGTCGGAGTCCAGGTCACCGACGCCTGGCCGAGGGCGTCGGCGTCGACCGTCGTCGCGGATTGGCTGGTCACCGTGTAGCGGTACTGCACCACTCCTGGCATCCGGGGGGTGAACGTGAAGATCCCGGGAACACCCACCCCGCCGGACGGACTGCCCGACGGGTAGTCGGTCGACGTGACGAACGGCTCGTTGGGGACCCGGAAGCTC
The DNA here is from genome assembly GCF_039871775.1 of Plantactinospora sp. B5E13. Lineage (NCBI taxonomy): Bacteria > Bacillati > Actinomycetota > Actinomycetes > Micromonosporales > Micromonosporaceae > Plantactinospora > Plantactinospora sp. B5E13. The sequence goes on from NZ_JBDPLT010000026.1 coordinate 16,627, forward strand.
GCCGTACGGGTTACTTCCAGCCCGGTGTCGGTCCGGCTGGTGACCGTCAGGGTCCGCTGGCCGCCCCGGTTGTCGACGAGGCTGACGGTGGCGACCCCGTCCGGCCCGGCCGGCACGGTCTGTGGCTCGTCCCCGTCGAGGTGGTAGTGGTACTCCACCACGCCCGGCATCCCGGGCCGGAACGTGAACGGCGTGACCAGGCCCACCTCGGTCAGCTGACCCTCGATGACCGGCGCGTTGTCGTTGACCCGGAAGTAGTGGTTCACGCTGCCGGACCGGTTCCCGGCGGCATCCACGCTGTAGACGGTGAGCCAGTTCGGGCCGGCACTCTGCGGCGTGATGGTGACCGTGGCGGTGCCACCCGGCTCGTCCGCCGCGACGTACTCGGGAAGGGCACTCTTCAACCCGTAGTAGAAGCCGACGACGTCCGCGACTCCGTTGGCGCCGAAGGTGAACTCACCCGGGATGCCGATGCCGCCGTACCAGCCGTCGTCGTCCGGATAGTCGGCGGAGACAACCGTCGGCGGCTGCGCCGGGGCCTCGTTGTCCTTCGTGAAGTAGCAGGTCTGGCTCCAGTCGCTGGTCGCACCCGCCGCGTCCGTGGCGCGGACCGCCCAGCCGTACGTCCGGTCGTGCCCGAGTTCCGCGGCCGGGAGTGCGAGCCACTGGTTGCCGAAGCCGGCCTGCCGTTCGATCCGGGCCTGCGGCTCGTCGACCGGCCACACCGCGAACGTCGGGTCCACCCACTCGTTCGCGTCCGGGTCGCTGAACGTCGCGGAGAGCGTCACGGTCCCGGCCGGCAACGTGACGTAGGGTTCGACGCTGTCGCACGGCCCGCCCGGGAAGGTGTTCAGGTCCTTCGGTACGTCGGGTGGGCTGTTGGATTCGACGCCGATCCGGACGCTGTCGAGCCAGCGGCCCTGGGCGGGATCGCCTTCCAGTTCGGCCGGCAGTCGCAGGGCCAGGGTGAGCGTGCTGCGCCCCTCGGCGAGTGCCTGACGCAGGCCGTCCGCGACGTCCCAGCTGACGTTGTACGGCGGGCAGACCCCGCTGATCGAGCGGGTTTCGAGTCCGAGCAGCGCGATGTCGGCCGGGGGTCGCTTCCAGTTCGAGCGGGTGGAGCGGTCCTCGGTCCGCCACACCTCGATCGGCGGTCGCTGCGCGCAGTCGACCGCGCGGCCCTCGCGAGCCCACAGGGTCGCGGCACTGATGGTCGCGGACCGGTACCGCGAGATGTCGAAGGTGTAGTACGAACGGCTGGTGTGCTTCCGCCCCCGCTCGTCCAGCGAGCTACCGACCGGGCCGGCCCCGGTACCGTCCACGTAGATCTTGCTGGGCCGGTGGCTGTCGGTGTAGGCCCAGGTGATCGGCGCGTCCGCCCGGTATCCGGCCGAGGCGGTCTGACCGGCTACCGCGAGCAGGCCGGCGGAGAGCATCAGTGTCGTCGCACCGGCCAGCAGACGGCCGCCTGTTCGTCTTATGTGGACAGAGTTGGAGCGCAGCGCCATACGGTGTCGTCCTCCGCGAGTTGATCCCGGACTTGGGAGCCGAAAGCATATCGACGTAGTGCGACACCGCGCGTACATTTTGTTGACCTCTGGAAACGGACGGCCTCAGCCGCCCGTTTCCGTTAGTGGATCGAGCGGTCGTCGGTCCACGGCAGGTCGGTGAACGGGGCCAGTTCCGGACGCTTCGCGGTGATCGTGTCCCCGGACGACTTCCCGGTCAGCCGTCGCTTGATCCACGGCGCCAGGTGCTGACCGGCCCACCGCAGGTCCGCACCCCGCGCGGCCAGCCACGGCGCCGGTGCCGACTCGGGCGGTACGACCAGCCACCGTTCGTCCGCGGGTAGGCCGAGGGCGTCGAGCACCCGGGCCGCCACCCGACGGTGTCCGGCGGCGGAGAGGTGCAGCCGGTCCTCGCTCCACAGTGCCGGATGCCGGAAGACGTCGTCGGCGAAGAGGTCGACCAGCATCGCGCCGTGGCGGTGCGCGGTCTCGCCGACGGCCTGGTTGAGCACCGCCGCCCGGGGGCCGACGATGCGCTGCCCGGGGAGCCGGCCGCTCAGGTCGGCGAACCGGAACAGCAGTACGTCGGCGCCGCTGGCCCGCAGCTCGCCGACCACCCGGTCGAAGCGTTCGACCAACGGCGCCGGGTCGAAGTTGCGGCGCAGTACGTCGTTGCCCCCGGCGGCGAAACTGACCAGGTCGGGTCGCATCGCCAGGGCGGCGGGCACCTGCTCGTCGACGACGTTGCCGAACAACCGGCCCCGGATCGCCAGGTTGGCGTACCCGAAGTCCGGGCCGGCGCTCGCGGCCAGGGTGGCAGCGACCAGGTCAGCCCAGCCCCGATAGCCGTCGCCGGTCGGATACCGGTCGTCGAGTCCCTCGGTGAAGCTGTCGCCCACCGCCACGAAGCTGCGCCAGCGCATCCCGCGCCCCCCTCGCCCTACTCCCCAAAGACCGTCGGCCAGTCTGACAGTCGCACCTACCCACGGGTAGGCCCTGCGGTCGAAGGTGACCGGCGAGACATTCCGTGGGCTGCGGCTCCGATCCGACACCGCCGACAAACCTGGGTGCCCGTTGACCGGAGCGGTACTACGCTGCCCGAATGCTGCTACGGATGTCCACCCTGTTCCTGCGTACGCTGCGCGAGGATCCGGCCGACGCCGAGGTGCCGAGTCACCGGCTCCTGGTCCGGGCCGGGTACGTCCGCCGCGCCGCTCCGGGCGGATACACCTGGCTGCCGCTGGGTCGACTGGTGCTGGACCGGGTCTCCCAGGTGGTCCGGGAGGAGATGCTGGCCATCGGGAGCCAGGAGGTGCTCTTCCCGGCCCTGCTGCCCCGGGAACCGTACGAGACGACCGGCCGGTGGACCGAGTACGGCGACGACATCTTCAGGCTGCGGGACCGGCGCGGGGTGGACTACCTGCTCGCTCCCACCCACGAGGAGATGTTCACCCTGCTGGTCCGGGACACCTACTCCTCGTACCGGGACTTCCCGGTGTCGCTGTTCCAGATCCAGACGAAGTTCCGGGACGAGGCGCGGCCCCGGGCCGGGCTGCTGCGGGGACGCGAGTTCCTGATGAAGGACTCGTACTCGTTCGACGTGGACCAGGCCGGGATGCGGGCCGCGTACGACCGGCACCGCGCCGCCTACCAGCGGATCTTCGACCGGCTCGGGCTGGACTACACGATCGTGTCGGCGACCTCGGGGGCGATGGGTGGTTCCGCCTCGGAGGAGTTCCTCGCCGCGAGTCCGGCGGGCGAGGACACCTTCGTCGGCTGCACCTCCTGCGGTTACGCCGCCAACACCGAGGCGGTGACCACCCCGGCCCCGCCCGCCGGTGACGTCCACGCGCACCCGCCGGCGCAGACCCATGACACGCCGGACACCCCGACCATCGAGTCGCTGGTGGCGCTGGCGAACGCCCGCCGGCTCGGCGGCCGGAGCGACTGGACGGCGGCCGACACCCTGAAGAACGTCGTCGTCTCGGTACGCCGTCCCGGCGTCGCGGAACCGGAGCTGCTGGTCATCGGTGTGCCCGGGGACCGGGAGGTGGACCTGCGGCGGCTCGACGCGGTACTCAGCCCGGCCACCGCCACCCTCTACGACTGGAACACCCCGGCGGCCGACCCGGACTCGGACACCGACACCCGATCGGCACCGGCCGCTCCCGAGCTGGTCCGGGGTTACATCGGTCCGCAGCTGCTCCACAAGCTCGGCATCCGTTATCTCGTCGACCCCCGGGTCGTACCCGGCACCTCCTGGTTGACCGGGGCGAACGAGCCGGGCCGGCACGCCGTCAACGTGGTCTGTGGGCGTGACTTCGTCCCGGACGGCACGGTCGAGGCCGCCGAGGTCCGGGCCGGGGACCCGTGTCCGGCGTGCCGGCCGGGGGCGTTGACCATGCGGCGGGGCATCGAGATCGGGCACGTCTTCCAGCTCGGTCGCCGTTACACCGACGCGTTCCGGGTCGACGTACTCGGGTCGGACGGCAAGCCGGTCCGGTTGACCATGGGCTCGTACGGCATCGGCGTCTCCCGGGCGGTGGCGGCGATCGCCGAGCAGCACCACGACGAGCGGGGGCTGGTCTGGCCGGCGGCGGTCGCGCCGTGCGACGTACACCTGGTCGCGGCTGGCAAGGGCCCGCAGGCGGAGGCGGCGGTGGAGCTCGGCGGGCAGCTCGTCGCCCGGGGTCTGCGGGTGCTGGTCGACGACCGCGCCCAGGTCTCGGCCGGGGTCAAGTTCGCCGACGCCGAGCTGATCGGTATCCCGCGCACCGTCGTGGTCGGCCGCCGCTGGACCGACGGGTACGTCGAACTGCGCGACCGGGCCACCGGCGAACGTGTCGAGCTGACCGTGCCGGAGCTGGTGGAACGGCTCGCTGCGCCGAGCTCGCACCAGCCGGCGAGCTGAATTGCCACGAATACCATCAAGGCAGCGTAAGCGGCATTTCATCCTGATGATCGTCAATGTGAGCGGACCACGACCGGTGCCTGCGCCGGGTTATAGTCAGCGGTCCCCCTACTTGATCATCAATGAGGTGAACCATGTCCACGGACCAGATCGGCGGCCCGTCGGGGAAACCCCCGACGGGCGACGCCGCAGGTTCGACGACCAGTCCGCCGGCCGAAGCCGAAGCGGAAACACCAGCCGGAGCAGAAACACCGGCCGGCCCGGAGACCGCAGCCGGAGCGGAGACCGCAGCCGGCCCGGAGACGCCAGCCACTGAGGCGGCGACCGCAGCCGGCCCGGAGACGCCAGCCACTGAGGCGGCGACCGCAGCCGACGCCGCGCCGGACGTGGCCACCATCCCGGACGGCACCCCGGCCACCATCCCGGACGGCGTCCCGCCCGCCGATCCGGACGACCTCGCGCAGCCCGGTGGACCGGCCGACCGGCCGAAGAAGAAGTGGCCGCTGGCAGCCCGCGTCGCGATCGCCGTGCTCAGCGCACTTGTCACGCTGGCCCTGATCAACGGCGGCAAGTCCGTGCTGCGGTCCCTCGTCGACAAGGACCACATCAACAACGTGGCAGCCGGCGACTGCCTCCGGGAGTCCCGCACCGACCGGAACTCGCCGTACCGGATCGTCGGCTGTGACGACGCCGCAGCCACCCACAAGGCGCTCGCGGTCGTGGACGGCAGCGGCGACTCCTGCATCCATGTCGCCGGCGCCACCCGCTCGGTCACCAACCGCGCCGGAAACGTCTGCCTCGGGCCGAAGGACGTCGACCCGGCCAAGGCGGTCAACGTGGCGAAGGAGGGCGACTGCCTCGGCCAGAACGGCGACGAGGCGCAGCGGGTCGACTGCTCCGGGGCGGACGCCGAATACACCGTGCTGAAGCGGATCGTCGGTGTCCCGGCGGCCGATACCAAGACGGCGTGTGACGACGTACCGGGTGCGGTCGGCACCTACTCCTGGGACTGGGAGTCCGAACTGACCGCCAACATCCTGCCGGGTGTTGTCGACGTCCTGCTCTGCCTCGGCGAGCGGTAGCCAGCCACCATCGGCGGGACTACCGCCGGAGGGTCTGGTAGAAGCGCTGGCACTCGGCGTAGTCGGGCAGCAGGCCGGCGTCGCGCAGGTCCGCCAGGGTCGGGGCGTCCGCGTCCCGGGTGGAGAGGATCGGCGTGACGTCGTCCGGCCAGGTCAGCGCCAGTTCCGGATCGTGGACGCTGACCACCCGCTCCCGGGTCGGGGCGTACCGGGCCGAGCAGAGGTAGTTGACGACGCTGTCCTCCTCGATCGCGATGAACGCGTGGCCCAATCCCTCCGACAGGTAGACGGCACGGTGGTCGACGGTGTCCAGGCGGGTCACCTCGTGCCGGCCGAAGGTCGGTGAGCCGACCCGCAGGTCGACCACCACGTCCAGCACCGCGCCGCGCGGACAGGAGACGTACTTGGCCTGCCCGACCGGTACGTCTGCCCAGTGCACCCCCCGGATCACACCTCGCCGGGAGACGCTCTGGTTGACCTGCGCGACGGTCAGCTCGAAGCCGAGCGCGTCGGCGAAGACCGCCGCGTCGTAGCAGATCTGGAGACTTCCCCGCTCGTCCGGGAACGACTGTGGCAGGAACTCCCACGCACCGGGAATGGACAGCTCGGTGGCCTTCACACGCACCTCTTGAGAGTCACGGGGGTGGTCTCCGGCATGTCGGGGTAACCGCACGATACCTGCTGGACAACGCAGAGTGGCCGGTCGGAAAGCTGACTGGTGTCAGGCTGTCAACAAGCGGGTACCGGGTGGTATCGGGAAGAGCCGGGGTGGACCCCGGGTGGTTCGGAGGCGACGGTGGCTGAGGTCAAGGTCCGCGACGTGATGACCAGAGAGGTGATCTACCTGCCCGCGGCGACCCCGCTGGACGAGGCGGCCAGCGCGATGCGGGACGCCGACATCGGGGACGTGGTGGTGACCGAAGGGCCGACCCTGCTCGGCATGGTCACCGACCGGGACATCGTGGTCCGGGCGGTGGCCGAGGGACGGGATGCCCGGCAGACCACTCTCGGCTCGATCGCCACCCGGGAGATCGTGATGATCGAGCAGAGTTCCAGCGCCGCCGACGCCGCCGCCCTGATGCGGGAACGTTCCGTACGCCGGATCCTGGTCTGTGACAGCGACCGCGAACTCGTCGGCATCGTCTCCCTCGGCGACCTGGCGATGCGCCTCGACCCCGCATCGTCGCTCAGCGACATCAGCGAGGCCAGCCCCACAGCCTGACCCCGGTCACCTCGGTAGCCTGGGGGCATGTCGTCGCAGTCCACGCCCGAGTCGATGCCCCCGAAACTGGCCGAGATCGTGGCGGAGTTCGCCACCGCTCCCCGGGACGTGGTGCTGGAGATGCTGCTGGAGTTCTCCGACGCGGTGCCGCCGCTGCCCGCGCACCTGGCCGACCGGGCCGGCATGGAGCAGGTGCCGGAGTGTCAGACCGCGTTTTTCCTCCGTGCCGAGGTGGCCGTCGACCGGACCGTCACCACCTGGTTCGACTGCCCGCCGGAGGCTCCGACGACCCGGGCCTTCGCCGGCATCCTGGCCGAGGGGCTGGCCGGGGCGAGCGCCGACCAGGTACTGGCCGTACCGGACGACCTCTACCAGCGGATGGGGCTCGCCCAGGCGATCAGCCCACTGCGGGTACGCGGCGGCAACGCCATCCTGGCCCGGTTGAAGCGGCAGGTACGGGAACAGATCGACTGACCGTCGGGTTGTGCCGTTCCGTGGAGATCGAGATCTACGCGGACGTGGTCTGCCCCTGGTGTTACATCGGTACGCGTCGGTTGACCGAGGCGCTGGAGTCGTTCGACGGCGAGGTCAGTGTCCGGTACCGGCCGTTCCAGCTTGATCCGTCCCCGGTGCCCGAGCCCCGGCCGACGCTGGCGATGCTGGCCGAGAAGTTCGGCGGGCCGGACCGGGCCCGGCAGATCACCGAGCACACCGCGTCGGTGGCCGCCGGCGCCGGCCTGGAGCTGCGCTTCGACCGCGCGGTGACGGCCAACACGTTCGACGCGCACCGCCTCGTCTGGTTCGCGCAACAGCGCGCCGACTCCGCCGCCGCCCAGGGCGCCGGCTCGGTCGAACCGCAGGCCGGCCCGGCCGAGCTGCTGGAGGCGCTCTACCGGGCACACTTCGTCGACGGGGTCGACGTCGGATCGCGGGCGGCGCTGGCCGGGGTCGCCGCGGGTGTCGGGCTTGACGAGACCGAGGTACGTCGGTTCCTCGACTCGGCCGAGGGCGCCACCGAGGTGCGGGCCGCCCTGCGGGAGGCGCACGAACTGGGGGTGACCAGCGTGCCGATGTTCGTCCTCGCCGGCAGGTACGCCGTCGCCGGCGCCCAGGAGCCGGAGACCCTGCTCGCCGCCCTGCAGGAGGTACGACGCCGCGAGGCCGGCTCCTGACGTCGTCCGGGTCGCCGCCTGTCACGGGCGGCACCGGGTCCGGCGACGTTTCACGTGCAACAGTATCGACATTCATCGACACCTACGTCCGGCGGACGGTGGTCACGTCACCGCGGCGGCCGTCCGTTCGACCTCGGCGAGCATCAACCGCAGCGAGAGGCTGTGCCGGTGTGCGGGCAGCCGTTCCATCGCCTGCCGGGCGTAGCCGAGCCCGCCGGCCGCGTCCCCGGCGGCGGCCATCATCAGGCCCCGGTGCAGCTCGATGTGGGTGGCGAAGCGCGGCAGACTGGCCGGCCGGGTCCGGTCGGCGGCCTCCTGCGCGGCCAGCGCCCCCGGGTGCCCGAGCCGGGACAGCAGCATCGACTCGAAGGTGTGGAACCGCCACTGCGGCACGGCGAAGTCGGAGATCTGCTCGTCGCTGCCGACCGTGTCGAAGACCCGACGGGCGTCGTCCATCGTGGACCGGGCGGTGCCGGAGTCACCCCGGCATGCGGCGACGTGCGCCTGCGCGGTCAGCGCGTTGAGCCGGCCCAGGGTCGGCCGCTCGGAGAGCGCGACCGCCTGCCCGGCGAGCCGGGTCGCGACCGACAGGTGCGTTCCCTCGTACGCCAGGGCGAGGGCGGCCCGGCCGCGTACCCAGACCCGGGTGGCCAGGTCACCGGAGCGGTCCGCGGCGAGCGCCGCCATCTCGTACGACCGGATGGCGCCCCGGTTGCCGTCGTTGTTCGGCAGGGTCTTGCCGTGCACGGTCATCAGTCGGGCGGCCACCGCCCACAGGTGCGGGTTGTCCAGTTCCTGTTGCAGTACGACCAGGTCGGCGGCGAGTCTGCCCTGCAGTTCGGCCGCACCGAGCGACATGTAGTCCTGGCCGTAAGCCTCGGCCCGGGCCACCCAGTCGTCGACTCCGCGCCGGGGTCCCATCGCGGCGGCGAAGCCGTGCTGGACCAGCTCGGCGACGGCGGAGGGGACCACCACGGCCGCGACGAGCACCAGGGCGTTCCTACGCTGCACGCTGTCTCCCAACACGCGCTCGTAGGCCAGCACGAGATCGGGGGTGGCCGGCCGTTTACCCAGCTCGACGTTGCAGAGGTGGCTCTTGCTGTAGTTGGTCCTGGCCGCCATCTGGGTGAGCGTGACCTCGGCGTCCGTACGGGCCATCCTCAGCCTTGCCCCGACGTGATCCATCGTCTACCGCCTGTGCGCTCTGGAAAACACCTGAAAACCGCGCCTACTATCGGTAGTGCTTTGGTTACGGGAATGTGGTGATGTGGATCGCTTCCGCTCGATGTGGTGCCGGTCAATGTTCTACCGCGTCCCGATGGCAGAACGTAAGTGGACGGTCACCGTTAATCCACACCGGGCGGTCAGCTCCGCAGCTGGCGGGCACGATGTGCCACGACGTCCTCGGGCCTTCGGCGTCGGAGTGTCGTCGTGTCCGCCGCCCCTCGGGGCGCACCCCCCGACGCCCTTCCCCCGGGTCGGGTCGCGTCCCACCGGGTGCGGCGGCCGTGCCGGCGGCCGCCGCACCCCTCGTACCGTCCGACCTGGACCGCGCACACCGCCCGATGCCCCGGACCGGCCCGCCCGCTAGGTCACCGGCCGACCGCCGGGCCGCACCACCGGATCACGCACCGCCGAGCCCGCAGCCGAAATTCGCACAGCCGGATCACGCACCGCCGGACCCGCCAGCCGCACCGCCGGACCCGCCAGCCGCACGGCCCGACCCCGCAGCCGGACCGGTCTGTCCGGCCCGGCCTCCGCCGGCCCACGCGGCACCGACGGATGTGGTAGACATCGACATCCGTACCACGGACAGATCGGCGGGAGCGGTCCGGGCCCGGCCTGACGGGACGGAACGGAGAGTGGCGGATGAGCGATACGACGCTGTGCCTGCCGTGCACACTCGCCCTGCGCCCGCCGGTGACCGAGGCGCCGCACGGCTGCCCCGGTCGGCTGCAGATCGTCTCCGGCACCGGCCAGGTCAGGGTGTTGCGCTGCGGATGTCCGGTGTGCTGGCCGGAACGCTCCGCCGACCGGTCACCCGACGGGTCGGGCCAACCCCTCGACGACCTCGGCGCCGGGTAGCAGGGCCAGCGCGGGGCCGGGTAGCACGACCTTGCTGTGTCGGACCCCGGAGCCGACGACCACGTACGGAGTGTCGACCACCCGCGCGTCGACCAGGACCGGCCAGGTATCCGGCAGCCCGATCGGGGTGATCCCGCCGTACTCCATGCCGGTCAGCTCGACCGCGTCGGCCATCGGCGCGAAACTCGCCTTGCGGACGTCGAGATGCCGGCGTACCACGCCGTTGACGTCGGCCCGGGTGGTGGCGAGCACCAGACAGGCGGCGTACCGGATCGCGCCCTCCCGCTTGCCGGCCACCACCACGCAGTTCGCCGAGACGTCGAGCCCGACGTCGTACGCCGCGCAGAAGGCGGCGGTGTCGGCGAGGGTGGCGTCGATCGGCGCGACCAGCACCTGGTCGACCGGCACCGACGCGTCGGCGGGCCACCGGCCGAGGGCGGCGGTCACCGGCGCGGCGAGCAGGTCGGCCCGGCTCGCGGCCGGTTCCGTCTTCAGCGTTCCCAGCACGTCCGCCATCTTCGCACCGGCGGGGCCGACCGCCGGAAGGCGGTCAGCTGCCGGCCAGGAACGCGTTGTCCGGTACGAGGGTCCGGGCGATCAGCCGGTCCCGCTCCGGAGCCTGCTCGGCACGGATCCGCCGCAGCTCCATATCCTCGAGGGCGTGCCGGACGGCGACCCGGATCACGCCGTACAGGAAGACAAAACCGCAGACGTACATGACCGCCGCTATCGCCAGAAAGACCATGTCCGCAGGGTAGGCAGCAACCAATCAGGAAAAAGTCTCATCTCTGGTCCGGTCGCCCGGTCGGGTGCCCCGGCGACGACGTCGACCGGCAGCGTCGTACCCGGATCCGGCCGGGTCACACGGTCCGGCCGGTCACCGCGGTGGCCAACCCTCCGCCCGGCCCGCGCCGCCCTCGCGCTCCCGCAGCACCGCGGCGAAGACCTGGGCCAGCTCCGCCGCGTCCTCGCCGGCGTGATGGGTGTGCGGCAGCCCGGTCAGACCCAGCGCGTTCTTGATCTTCCCCTTGTGCGTCCTCGACCACTCGGCACCGGTCAACCCCATCCAGTACGAGCGCAGATCCACGCCCGAGCCGGTCGCCCCGAACGGGCTGTGGCCGACGAACCGGACGAAGTACCAGTGCACGAACATGCCGTCCCAGACCGCCGGGGCGGCCAGGAAAACCGGCCGACCGATCCTGCGCAGCCGGTTCACCCACCCGGCCGCGGCGGACATCGCCGCCTCGGCGGGCGGGGCCTCCCGGAGCAGCCGGTCCCGGTCCAGCCCGGAGACGGCCAGCGCGGCCGGCACGAACTCGTCGGAGATCGGCCGCAGCTCGGTGTAGAAGGTCAGCTCCGGCCGGCCGGCGACCGCCATGCCGAGCGACAGCATGCTGTACGGACCGGGGATCGGTCCGTCCGCCTCGACGTCGACCGCGACGTACAACTCGGGAAGATCAGCCATGCCGACCAGCCTGCGACGGGACACCGTCCCGGTCCACCGGGTTTCCGCCGCCGCAGCATCGAAAACCCACCGACCCGGACGTGACCGGTCGGCACGGACGTGACCGGGAGTACCTCAACATTGGTTCGGGTACTGGATAGGCTGGCCGGGTGCCCGAACTGCCGTACACCCTGACCGTCGGCCAGGTGTCCCAGCGCAGCGGGGTGGCCGTGTCGGCCCTGCACTTCTACGAGGCCAAGGGCCTGATCACCAGCACCCGGACCAGCGGGAACCAGCGCCGCTACAGCCGGGACATCCTGCGCCGGGTGGCGTTCATCCGGTTCGCCCAGCGGGTCGGGGTGCCACTGTCCGAGATCCGTACCGCCCTGGCCAGCCTGCCCGAACAGCGCACCCCGAACCGGGAGGACTGGGCGCGGCTCTCCTCGAACTGGCGCAGCCAGCTCGACGCCCGGATCACCGCCCTGCGACGGCTCCGCGACAACCTCTCCGACTGCATCGGCTGCGGCTGCCTGTCGCTGGACCGCTGCGTGCTCTCCAACCCGCAGGACATGCTGGCGGCGTCCGGGCCCGGCCCCCGCCGACTGCTCGCCGGCCTGCCGACGGGCGACGACAAGCCGACCGGGCCTGACCCCCACGCCGTCCGACCGGACCGGTTCAACCCGAGCGGTCCGGCCCGACCGGTCCAACCCGAGCGGACCGACAGCGAGCCGGACAGGCGGACCGGACGGGACCGATCGGAGGCATAACCGCCCTCCGGCCGGGTAGGCAGCGCCGACCAGAGCTCCGGGAGGGTGACTATGGGCTACCCGAGTACGGCCGGCCACCGTAGCCGCGACGCGTGGCGGAGGAGCACGCCAACCACCGGCGTCGACCGATGACACCGCCCGGGCTGCGACTGCCCGGCATCACCCTCGCCGGGGCCCTGACCCCCGGCGCCGTACCGGGCCTGGTCGCCAACGTCTCCCGTACCGCCGAGCACGTGGTGTCCCGGGCGGCCCGCGCCGCCGGGCTGACCCGCCGGGGAGTATGGTCCCGACCCGGCCGGCACCACATCGAGGTACACGGGGTCGCCCAGCCCGGTGCCGATTTGCTCGTCGCCCGGATCGAGGCGGCGTTGCAGGACCTTCCCGGGGTGCGTTGGGCCCGGGTCAACGCGCCGTCCGGCCGGGTGGTGGTGGCGGTCGGTCCGCCGGAACCCCGGCTGCGGGACCTGATCACGACGATCGCCGCCGTGGAACGCAGCGACGGGTCGGCGCTCGACCCCGACTGCCCGGAACCACATCCGCCCGAGGAGGGGCCGCGGAGCCGGCGTGCGGTGACCCGGCTCGCGGCCGACGCGGCCGGCCTCGGCCTGTCGGCGGCGGTCCGGATCATGCCGTTCACCCGGGCGCCTGCCGAACTCGCCGGCCTGGTCCGGGCGATCGACCTGCATCCGAGACTACGCTCGCTGGCCTCCCGGGGACTGCGCGGCGACCACCGGGCCGAGTCGTGGCTGCCGCTGGCCACCGTGTTCGCCCAGGGCCTGACCGGCGGCTGGGCGGGCATCGTCCTCGACGGCGCGCAGCGGATCGTCCAGTGGGGCGAGGCCCGGGCCCAGCTGGCCGCCTGGGAAAAGGCCGAACCGCTGCTCTCCGGAAGCCCCGAACGGGCCGCCGCGCCACCGCCGTACGACGAACGACCGGTGCCGAAGCCGGACGGCCCGATCGAGCGGTACCTGGCCCGGGTGCTGGAGGCGGGGACCGTCGCCGGTGCCGCCGTACTCGGACTGGCCGGCCGGAAACGGGCCGCCGCGCTGGCCCTGTCCAGCATTCCCAGCGCCGCGGTCAGCGGCCGGGAGGCGTTCGCGGCCCGACTCGGCTGGCTGCTCGCCCGGCGCGGTGTGATCGCCATGGACCGCAGCGTGCTGCGGGAACTCGAACGGCTGGACACCCTGGTCCTGGACGCGGCCGCGCTCCGCTCCGAACGGGGTGCGCTCACCGACCTCGTCCCACTCGACGGCCACGATCCGGAGGAGGTGGCGGTCCGGGCCTTCGCCCTGTTCGACCCGGAGACGCCGACGGCGCAGCGGTCCGCCGCGGGCTGGACGCTCCGCCCGCTCGACGACCTGCCACCACCCGCCGCCAACCCCGACGTCGACCGGCTGCGTGGTGACACCGACGGGACCCTGCTCGGGCTGACCCACGACGGCACGCTCGCCGCCGTGGTCCGGGTGGCCGCAGAACCCGCACCCGGCATCGACGCGCTGCCGGCCGCCGGCCGCCGGGCCGGCCTGCGGCTGCTGGTCGCCGGCACCGAAGCCGACCGGGACCGGTACGGCTTCGCCGACGGACTGCTGCCCGGCGGCCCGGAACTCGCCACCTCGATCCGGTCACTGCAACGGGACCACGCGATGGTGGCCCTGGTCTCCGCCGACCCCCGGGCACTGGCCGCCGCCGACTGCGGCCTCGGGGTGTGGCACCCCGACAATTCGCCCCCGTGGGGCGCCCACCTGCTGGTCGGCACCGACCTGACGGTCGCCGCGCTGGTGGTCGAGGCCGCCGGACTGGCGCGTACGGTGGCCCGACAGAGCATCGCGCTGGCCGGCGGCGGCTCCGCACTCGGCGCGATCGCCGCGTTCACCTCCGCCCCGGCACAGCTGCCGAACCGGTCGATGATGGCGGTCAACGCCGCCGCCGGACTCGCCCTCGGACACGGGGTCTGGCGGGCCGGCCGGCTGCCGCACCGGCGTACCAGCACCTCGGCACCACCGACCCCGTGGCACCTGATGCCGGTCGAGACGGTGCTGAACCGGCTCGACGCCGACCGGGCGGGGCTGACCACCGACCAGGTCCAGGGCCGCCGGCGCGGTACGACCACCGGTGGGACCGACACCCTGGACCTGCCCCGGGCCTTTGTCGACGAACTCGCGAACCCGCTCACCCCGGTGCTCGCCGGCGGTGCCGCCCTCTCCGCCGCGGTCGGCTCACTTGCCGACGCCGCGCTGGTCGGCGGGGTGATCGGGCTGACCGCGCTGATCGGCGCCGGGCACCGGGTCTCCACCGAACGCTCGCTGGCCGAACTCCTCTCCCGTTCGGCGGTGACCGCCCGGGTCCACCGGGACGGCACCGAACGGGTGGTCGCCGCCGACGAGCTCGTCCCCGGCGACATCGTCGCGGTCGAGCCGGGAGACGCCATCCCGGCCGACTGCCGGGTGATCGAGGCCGACGGTCTGGAGACCGACGAGTCGTCGCTGACCGGTGAATCGCTGCCGGTGTCGAAGACCAGCCAACCGGTGGTCGCCGCCGACGTCGCCGAACGACGCTCGATGATCTACGAGGGGACCACGGTGGCGGCCGGACGCGGGCTGGCCGTGGTGGTGGCCACCGGAGCCGAGACCGAGGTCGGCCGGGGCATGGCACTGGCCGGCGAGGAGGCCCCGACCAGCGGGGTCGAGGCCCGGCTCGGCCGGCTCACCAGGATGTCCGTACCGCTCGCCGCCAGCTCGGCGGTCGCGGTCGCCGGGGCGGGGCTGCTGCGCGGCGTACCGCTGGTGCAGTCGGCCGGTACCGCCGCGAACCTCGCGGTCGCCTCCGTACCGGAGGGGTTGCCGTTCCTGGTCAGCGCCGCGCAGCTGGCGGCGGCCCGGCGGCTCGCCGAGCACGGCGCG
This sequence comes from Plantactinospora sp. B5E13, assembly GCF_039871775.1. Classification (NCBI taxonomy): domain Bacteria; kingdom Bacillati; phylum Actinomycetota; class Actinomycetes; order Micromonosporales; family Micromonosporaceae; genus Plantactinospora; species Plantactinospora sp. B5E13. Next base: position 31,718 of record NZ_JBDPLT010000026.1, read on the forward strand.
CTGGTCCGCAACCCGCGCACGATCGAGGCACTCGGCCGGGTCGACGTGCTCTGCTTCGACAAGACCGGCACCCTCACCGAGGGGCAGCTGCTGCTCGCCGGGGTCGGCGACGGCGACCGGTACGCCGAGGTCGACCAGCTCGACCGGCGACTGCGCCCGGTCCTGGCCGCGGCACTGCGCGCCACCCCGGCGGCGGACCGGCCGGAGGAGGTCAGCCAGCAGACCGACCGGGCGGTGCTGACCGGTGCCCGCAAGGCCGGGGTCGGCACCGGCACCCGGACCCACCCCTGGCACCAGACCCACGCGCTGCCGTTCGAGCCGTCCCGGGGCTACCACGCCACCGTCGGCCAGCACCGGGGCGGATACCTGCTCAGCGTGAAGGGGGCGCCGGAGACGATCCTGCCGCGCTGCACCCGTCGCCACGGCGCGCACGGCGACCGGCCGCTCGACGAGGCGGGCTGCCGGGACCTGCGGGAGACCCTGGACCGGCACGCCGGGGCCGGTCAGCGGGTGCTGGCGGTGGCCGAACGGACCCTGCCCGGCGAGACCGTCACCGAGGACGACGTCACGGAGTTGACCTTCGTCGGCTTCCTCACCCTGGCCGACGGGGTACGGGAGAGCGCGGCGCCGGCGGTCCGCCGGATCCGGCAGGCCGGGGTGCACACCATCATGATCACCGGAGACCATCCGGCGACCGCGGCGGCGATCGCCGCGACGATCAGCCCGGACGGCGGCGACCAGCGGGTGGTCACCGCAGCCGAGCTGGACCGGCTCGACGACAACGCCCTCGCCGACCGGCTGGCCCGCACGGACGTGGTCGCCCGGTGCACCCCGACCCACAAGGTACGGATCATCCGGGCGCTGCAGAAGTGCGGCCGTACGGTGGCGATGACCGGGGACGGCGCCAACGACGCACCCGCGATCCGGCTCGCCGACGTCGGGATCGCGCTCGGCCGGCGCGGCACCCCGGCCGCCCGGGCCGCCGCCGACCTGGTGGTCACCGACGACCGGCTGGAGACCATCATCGCGACCCTGGTCGAGGGGCGGGCGATGTGGTCCTCGGTCCGGCACGCGTTGAGCATCCTGGTCGGCGGCAACCTCGGCGAGATCGCCTTCAGCGTGCTCACCGCCGCACTGACCGGCCGGTCGGCGCTGAACGGCCGACAGATGCTGCTGGTCAACCTGCTCACCGACCTGGCCCCGGCGATGGCGATCGCGGTCCGGCCCCCCGAGCAGCACCGGATGTACGGGCTGTTGACGGAGGGCCCGGAGACCTCGCTCGGTGCCACCCTCAGCCGGGAGATCGCGCTGCGCGCCGGCACCACCGCGCTCGGCGCCACCACCGGCTGGACGTTGGCCCGCTACACCGGCAGCCGGCGCCGGGCCGGCACGATCGCGTTGGCTGCCCTGGTCGGCACCCAGCTCGGTCAGACCCTGTTGGACGGTGGCCTGAGTCCGAGCGTGCTGGCCTCGACCGTCGGCTCGCTGGCGGCGCTCGCGGCCGTGGTGCAGACCCCGGGGGTGAGCCAGTTCTTCGGCTGCACCCCGCTCGGGCCGGTCGGCTGGGGCATCGCCGCCGGCAGTGCGGTCAGCGCCACCCTCGCCAACACCGCGATCGGCCGGCTGGTCACCCCGTCCCCGGACGGCGGCACGGCGACCGGGGACCCGGCGGGCCAGTCCGACGACTGAGCCCACCGGGTCCGCCCACCCGCCCTGCGGTCAGACACCCCGGGGCAACACCTGGTCCACCACCACACTCCGGTCCGGCAGCTCGGTGACCCGGGCGTACGCCCCGGTCGCCTCGTAGTACCGCAGCACCAGCACCGCGCGTTGCCGCCGGGTGAGCCGGGCCAGGGCGTGCTCCAGCACGACCTGCCGGACCACGCCGTCGGCGCCGTCCCGCGTCGGCTGGCCCTCGGGTACGCCTTCGAACGGCTGCACCACCTGGCGGCGCCAGCGCCGCCAGGAGAGGATCCGCTCGTTGTACATCACCCGGCGGACGTACGCCTCCGGGTCGCCCGCCGCCGAGACCTGACGCCACCGCGCGGCGACCTTGACCAGCGCCGCCTGCAGCAGGTCCTCGGCGGCGTGGTGCCGACCGGTCAGCAGGTAGGCCACCCGGGACAGTCGGGGCAGTCTCGCCTCGACGAACTCCCGGAAGCTGACGTCGTCATCCACGTTTCCTCCCGCCGCGATTCCGTTGCCAGGTACATGCCGGGAGGGGGTCGCGGGTTGGAAGCCGGGGCGGAGAATGCCGGCGGCACGCGCCGCCGTCCCGGGTGTCCCGGTACGGCTACGCCGCATCGGCGGAGAAAGTTGCACCAGGTGACAGAGTCCACAATGACACTCCCATATCTGACTGTTTCTATTAATTGCCCTCCCAGATCAGTACTGTCATCGATGCGTGTCGGTGGCGGGGGTCACCGACGTTGCACAACGGAGGGAGACACATGCGTCGACCTGTCGCAGCCCTGGCCACCGGAATCCTGGTGGCCGCGGTACTGACACCGACCAGCGCACAGGCTCAACCGGCGACCGCTGACGAGAACGGTCCGCCCGACTGGGCGGCGGCGGCGATCGTCCGGTCCGGGGGGATCTCCACGACGAAGTCGTCCGACACCGCCCGGCGACCCGCCGGGCCCAACCCGTTCCTCGCCCTGCTGCCGGACCCCGGCGCCGCCGACCACGCCGCGTGGCGGGACTACCTGAAGGCGAAGAGCGAACAGCGCGCCACGCAGTTGGAAAAGCAGCGGGCACAGCAGCGGGCCGCGGCGGCGAATCCACTGCTCGCCGACGAGAACGAACCGGCCGGGATCCGGGGCGGCAACGACAGCCCGGCCACCGCCCAGCGGATCGCCGGCTTCGGCACCGGCAAGAAGGACAACAACCGACTCCGGATCCTCGGCCAGCTCTCCCCGGAGCAGCTCGATCCGGAGGAGATCGCACCGACGCCGGAGGACGACGGCGCGATCCCGCTGGCCGGCGAGACCGGTTTCGGCGAGACCGCCGACGCGGTCACCGTATCGGCGCAGATCGGCGACGGCCCGCACGGCAGCGCCGGCACCGGCACCGGCGACTTCGACTGGTACGAACTGACCGGCACCGCCGGCGACACCGCCACCTTCGACATCAACACGCCGACCGGTGACCTGGACTCGGTGCTGATCCTCGCCTCCGCCGACGGCGAGGCGCTGGCGTTCAACGACGACAGCGACGGGCTCGACAGCCAGCTGCGGTACACCTTCACCGAGGACGGCACCTACTACCTGCTGGTGACCGGATTCCCGGCCCTGCCCGCCGATCCGTTCGACCCGGCCAGCGGCGACGGTGCCGGCACGGAAGGGCCGTACACCCTGACCATGGACACCGCCGAGCAGGACGTGGACTTCTTCGCCGTACAGCTGCGGGTCGGCGACGTCGTCGGTGCCTCGGTCGAGGGGCAGGCCGCGCAGGTCACCGTCTACGACCCGCAGCGGCGTGAGGTACACGGCTCGGGCCAGGACGCGAGCGGCATCTACCCGCCGACCAGCCCGCTGCCCGGTGGCGGTAACGCGGTCACCGAGCATGTCGCGGACGTGGCGGGATGGCACTACGTCGGAGTCAGCGCCGGCAGCGGCAGGTACGACATCACCGTCGAGGCGTACCGGCCGGGGCTGGAGGGGCAGCGGCCGCGACAGACGATCTTCCTCGACTTCGACGGTGCCCGGCTCAACACCGCCATCTTCGGCGGTCCCGGGGTCCGCACGCTCAGCCCGCTGCAGGCCTTCCTCGGCCGGTGGGGCCTGACCAACGACGACGAGGACGCGCTGATCGACGCGATCATCGCGACGGTACGGGAGAACCTGCACCACGACATGGTCGACAGCGGGCTGAACCCGAAGTACGACCTGCGGATCCTGAACAGCCGGGACCATGCCGACCCGTTCGGCCAGGCAAACGTCAGCCGGATCATCGTCGGCGGCACGATCGAGGAGTCCGGCATTCCGACCATCGGTATCGCCCAGTACATCGACCCGGGCAACTTCGGCACCGAGGACTCGGCGCTGGTGCTGCTCGACGTGCTGAGCGAGCCGGCCGGGCCGGACACGTCGCTGAACACGTACCTGACCGGGGAGAGCGACCGGATCGCCTTCGTCGGCCGGGCGGTCGGCAACGTCACCGCCCACGAGGCCGGCCACTACCTGGGTGACTGGCACGTCGACCAGTTCAACGACCAGCCGAACATCATGGACCAGGGCGGCAACTTCCCGGTCATGTTCGCCGTCGGCCCGGACGGTGTCGGCGGCACCGCCGACGACCCGGACGTCGACTTCGGCGAGGACGTCCTCAACCCGGGTGAGGGTTTCACCGGCGTCGAGGACACCCTGAGCCGGATCGCCCTCACCGTCACGCGCTAACCACCGACCGTCATCGTCGCCCATCGGTGACCTGACCTCACGGCCGGATCTCCGGCCCTGACCCGGGAGCCCGGGCCGCCCGCCGCAGCGCGGGACGGTCCGGGCTCCCGGCGCAATCCGGCCCCCAAGGCTCACCCCGGGGTGACCGGGATCGCTGACCGGATCGGTCCGGATCCGGGCACGATGGTGCCTGACCGCAGGCGACCCGGACGGGACAGGATCGGTGACATGCAGCGAGCCCTCGTCGTCATCGACGTACAGGAATCCTTCCGGCAGCGCCCGAACTGGGCGGCCACCTCGAACCCGGAGATCGTCAAGCAGGTACGGCGGCTGACCGAAGCGTTCCGGGCCGGCGACGACTTGGTGATCTGGGTACTGCACACCGAACCCGGCACCGACGACGTCTTCGACCCGGCGCTCGGCTTCGTCCGACTGATGGACGGGCTCGACCCGGCACCCGGCGAACCGGTACTGCACAAGACCTCGCACAACGCGTTCACCACCACGAACCTGCAGCAACTGCTGACCAGCGCAGGCATCCGCGAGCTGGCGATCTGCGGGATCCGGACCGAGCAGTGCGTCGAGACCACCACCCGGCTCGCCGCCGACCTCGGCTACCAGGTGACGTTCGTGACCGATGCCACCGCGACCACCCCGATCGAGCACCGGGACGCCCCGCCCGGCCGACCGCTGGCCGAGATCCTCGCCGACCCGCGCACCCTCGGCGTCGACGAGATCATCGCCCGCACCGAGTACGCCCTCGCCGGCCGGTTCGCCACCATCCGTACCGTGGCGGAGCTGGTCGCCGGGTGACCGTCGTCGTCTTCCTGCTCGCCGCCCGGCTGCACCTGCTCGACCTGGCCGGGCCGGCGCAGACCTTCTCCACCGCGGCCGACTTCGGTGCGGACTACACGCTGCACTACGTGGGCGAGCAGGAGGAGATCGGTACGGCACAGGGCGTACCGCTGCGGGCCCGGGTCGACTGGCCCGAACTCGGCCGCGACGACCTGGTCGTGGTCCCCGGCTGTCGTACCTCCGGGCGGCCGTGGTCGCCCTCGTTCGGCACCGAGACACTGGAGCGGCTGGCCCGGCACCACGACCGGGGCGGCACGGTCGCCAGCGTCTGCTCCGGCGCGTTCGCGCTGGCCGACGCCGGACTGCTCGCCGGCCGCCGCTGCACCACCCACCACGACCTGCAGGAACGGCTGGCCCGCCGACATCCGTCCGCCACGGTCGTCCGCGACGTACTCTACGTCGAGGACCAGCGGGTGATCACGTCGGCCGGCATCGCCAGCGGCATCGACCTCAGCCTGCACCTGCTCGCGGTCCGGCACGGTCCCGGCTTCGCCGCCCGGGTGGCCCGGGAGATGGTGGTCTACGCCCGCCGCAACGGCGACGAGCGGCAGGCCAGCGCGATGCTGCGGCACCGGGGTCACCTCAGTGACGTGGTGCACCGGGTGCAGGACGTCATCGACGCCCGGTACGCCGACCGGCTCTCCCTGGCCGAACTCGCCGCCTCCGGTGGGGTCAGCCAACGGACCCTCACCCGGCTCTTCGCCGACGCGGTCGGGCTGACCCCACTGCGCTACCAGCAACTGCTCCGGGTCGAACGCGCCGAACACCTGATCGGCCACGGCACGACCGTCGAGTCGGCCGCCCGTGCGGTCGGCTTCACCGACGCCCGGATGCTGCGCCGGCTCCGCGCCCGTACCACCGCCGGGTAACCGGCGGGCGGCGGGCGACCACCGGGGTCCGGCGACGGTTACCGGAATCACCCGGCCGCACCCGCTCGGTACGCCCCGCCGAGCGGTATTTTCCGGACGAGGACGTCGATCGGGATGGGGAGTGCTGATGCGGTACGTACGGCTGGGCGGTTCGGGGCTGGAAGTGTCAGGCGTGGTCGTCGGCTGCATGAGCTTCGGCGAACCCTCCCGGGGCCCCCACCCGTGGTCGTTGCCCCTCGACGACGCCCGCCCCCTGGTCCGGCAGGCGATCGAGGCCGGGATCACCACCTTCGACACCGCGAACGTCTACTCGGACGGCACCAGCGAGGAGATCACCGGCAAACTGCTCGGCGAGTTCGCCAAGCGGGACGAGGTGGTGATCGCGACCAAGGTGCACGGGCGGATGGGGCCGGGTCCGAAGGGGGCCGGGCTGTCCCGGGCCGCGATCCTCACCCAGGTCGACGCCAGCCTGCGCCGGCTCGGCACCGACTACATCGACCTCTACCAGATCCACCGGTACGACCCGAACGTGCCGATCGAGGAGACGATGGAGGCGCTGCACGACGTGGTCCGGGCCGGCAAGGTCCGGTACATCGGCGCCTCCTCGATGTGGACCTGGCAGTTCGTCCAGGCCCAGTACGTCGCCGACCTGAACGGCTGGACCCGGTTCGTCTCGATGCAGAACCAGTACAACCTGATCATGCGCGAGGAGGAGCGGGAGATGCTCCCGTTCTGTCTCGACCAGGGCGTCGGGGTGCTGCCGTGGAGCCCGTTGGCCCGGGGCCGGCTCACCCGGGACTGGGACGCCACCACCCGGCGCAGCGAGACGGACCAGTTCGGCGGCCGGCTGTACCGGCAGGCCGAGGAGTCCGACCGGCGGATCGTCGAGACCGTCGCCACGATCGCCGCCGAACGTGGTGTCTCCCGGGCCCAGGTCGCGCTCGCCTGGCTGTTCCACCAGGCGCCGGTCACCGCCCCGATCGTCGGCGCGACGAAGCCGGAACATCTCGCCGACGCCGTCGCCGCGGTCGACCTCCGGCTCGACGAGACGGAACTGCACCGCCTCGAGGAGCACTACGTCCCGCGCAACCCCGAAGGCTTCTGAGCTGTCAGGAAGGGGCCCTTGTTATCGCTACGCCGCTGCGGCGTCGGACCACGTCCGGCGCGGACCAGCCGTCGGGCAGCGACGGGTACCGTGATCAGGTGCTGTCTCCCGGAGTCGTACTCAACGACCGTTACCTGCTGAACGACCGGGTGGCGACAGGTGGCATGGGCGAGGTCTGGTCGGCCACCGACACGCTGCTCAGACGTAGGGTCGCGGTCAAGGTCCTGCTGCCGGCGCTGATCTCCGACACCGAGTTCATCACCCGGTTCCGTACCGAGGCGCGGCTGATGGCCGCGCTGCGCCATCCCGGGATCGTCCAGGTCTACGACTACGGCGAGAACGCGCCGGTCGACGGCGGGCACGGGGTCGACTACCTGGTGATGGAGTACCTCGACGGTGTGCCGCTGTCGAAGCGAATCAAGGCGGCGGGCCGACTCGGCGTCGCGGAGACCCTCTCCGTGGTGGCACAGGCGGCCCAGGCCCTGCACGTCGCCCACCAGGCCAGCATCGTCCACCGGGACGTCAAGCCGAGCAACCTGCTGGTCCAGTCGGACGGCAGCATCGTACTGGTCGACTTCGGCGTGGCCCGGTCGGCGAACATCACCGGCATCACCGGCAGCAACGTCGTCCTCGGCACCGCCCACTACATGGCGCCGGAACAGATCTCCGGCCGCCCCGTCTCACCGGCGACCGACATCTACGCGCTCGGCGCGCTCGCGTACTGCTGCCTGACCGGTCGGCCACCGTTCATCGGCACGAACCCGCTGCACGTGGTGAGCCAGCACCTGCAGGATCCGCCGCCGGCGCTGCCGCCGGACGTCCCGGCCCCGGTCGCCGCGCTCGTCACCCACGCCCTGGCCAAGGATCCGGCCCACCGCTACCCGAGCGCCGCCGCCTTCGCCGAGGCCGCCCGTGCCCTGCTGGCCGCGCCCCCGGGTACGGTCGCCGCCTCGGTGAACGGCATGCCGGCCGGCGGCCACCCGGGATTGGCCGCCGGCGCCGCCGGGCATCACCCGACCCCGCCGCCGTACGGAGCAGCCGCCCCCTCGCCGTACGGTCCCCCGTACGACACCGGGGCGGCGCGGCCGACGAGCGCGCCGCCCACAGTGCCGGACCAGCACTGGAACGCCGCGCCGACGACCGGGGACGACACCCGACGTCGCCGCAACCGGGTCCTCGCCGCGGTGGCCGGCGCCCTGGCCGTGGTACTGGTCGGGTTGGGCGCCGTACTCGTGTTCCGGCCGACCGACGACAAGCCGTCCGCGACCGACCTGCTGGCCCGGGTCGGCGGCGGACCCTCGGCCAGCGCCACCCCGTCCGGCGAGGGCCTCGAACCGGCGGCCCGGACCACCAGCCGACCGGAACGGTCGACCGGAACGCCCGGCGGTACGACCGCCACCCCGACGCCCTCCCGCCCAGGCGGGTCCACACCGACCGGCGCCGCACGACCGACCCCGACCCGGACCACTCCGGCCGTGCAGAACCCGTACACCGCGACCGAAGCCTGCGGCAGCGGCTACCAGGTGATCGACTCGGCGACCCTGACCGGACCGGACGGCGGTGTCCGGGGACGGGTGTACCTGCTGTACAACTCCGGCAACGGCTACAACTGCGCGGTGACCCTGAAGACCACCTCGGTCGGCAGCAAGACGCCGGTGGCGACGTACCTGGAGGTCCAGGGTCGGGCCAGGAGCACCGACAGCGGCTCGTTCGACTACTACGCCGGCCCGGTACGCGCCAAGGCGTCCGGTGTCTGCGTGAGGTGGGGCGGTTCGGCCGCCGGGGTCAGCTACAACAGCCCGTTCGAACACTGCGACTGACCACCGGAGACGGCATCGACCGTCGGGTGGACCCGAGCGGCCGATGCCCCGGCCTGACGTACGGCTCTACTGTGGTCGATGCCGACGGGGGGAGCATTATGTCGACGGGGGCGTACGACGTGATCGTCGTCGGGTGCCGGGTGGCCGGCGCGGCGACCGCGCTGCTGCTCGCCCGACAGGGCGTACGGGTGCTGGCGGTGGACCGCGCCCGGTTTCCGAGCGACACCCTGTCGTCGCACCAGCTTCAGGTACCCGGCGTCGCCCGGTTGCGCCGTTGGGGGCTGCTCGACCAACTGGTGGCGGCCGGTACCCCACCGGCCCGGGACGTCCGGTTCGACCCTGGACACGTGGTGCTGACCGGTCGTTATCCGCACCTCGACGGGGTGGATGCCCTCTACAGTCCACGTCGGACACTGCTCGACCGGATCCTGGTGGACGCGGCACGGGCGGCCGGGGCAGAGGTACGGGAGAACGTCGACGTCGACGAACTGGTCTGGGAACGGGACCGGGTGGTCGGGATCCGGGGGCGGCAGCGTGGTGGTGTACCCGTGCGGGCGTCGGCCCGGCTCGTGGTCGGCGCCGACGGCAAACACTCGCGGGTCGCGGCGGCGGTCGGGGCGCCGGTCGACCGGTCGTGTCCGGCGTCGACCTTCGCCTGCTACACCTACTGGTCCGGGGTGCCGATGGCCGGCGGTGAGCTGTACCAACGGCCCGGCCGGACGGTCGCGGCGTTCCCCACCAACGACAACCTGACCGTGGTGTACGTCGCCGGGCCGGTCGCCGACTTCGCCGCGTTCCGGTCCGACGTCGAGGGCCACTACCTGCGGACCCTCGACACCTGCGGTGATCTCGGCGCCCGGGTACGCGCCGGTGTCCGGGCCGAGCGGTTCCGCAGCACACCGGACGTGCCGAGCATGATCCGGACCCCGTACGGGCCGGGTTGGGCGCTGGTCGGGGACGCCGGGCTGGTCATGGACCCGATCACCGGGCAGGGCATCGGCAACGCGTTCCGGGACGCCGAGTTCCTGGTCGAGGCGATCGTCGACGGGCTGGACGGCGGCGGTGGCCTGGACGCCGCACTGGCCGGCTACCGGGCCCGGCGGGACACCGCCGCCCGCCCGATGTACAACCTCACCGTCGAACTCGCCGCGTTCCGGCCGACCGGTACGGCGGAACGGCTCCTCTTCTCCGCACTGCAGGGCCGGCAGGCCGGCATCGACCAGTTCCTCGCGGTGCTGGCCGGAACGCTGCCGATGGACCGGTTCCGCTCACCCCGTAACCTGCTGCGTCTGCTCGGCGGCCGCGACCTGGCCAGGATCGCCGCCGCCGAACTGCGCGGCCGACTGTCGCCGCCGCGGTCAGCCGGCCGGCGTCGCGGCTCGGTTGAACCGGCGGGCGAGGTGGGCGCAGGCGTCGGTCAGTTCGTCGGGGCTGACGACCTCAACGTCGGCGTCGAACCGGTCGATCGCGGCGGCGAGGCCGAGCCATGACCATGATCCGGGCGTGAGCTGGCAGCGGTCGGAGCCGACCTGCTCGACGAGGTTGTCGCGAGTGTGGCGGCCACGGTGGCGGCGGGCAGGTCGAGGATCACGGTGCCTGGCAGGGCCAACCACCGGAGCCGCCGACGGAGCCACGGAAGGTGCCGATGACGGAGTCGGGGCCCCGTCACCTCCGGGCAGGTCCCATGGCGTGAAGCGGGGCCCGTTGCGGGTACGCGGGATGATCCGGTCGGCGCGGTAGCGCCAGGATCGCTGGTAGTCCGCTACCACTGGTCGCAGGCACGCCCTGGATCAAATCGAAACGCAGTAGTATCCGAGCGACCGCCAACGGTAATGTCGGCCGCTGGTGTTCGCTGGGACGCGATGGGAGTCGGTCTTGCCGGACTGGCGTGACTTTGTGGGCAGCGCGCTGGATTTCTGGATCAACGCCGAGGGCGGACCTGGGCGGATCGGCAAACCTCTTCGGATCGGCCGCGCGCGCCCAACAAAACCGGGGTGGTACTCGGTGGATCTGCGCGGTTCGCGGTTCACCGGCATCGACCAGGTGGAGTCGCTTCGGTTGGCCGGCCCCGCAGGTCCCGAGGCTGGGCCGTCCTACGCCGTGTTGGAGGCTGCGCAGGATGGTGAGGTGGTTCGGTTCCGGGCTCCCGAGTTCGTCGACCTGGACGAGCCACAGCTCTGGCAAAGCAGGCAGCCGCCCACGCACCTGCTTGTCAAGCTCAAGGAGGGCATCTCCGGGCTCGACGACGCCGGCCTGGCGCATGACCTCGCCGCCGGGCGGCTTGCTCCGGCGCCGGGCAACCCGCAGCACGTCAACGGCTTCACACCAGCGCAAAACGCCGCCTACTCGGCGTGTCTCGGCTGCGGCGTACACCTGGTGTGGGGGTCCGCCCGGAACCGGCAAGACCCGGGTGCTCACCGAGGCGATCGACACGCTGGTACGCGACGGGAAGCGGGTGCTGCTGGTCTCCGCGACCAACATCGCCGTCGACAACGCGCTTCTCGGCGCGGTGAAGAGTCAACGGCACCGGCGCGGCGAGCTGCTGCGGGTCGGCCCGCCCCACCATCCCGATGTGCTCGCACATCCCGACGTCTGCCTGCCAGTCCTGGTCGGTGAGCGGCTGGAGTCCGTGGCACGGGAACGTGACCGCATCGAGCAGCACCTGATGCGCATCCGCACAGAGCGCGAGGAACTGGCCCGGCTTGAGAGTGCGCTGGCCGGCTTCGACGTGGACGCCTATCACGTCGCAAGGCGTGCCATGACCACCTCCGCCTCCGTACCTCGGCTGGCAGCCGAGGCATCGCAGGCACGTGAGGCACTTCGGCACGCGCAGACCCAGATGGCGGACGCCAACAGGCATCGTGCCACTGCCGAACGGAGCTTGCAGGCGCTCGAACCAGCTCGCCAGGCGTACCAAGAGATCGATCGCCTGCACCAGGACCTGATCGAACTGCAGGCGGCCGCCGACGGACAGGCCACCCAGGCACTCCGCGCCGGTCACGCGGCGGACCTCATAGACACCGAGATCCAAAACCTCACCGGTACGCGTCGGTTCCCGCAACTCAGGAATCGCGGACGGTTGAAGAAACTGGCCGCCGATCAGAAGCAGGCCCAGGCGAGGGCTGACAAAGCCCGCCTGCGGGCGCGTGAGGCAAAGGAACTCGTCGAGCGACAACGGCGGCAGACGGAAGAACGCGTCCGGCAACTGACCGACTCAGCAGGCTGCAGTCGTTCGCACCTTCGGCAGGCGGAGATGGCGCTGCATGAGGCGCAGCAGAAGTTGGAACGGCTGGCCTCCGTCGTCGGTACGGCCGAGACCACGCTCGACGAGTCGCAGCAGCGCCTACTCGCCGCAGAGGCCGCGGCGCCGACCGAGGCACAACGCACGCTTGTCGACGACGCGGACCTGCGCGGGCTAGTCACCCTCGATACTCAGGCGCGTGTACTACGTGCCCGTGTCAGCGCCTCCGAGGGTGAATGGGGGCGGCTAGAACAGCAGTACACAAAGGTGCAGGACCAGTACACGCGGCTGAGCCGAGACGCCGAAGGAGAGATCATCGCCAGCGCCCGGCTGGTCGCCACCACGCTCGCCCGGCTACGGACCAGCAAGCCGCTCATGGACGGGCCGTACGACGTCGTGCTAGTCGACGAGGTCGGCGCCGCCAACCTCCCTGAGGTACTACTCGCCGTGTCCCGTGCCTCGCGGACCGCAGTCCTTTTCGGCGACTTCATGCAGCTCGGCGCGGTCCTCGACAATAAGGAGGTCAGTAGGACGGACCGGTTGGACGTGCAGAAGTGGTTGATCCCGGATGTGTTCGCACACTGCGGGATTGCCTCGGCAGATGATGCGGATCGGCATCCTGGTTGCACCATGCTGAACGTCCAGCATCGTTTCGGGCCAGAGATCATGGGACTGGCAAACGCGGTCGCCTACGACGGTCGTCTCGAGCCGGGCGAGTCCATCCGGCCGCATACCGAGAACGATCCAGAGATCGTGCTCATCGATGTCGACGGGCTCGGCGACATAGCGCGGGTCCGGGCCGACGGGCGATTCAAGGGGTGGTGGCCAGCCGGGGCGCTGCTCGCCCGGGTGTTGGCCGACTACCACCAAGCGCGAGGCGAACGCACCGGCATCGTCGCGCCGTACGGCCTTCAGGTCGAGGCGACCCTGGAGGCGCTACGGGATCACGAGACCGGAACATCCATGGTGACCGAGGTCGGCACCGCTCACCGATTCCAGGGACGAGAGTTCCCGATCGTCATTTTCGACATGGTCGAAGACGAGTACGACAGCCGCTGGATGGCCGAGGCCAGCCGCACCAAGGACACCTTCCGACGCGAAGGCATCCGGCTGTTCAACGTTGCCATCACCCGCACCCAGCACCGGCTCTACCTCATCGGAAGCCGGAAGAGGATCGAGTCCGCACAACCCGAGACACCGTTCGGGCACATCGCCGACCTCATCCGGCAGCAGCGGGCCCGGGTTGTCCGCGCCAACCGGCTGGTCACCCCCACAACGGCGCCCGACGACGATCTCGCCCGGCTGTCTGGAACCTTCACAGGGGAACTCGCCGAACTGCTGTCCCAGCATGTTCGCGTCGCGGACATTCACGACGAACGAACATTCTACGACGTTTTCGCCGACCATCTCGCGTCCGCACGGCGCTCCATCTGGCTGTGGGCGCCGTGGACCACCACACGCGTCAAATCTGTCCTGCCGATGCTACGCGACGCCGTCGACCGCGGTGTCCACGTCACCCTGTTCGTCCGCGATCCCGGGGACAAAGTGCAGCGCGAACCGAAGCACCAGCAGTTCCTGGCCGACCTCCGATCGGTCCTGCAAACCGTCGTCGAGGTCAACGTCATGCACCAGAAGATCGTGGTCATCGACGAGCGGACGGTACTGCTGGGCAGCCTGAATGTGCTCTCGCAGCGCTGGACGCGCGAGGTGATGGTCACGATGCACGGCGCAAACTTCGCCCGGAAGTTGCTCGAGCACGAACACGCCAAGGAGTTCTCTCGCCAGCCGCCCTGCGGCGCGTGCGGCCTCGACAGGGTCGACCTTCGCCGGCGGCAGAACGGGACGTGGTACTGGCGATGCTACGCGGACAAGTGCCCAAAGCGATCCGCGACCGGTCGCAACGGGTGGACGCAGGACATCGTCCTTGGCGCGATGCCAGGGTCCCAGAACAGTGGTTCGCGCCGGCCACAACGACCTGACAAGCCTAACAGCGCAGGCCAGGCCTGGTAAACCTAGGTCGACACGTCGCCAGCTGCGCTGCGGTTCGCCATCCTGCGCCGGGCCCGCATGCGGATCGGGTGGCCCGCATCGGCCTCCGGCGTCGCCGACCGCATCTGGGTACGCATTTCGGGTGGAGCCGAGGGGACTCGAACCCCTAACCCCTGCCTTGCAAAGGCAGTGCTCTGCCAGTTGAGCTACGGCCCCTCAGGTGGCCGAGGGCCACCGACGGCGATGGTGGTCCAGCGAAAGATTATCGCAGGTCCGGTGCGGTGGTCGCCTCGTGCCAGAGGGCGCGCTCGTCGTTCGAGTCCTTGACCTTCTTGATCACGAGCGCTGCGACGCCGACCACGCCGACCACGAGCAGAAGCTTCTTCCACATGGACTTATCCTCACGCTCGACACATGTCGGACGGTGTGAAGTGGGGCTAGATGGAATCGAACCATCGACCTCAGAGTTATCAGCTCTGCGCTCTAACCGACTGAGCTATAGCCCCCTGCGCGCCGAGCAAGGTTACCGTACCGCCGGCACGAACCCCAACTCGGGGGTCGGCGACCCGTGGACGGCGGGAAACCGCCCCTCGGCCCGACCGGCCGACCCTGACGCTACCCGAACGACAAACGCCGGGGCCACCGCATAACGGCGCCCCGGCGCTGCCGGACGATCCGCCGGCCCAACAGGTCAGTCGCGCTCGGCGAGGGTGAGCTCGATGCCGCCGACCAGATCCGCACAGACGTTGTAGATGAACGCTCCCAGGGTGGCCAACGCGGTGAAGAGCACCACGTTCACCAGACCGATCAGACCCGAGGTGAGGATGACGCCCTTGGCGGTGATCCGGAACGCGCTCTCGTTCGAGCCACCACTCGCGGCCAGCATGTCGGTGAGGGTGCCGTTCACGCTGTCGAAGACCCCCATCGCGTCGAGCGCGAGGTAGAGGACCGAGGTCGCCACGATCACCACGATGAAAAGCACCAGCGAGACCGCGAACGAGAACTTCATCACCGACCAGGGGTCGATGCGCTTCAGGTTCAGCCGGGCCCGACGGGGACCACGGGCGGCGGCGGAGCTGACCGTCGTGCGCGCGGCCCGGACGGCCTCGGTGACCCGGGCCGCACCGACCGCCCCGGCACCACCCGGCGTCGTCCCGGCCCCGGGAACCGTGCCGGGGGCCGTGCTGCCGGCGCCGGTACGCGCCGTCGAACCGCCGAGACCGAACCGCGACGTACCCGGCTGCGTCGTGCTGCCGCCCGCCCGGCCCGTCGCGAAGGTCGGCTGGGAGCCGGTGATCGGCTGGGTGGTCTCCGCGCCGGCACCGGCCGGGGCGGTCGACCTGTCCCCCCGGAGCGGGATGCGCTCGGTACGGATCTCCGAGCCCGGCTGCTCCAGCCGGGTCGTCGCCTCGTCCGTCCGGCTCGACCGGTCGGCCTTGTCGCCCCCGGCCGGAGACGACTTCGCCGACGGGGTCTTCGACGTGGTGGTCTTCCCGGCAGGGGAGGTGGTGGCACCGGTACCGGCCGTACTCAGCGGCGATGTGGCCTCGCTCTCCCCGTCGGCACGGGCCGACGGGGAGCTGGCGTCCCCCGGAAGCTGGTCGGGCGGCGGCGGCATGCCCGGCGCCCGGGTGAACTTGGGGGACGGCGCGTCAGGGGAGACGGCCGCCCGGCCGACAACGGCGCGCCCGGACGGCGCGCCGCCGCCGGAGGCGGTCTCCTCGTCGACCGGGTTGGTCGAGGCCCCCGCCGCCCCCGACTTCGCCTGTGTCTCCGTCATGAACTAGTCCTGTTCGTCAGGCTCGTCGGCATTGCGAGCAATCGCCACAATAGTCACGCCGTCTGGTAGGTCCATCAGTTTGACCCCCATTGTGTTCCGATCACGCGTTCGGCGTACAGGCTTCACTGGAGTCCGGATCACGCCGCCGTTGCTGGTGATGGCGAACAGCTCGTCGTCCGGGCTGATGACGACCGCACCGACCAACCCGCCGCGACGCTCGGTGATCTTTGCGGTCAGCACCCCTTTACCTCCCCTACCCTGCACGGGGTATTCCTCGATCGGGGTGCGTTTCGCGTACCCCCCGTCCGTCGCCACGAGGACATCCAGGTCCATGCCCTCGCGGACCACCTCCATCGCCAGCAGGACGTCGTCGTCGGTGAACCGCATCCCGATCACCCCCGACGTCGCCCGGCCCATCGGCCGGAGCGCCTCGTCCGTGGCGTTGAACCGAATCGCCTGTGCTTTCTTCGACACCAGCAGGAGGTCGTCCCCGGGCCCCGCCAGCGCCGCACCGACCAGCTCGTCCTCGTCGCGCAGGTTGATCGCGATGATGCCGCCGGAACGGTTGGAATCGAACTCCTCCAACCTGGTCTTCTTCACCAGCCCGTTCTTGGTGGCCAGTACCAGGTACGGCGCGACCTGGTAGTCCGGAATCTCGATGACCTGGGCAATCTGCTCGTCAGGCTGGAACGCGAGCAGATTGGCCACGTGCTGACCCTTCGCCACCCTACTGGCCTCCGGCAACTCGTACGCCTTGGCCCGGTAGACCCGACCCTTGTTGGTGAAGAAGAGCATCCAACTGTGGGTCGAGCAGACGAAGAAGTGGCTGACGATATCGTCCTGGCGCAGCGAGGCCCCGCTGACCCCCTTGCCGCCCCGACGCTGGGAACGATAGAGGTCGACCTTGGTCCGCTTCGCGTACCCGGTCCGGGTGATGGTGACGACCACGTCCTCGCGGGCGATGAGGTCCTCCATCGAGACCTCGCCCTCGAACGGCACGATCTTGGTACGCCGGTCGTCGCCCCACTTGGCCACGATCTCGCCGAGCTCCTCGGAAACGATCTTCCGCTGCCGCTCCGGCTTGGCCAGGATGTCCTTGAGGTCGGCGATCTCCACCTCGATCTTGGCCAGCTCGTCGATGATCTTCTGGCGCTCCAGCGCGGCGAGCCGCCGCAGCTGCATGTCCAGGATCGCGGTCGCCTGCACCTCGTCGATGTCCAGCAGCTGGATCAGACCCTGCCGGGCCTCCTCCACCGTGGGCGAACGACGGATCAGGGCGATCACCTCGTCGAGGGCGTCCAGCGCCTTGACCAGACCCCGCAGGATGTGCGCCCGCTCCTCGGCCTTGCGCAGCCGGTACGCGGTCCGCCGCCGGATCACGTCGACCTGGTGCTCGACGTAGTAGCGGATGAACTGGGCGAGGTTCAGCGTCCGCGGCACCCCGTCGACCAGCGCCAGCATGTTGGCGCCGAACGTCTCCTGCAGCTGGGTGTGCTTGTAGAGGTTGTTCAGCACCACCTTCGCGACCGCGTCGCGCTTGAGCACCAGCACGATCCGCATGCCGGTACGCCCCGACGACTCGTCCCGGATGTCGGCGATCCCGGCGAGCTTGCCCTCCTTGATCAGCTCGGCGATCCGCTCGGCGAGGTTGTCCGGGTTGACCTGGTACGGCAGCTCGGTGACGACCAGGCTGGTCCGCCCCCGGTTGTCCTCCTCGACCTCCACCACGGCACGCATCCGGATCGAACCGCGCCCGGTCCGGTACGCGTCCTGGATGGCGGCGGTCCCGACGATCAGGCCGTACGTCGGGAAGTCCGGTCCCTTGACGATCTCGATCAGCGCGTCGAGGGTGGTCGCCTCGTCCGCCTCCGGGTTCTCCAGGCACCACTGCACCGCGGCGGCGATCTCCCGCAGGTTGTGCGGCGGGATCTTGGTCGCCATCCCGACCGCGATGCCCTCGGAGCCGTTCACCAGCAGGTTCGGGATCCGGGACGGCAGGATCGTCGGCTCCTTGGCCCGGCCGTCGTAGTTGTCCTGGAAGTCGACGGTGTCCTCGTCGATGTCCCGGAGCATCTCCATCGCCAGCGGGTCGAGCTTGCACTCTGTGTTGTGGCTGACGAAGCCGTCGCTGACGAACGAGTGGTCGTCGGTGTCCACCCGCAGGCTGTAGACCGCCTGTACCCCGGCGTCGGTGACCTCAGCCACCTCGGCGTAGTAGAAACGACCGTCGACGAGCGGCTCGACGACGTCCAGCACCTCGCGCTCGGTGATCCGGGCGGCGATCTCGTCCCGGTCCCGCTCCCAACGCTCGATCCGGTCGACGTTGTGCCGGCGCAGCCAGTCCCGCTCCGACGGCCGGGTCGCACCGTGCTCGCGGACGAAGTCACCGACGTACGGGACGTGGTCGCTCGACAGGGCGGTGCTGCTGGCCGGCACGCTCGCCAGCTCGGATTCCAGCTTGGCCTGCTTACGGCCGAGGAAGCCGACCTGCTGGGCGAAGATCCGGGCGTCGCGTCGGTTGGTGACCACGACCTTGGTCTCGCCGTTGTCGTACCGGCACTGCCGGCTGATCACGCCGAACTCCAGCAGCAACTGCTGGACCTCGCGGGCCAGCCGCCCGCTGCGGGTCGAGTACGAGATCTGGATCGTGTTGCGGGGCAGCAGCGACGACGAACCGTCGCCCTCGAAGAGGGCCTGGAGGAAGGCCCGTTTCACCGCCGCCGGCCCCCGCCAGACGAACTCGGGCACGAACTTGTCCGCACTGCGCGCCCCGACCATCTCGCCCAGCAGGCTCTTCCGCAGCTCGCCGAGGTCCTGCACGTCGAGCTCGTGCAGCACGCTGCCCGACTTGATCACCCGCTCCGAGACGTACCGCCGGCCGCCGACCGCGAGGTCGTAGGCGGCGAGCACCCGGACGAAGAACTCGCGGTCGACGTTGTTGAAGCCGGCCCGGTCCGCCGAGACCCAGCCCTCGCTGACAAACGCACCGGCGAGGACGGCGGCCTCGACGTGCTCCAGCATCGGGTAGCCGATCTCGTCCGGCACGGTCCGCTGCAGCACCACCCGGTCGCCGGGACGTACCTCGGCGAGGAGCTTCCACAGCAGGGTGGGGACGCCGCCGACGTTCACCAGGCAGAGCACCGGGTGGTTGTGCGTTCCGGTCAGCTCGTAGCCCTCCCGGGTGCGCAGCCGCAGCGTCGGGTGCGCGCCGGAGTGGAAGAACTTCGAGGCCCGCACCAGGTCGCCGTTGCGGTCCCGGACCTTGAGGTCGATGTCGGTCTCGGAGCTGGGCGCCGCGTCGGGCACCACCTGGTCGATCCGGACCGTCCCGTCGGCGGTACGGACCCGGACGTCGCCGACGAGGCAGTACCGCATGGCGGCGGCCGGGTCGTTTCCGGGCGAGCCGAAGTTGCCGTTGCCGTCGACCAGCGGGTACCGCAGCGACCAGGTCTGGGCCATCCGGACCAGCGCGTCGTAGATCGCCGAGTCACCGTGCGGGTGGAACTGTCCCATCACGTCGCCGACCACCCGGGAGCACTTCACGTACCCGCGGTCGGGGCGGTAGCCGGAGTCGAACATGGCGTAGAGGATCTTGCGGTGTACGGGCTTGAGTCCGTCCCGTACGTCCGGCAGCGCGCGCCCGACGATGACGCTCATCGCGTAGTCGAGGTACGACCGCTGCATCTCCACCTCGAGCCCCACCGGCTCGATCCGGTCGTGCTGGGCTACCCCACCGCCGCCCGGCGGGGTCGGCTCCGCCGACTCGTTCTCGAAGGACTCGGGAGTATCCGTCACTGTTTACCCTTATCAGACTCAAAGCCGCATTCCGCTGTGGATAACGGCTGTGGAAACCGTGGAAGCTGTGGATAACCGTGTGGAACACCGCTGGCGCCGGGCCTCGGCGGGCCCGGCGCCGTCAGGGCGCGGTCAGATGTCGAGGAACCGGACGTCCTTGGCGTTGCGCTGGATGAACGAGCGCCGGGCCTCCACGTCCTCACCCATCAGGACGCTGAACAGCTCGTCCGCGGTCGCCGCGTCGTCGAGCGTGACCTGGCGGAGCGTCCGGGTCGCCGGGTTCATCGTGGTGTCCCACAGCTCGCCGTAGTTCATCTCGCCGAGGCCCTTGAACCGCTGGATGTCGTCGGGCCGGGCGTTCGGCTTCTTCTGCTGCCGCAACGCGATCAGCCCGTCCCGTTCCCGGTCCGAGTACGCGTACTGGGCGTCGTCGCCCTTCTTGTTCCACTTGATCTTGTAGAGCGGCGGGGCGGCCAGGTAGACGTGCCCCAGCTCGACCAGCGGACGCATGAACCGGAACAGCAGGGTGAGCAGCAGTGTCTGGATGTGCTGACCGTCGACGTCGGCGTCGGCCATCAACACGATCTTGTGGTAACGCAGCTTCTCGATGTCGAAGTCGTCGTGGATGCCGGTGCCCAGGGCGGTGATCAGCGCCTGGACCTCGTTGTTCTTCAGCACCCGGTCGATCCGGGCCTTCTCCACGTTGAGGATCTTGCCACGGATCGGCAGGATCGCCTGGGTACGCGGGTCCCGCCCCTGCTTGGCCGAGCCACCCGCCGAGTCACCCTCGACGATGAAGACCTCGGACTCGCGCGGATCGGTGGACTGGCAGTCGGCCAGCTTGCCCGGCATCGACCCGGACTCCAGCAGCGACTTGCGGCGGGCCAGCTTGCGGGCCTGCTGGGCGGCGATCCGGGCCCGGGCGGCCTGGGTCGCCTTGGTGATGATCATCTTGGCCTCGGCCGGGTTGCGGTCGAACCAGTCGACCAGCCACTCGTTGCAGACCCGCTGCACGAAGCTCTTGACCGGGGTGTTGCCGAGCTTGGTCTTGGTCTGTCCCTCGAACTGCGGGTTGGCGAGCTTGACCGAGATGATCGCGGCCAGCCCTTCCCGGATGTCCTCGCCGGAGAGCTTCTCGTCGCCCTTGAGCAGCTTCTTGTCGGTGCCGTACCGGTTGACCACGCTGGTCAGCGCGGACCGGAAGCCCTCCTCGTGGGTGCCGCCCTCGTGGGTGTTGATCGTGTTGGCGAAGGTGTAGACCGACTCGCCGTACGACTCGTTCCACTGCATGGCGATCTCGACCGACATGCCCTCCTCCTCGGCACCGAACTCGACCACCGTCTTGTGGATCGGGTTCTTCGAGGCGTTGAGGTGCCGGACGAAGTCGGAGATGCCGCCCTTGTAGCAGAAGGTCACCTCGCGCGGCTTGCCATCCTCCTCCTGCACCCGCTCGTCGCGGAGCTGGATGGTCAGCCCCCGGTTGAGGAAGGCCATCTCCTGCAGCCGGCGGTAGATCGTCTCGAACGCGAACTCGACCGTCTCGAAGACGTCCGGGTCCGGCCAGAAGGAGACCGCCGAGCCGGTCGCGTTGGTGCTCTCCCCCTTCTCCAGTGGCGACGGCTTGGAGTTGGTGTAGTGCTGGCGCCAGAAGTAGCCGTCCTTCTGGATCTCCACGAACATCCTCGTGGAGAGCGCGTTGACCACCGAGACACCGACGCCGTGCAGACCGCCGGAGACCGCGTACGCCTTGCCGTCGAACTTGCCGCCGGCGTGCAGCACGGTCAGCGCCACCTCGACACCCGGCTTCTTCAGCTTCGGGTGCAGGTCGACGGGGAAACCACGACCGTTGTCGGTGACCCGGACGCCGCCGTCGGCGAGCAGGACCACCTCGATCGTGTCGCAGTAGCCGGCCAGCGCCTCGTCGACCGCGTTGTCCACGACCTCCCAGACAAGGTGGTGCAGACCGCGCTCACCGGTTGATCCGATGTACATACCGGGCCGCTTCCGGACGGCCTCCAGGCCCTCCAGCACGGTGATCGATTCGGCGCCGTACTCCTGCTTCTTCTCCGCTGCCACCTTGGCCACTTTCTCGCGCCGACCGCGCCGGACGGCGCGGTGGACGCGGGTTTGGTGGGCGGCCACGTCGGCGGGCGCGTGGGCCGGCACCACGAAAAGATCCGGGGTACGGTCGAACGCGCCGGTCGCCGCGGCTTCCCACGGATCGCGAACGGCTCGGACCCGGCGCGGTCCGTCCAGGCTGCTGCCCCTTCTCCGGATCAGGTGCCCCCTTCTCCGGATCGTGGCTGTTCCTGATCGTGCTCCGCACCGTGTCGTCGTCTCGGTATCAATCCTACTGTGCCTGGATGACATCTTGGGTATGCGGCACCCCGCACAACGCCCTGAGACCCCCGTAGGCGGCCGCACCCCTCCTCCCACGAATCCCCCCACACGCACCGGGTCGGATCGGGGTCGCTTTCGGGCACCGGGCGGCGGTCCGCTCTCGGCGGTCGACGGCCTGTGCGGGTGCCGGTGCCGGGTTCTCGTCGGGTCGGTGGACCCGTCCCGACCTGCGGGGGTCGCGCGAAGCGCTCGGGGTGCCGTAACTTGGCGACGCCGTGAGTATGCTCCGTGGCCAGGATGCCCGGAAAGCGCACCGGACGGTCCCTCCGACCGGTTCGTCAGGTGCACAGATTCGTCAGGTGCACAGAGAGGTGACGCCCGATGGGGCTGGACAACGTCGCGGTGCGCTGGCCGCGAACCGGCCGCTTCTACGACCCGGTCGCCCCGGCCGAGTTCGTCGACTTCGGCGAACTGGCCGACGCGCCGGAGGTCGCCGCGCCGACGGCGGCCCTCGCCGGCTACATCGCCAAGAACGGTTCGGTCCGGGCGACGGCCTACATCGAACTCGTCGACCTGCTGCTGGGCCTGGACGGTGTGTTGTACGCCACCGAGGCCGCGGCCGAGGACGAGGATCCGGTGATCGACCCGGACGGCTGCGCCTGGATCGCGGGCGGGTTGGAACGGTTCGTCGACGGACACCGGACGCACGGCGAGATGGTGACCTTCGACACGGTCAGCGCCGTACTCCGGGCCGCGCTCGCCGACGGTCGGCTGGCCGAACAGCAGTTGCGCTGGCTGGACAGTCGGCTGGACGCGCTGCGCGACGAGTCCGGCGCGCCGCCGCAGTGGAGTTTCGCCCGTTCCGAACTGGCCGTGCTGGCCGGCTTCTACCGGCGCTGCGCCGAACGCGGCTACGCCGTCTACGCCGACTCCTGACCCCGGCCCGGCCCCTGGTACGGGGCCGGGTCCACCCGCCGTCCCCGGGGTGGTCCCCCGATCGGCCATGACACGGTTAGCCCGAATTGCCGATTGTGTGCCGATAACCGGTGACGGACTTCACCAGCCCCTGCACAGCTCCCCCGAGCAGCAGCCAGACTTGCGCGTCATCCCCGAGGCACCACCTCTCCGGGCACGGGAGTGACGGACAGTCGTGGCGTCGGAACGTACGGTGCGTTCGCCGCCGATCGAGCAGAGGGGCTTCCGCGGCTTGCGTACCACCTTCGGCGCACTGCGCCACCGCAACTACCGGATCTGGGCCGGCGCCGGATTCGTCTCCGTCATCGGCACCTGGATGCAGGTGCTCGGAGTCAACTGGTACGTGCTGCAGCAGACCGGTTCGGCCACCTCGATGGGGCTCGCCGTACTGCTCCAGGCCCTGCCCACCCTGCTGCTCAGCAGCTGGGGCGGCGCGCTCGCCGACCGACTGCCGGCCCGACCACTGCTGGTCGCCACCCAGGTCGGACACGCCGGCCTGGCCGCCGCGCTGGCCACGCTGGCCTGGTCCGGCACACCCCAGATGTCGATGATCTACGCGATCTCGCTGGTCAGCGGCGCGCTCTCCGCGATCGAGGGCCCGGTGATGGGCCGGTACGGCTCGACCATGGTCGACCGGGAAACCCTCGGCAACGCCCTGGCGCTCGGCTCACTGACCAACTCCGCCGGCCGGATCCTCGGCATGAGCGTCGGCGCGGTGGTGGTCGCCGTCACCGGCCCCGCCCTGCTCTTCGTGATGAACTCGGTCAGCTTCGCCGCCGTGGTCGCCGCGCTGCTCGCCGTACGCCAACGGGAGCTGCACCAGCCGGAGGCCGGCACCGGGACACGGGCCGGGCACGACCACGGCATCCGGGCCGGACTGCGCTACCTGCGCGGGCAGCCGGTCATCCTGACCGCCCTCGCGCTCGCCTTCGTCCTCGGCAGCCTCGGCCGGAACTACCAGGTGACGATGGCCGCCATGAGCGACGGCCCGCTCGGCGGCGGCGCCGGCGCCTACGGTCTGCTCTCCACCGTCTTCGCGGTCGGTACGGTGCTCGGCTCGCTCGCCGCCGCCCGCCGAGGGGAACTCAGCTACCGACTCCTGGTCGGGGCCGGGGTGGCGGCCAGCGTGCTGCAGGCGGTCGCCGGACTCACCCCCGGCGTCTGGAGCTTCGCCGCCGCGATCCTGCCGATCGCCGCCGCCGCGGTGATCATCGATACCACCGTCGGCACCCGCGCGCAGCTCGACACCGACGGCGCCATGCGGGGCCGGGTGCTGGCCGCGATCGGCGTGACCGGATCGGTCGCCGCCGCGGTCGGGGCTCCGGCGCTCGGCTGGCTCTCCGAGCACGTCGGCCCGCGCCAGACCCTGGTCCTGGCCGGCTCGGTCGGCGTGGCCGCCTCGGTCTGGGCCGGACTGCGGCTGGCCCGCCGCACCGGCGAGCCGGACACCGCCACCGTGCCCGCTCTGCCCGTACCCGCCCTGGCGGCAGCCGGGCCGACGGTCGCCGTCGCCGCCGGACCGGACCCCCGTCGGCTACGGTCGCTGCGGCTGACCCGGCTCAGCCGTACGTATCCCGGGGCCCACGTCCTCGCACCCGGCGGGGACCACGGGACCACGAGGGCGCCGTCGGCCCGTGCACATGCAGCCGACGAACCACGTTATGTCCGACCTCGGCGGCGATCCGCTGCAGCAGCGAACCGGCGAGCAGTCTCAACTGAGTCGCCCACGCCGTCGACTCCGCCTCGACCGTGAGTTCGCCGTTCTCCAGCTTGACCGGGCGGCTGTGCTGCGCCACGTCCGGCCCGACCACCCGTTCCCAGGCGCCGAAGACGGTCGCCTCGGCGGCCGGCTGCTGCCAGCCCCGGGCCTTCACCAGCCGGGCGAGGACCGTGCCGAACAGCTGCGGATCACGGGGGTCCGGTCCGGGACCGGAGTAGCCCCGTGGCCGACGCCGGGGCGCCCCGGCACGACCGCCGGCCGGGGAGCCGCCGCCACCCGGTGCGCCGTCACCGTCGGCGGCCGCCGGGTCGTCGCCGGCCCCGGTTCCCCCCGGGGTACGTCGCCGGGGGGTGTTCGCCCGCCGTCGGGCCAACGCGGCGTCGAGTACCGCCCGGGCCAGCGCCGGACCGGCCAGCTCCCCGTCACCCGCCGCACCGGGCTGCGGCCCGGCCGACGCGTCCCCGGCGCCTGACGCGTCCCGGCCGACGACGGGGTCCCTCGGCGCCGGAGGTCCGGAGTCACTCGCCGGCACGGCGCACCTCCCCGTCGCCCACCAGGTAACGCGCCCCCCGCAGCGCCGGTGGCACGTCCTCGGCCACCGCGCAGGTGACCAGCACCTGACTCGCCCCGCCGACCAGCTCGGCCAACCGGCTCCGCCGGCCGCTGTCGAGTTCGGCGAAGACGTCGTCGAGAACCAGGACCGGTTCCACCCCGTCCGCCCGGAGCAGGTCGTACGCGGCGAGCCGGAGCGCCAGCGCGTACGACCAGGACTCGCCGTGACTGGCGTAGCCGCGGGCCGGCAGCGGACCGAGACTCAACGCCAACTCGTCACGGTGCGGCCCGACCAGGGTCGTCCCGCGCTCGATCTCGGCCGACCGGGACTCGACGAGCGCGGCGGTCAGCGCCGCCTCCAGCGTCGGGCGGTCCGGCACCGGGTCGGTCAGGTTCAGCGCCGACCGGTACGTGATCGACGCGGCCCCGCGTCCCGCCGCCACCGCGTCGTACGCCTTCGCCACGTGCGGGCCGAGCGCCGCGACCAGTTCCAGCCGGCCGGCGAGCAGTTCGGCGCCGTGTCGGGCCAGATGGGTGTCCCAGACCGCGAGGGTGTGCAGGTCCGATCCGGCCTCGGCCGACTCGCCGGCCGCCGGGCGGGCCCGCCCCCGCCCGACCTTCCGGGCCAGGTACGCGGTCCGCAGCAGGGCGTTGCGCTGCTTCACCACCCGCTCGTAGTCCGCCCGGACCGCCGCGTACCGGGGCAGCCGGGTGACCAGCAGGTCATCGAGGTAGCGGCGACGTTCGGCCGGGTCGCCCCGGACCAGTTCCAGGTCCTCCGGGGCGAACAGCACCAGGCGCAGCGCGCCGAGCACGTCCCGGGCCCGGCGGGCCGGTGACCGGTTCAGCCGGGCCCGGTTGGCCCGGCCCGGCGCGATCTCCAACTCGACCAGCAGTTCCCGGCCGTCGTGCACGATCGCGCACCGGATCACGGCGGTCGCCGCCCCGGCCCGGACCAGCGGGGCGTCGGTGGCGACCCGGTGGCTGGCCAGGGTGGCGACGTATCCGAGCGCCTCGACCAGGTTGGTCTTGCCGACCCCGTTCGGGCCGACCAGCACGTTGCCGCCGGGCTCCAGGTCGACCCCGACCCGCTCGTACGAGCGGAAGTCGACCAGTTCCAGCCGGCGGACGTACACGGGCTAGTTCTTGCGTACGGCGTGTCCGCCGAACTGCTGCCGCAGCGCGGAGACCGCCTTCATCGCCGGCGAGTCCTCCTGCCGGGAGGCGAACCGGGCGAAGAGCGAGGCGGTGATGACGTTCAGCGGTACGGCGAGCCGGACCGCCTCGTCGACCGTCCACCGGCCCTCGCCGGTGTCCTCGGTGTAGCCGCTGAGCTGGGTCAGCTCCGGGTCCTCGTCGAGTGCCCGGTCGAGCAGGTCGAGCAGCCAGGACCGGACGACCGTGCCCTCCCGCCAGGACTTGACCACGCCGGGCACGTTGGTCACCAGCTCGGAGGCGCTGAGCAGCTCGAAGCCCTCGGCGTAGGCGTGCATCAGGCCGTACTCGATGCCGTTGTGCACCATCTTGGCGTAGTGGCCGGCGCCGACCGGGCCGGCGTGCACGAAGCCGAACTCGCCGGCCGGCTTGAGCGCGTCGAAGATCGGCATGAGCCGCTCGACGTGCGCCTTGTCGCCGCCGACCATCAGGCCGTAGCCGTTCTCCCGGCCCCAGATGCCGCCGGAGACGCCGGCGTCGAGGTAGCCGATGCCGTGCCGGTCGAGCTTCTCGGCCCGGGGCAGGTCGTCGCTGAACCGCGAGTTGCCGCCGTCGATGACGATGTCGCCGGCGGAGAGCACCTCGATCAGGCCGTCGACGGTGGGTTCGGTGAACTGCACCGGCACCATCACCCAGACGGCCCGGGGGGCGGTCAGCTTCTCCGCCAGCTCGGCCAGGCTGGCCACGTCGCTGACCTGCGGGTTGTTGTCGTAGCCGATCACCTCATGCCCGGCGGCACGCAGCCGCTCGCGCATGTTGCCGCCCATCCGGCCGAGGCCCACCAGGCCGATCTGCATTGACTTTCCCTTCGATGGAACCGGCGCGATCAGCGGGTGACCCGGATCGGCATGATCAGGTAGCGGTAGCCGGGGATGATCTCCCCATCTTCCGCCGAAGGCGCGATCACCGCCGGCTTGAACGCGTCGACGAAGGAGAAGACCGCCAGCGCCGAGCCGAGGTTCTGTAGCCCGTCGACAAGGTACTGCGGGTTGAAGCCGATGGTGAGCGGCTCTCCGGTGAAAGTGGCGTCCATCGCCTCGCTGGCCCGCGCCTCCTCGGTGCTGCCGGCCTCGACGACCAACCCGTCGGCGCTGAAGTTGAGCAGCACCGGCGTGCTTCGTCCGCCGACCAGCGAGACCCGCTTGACCACCTCGGTGAGGGCGGCGACCGAGACCCGGGCCTCGGCGTTGTGGCTGGCCGGGAAGAGCGACCGCACCGGCGGGTAGTTGGCACCGTCCAGCAGCCGGCTGGTGGTCCGGCGGGTGCCACCGGCGAACCCGATCAGGCCCTCTCCGGCGGCGCCCTGGGACAGCGCCAGCGTGACGTCGCCACCGAGCGGCCCGAGCGCCTTGGCGGTGTCGTGCAGGGTGCGGGCCGGAACCAGCGCGTTGACGCTGACCTCCGGGTCGTCCGGACGCCAGTCGATCTCCCGCAGCGCCAGCCGGTAGCGGTCGGTGGCGAGCATCGCCAGTGTGCTGCCGTTCAGTTCGAGGCGTACGCCGGTCATCATCGGCAGGGTCTCGTCCCGGCCGGCGGCGATCGCGACCTGGCCGACCGCGGCGGCGAAGGTGGCCGCGTCGATGGTCCCGGCGCTGCCCGGCATCTCCGGCAGGGTCGGGTAGTCCTCGACCGGCATCGTCGGCAGGGTGAACCGGGCGCTGCCGCAGACCAGCTCCAGGTGGGCACCGGCGGCGGCGATCTCCACCGGCTTCGCCGGCAGTGCCTTGGTGATCTCGGCCAGCAGCCGGCCGGAGACCAGTGCGGCGCCGTCGGCCTCGCTCTGCAGGTCCACGGTCACCTGGCTGGAGACCTCGTAGTCGAAGCCGGACACCTGTAGGCCACCGTCCCCGGCGCGGAGCAGTACTCCGGCGAGGACCGGTACGGACGGGCGGTTGGGCAGACTCTTCGCCGTCCATGCCACGGCGTCGGCGAGTGCGTCGCGCTCCACGCGGAACTTCATGCATGCCTCCGGGTCGACATCAGCGACAACTGTCTCATGCCGGCGGCCGCCTTCCGGCCCCGCCAACCGTGGGGTCTCCATCGCACCTTAGGGCCCGGGCGCATCGGCTGTGCGTCCGACCCCGGTGCTTCGGCAGTTGATCAGCCGTCGGTACGGCGGATCAAAAGGATCCACAACATGCCCAACGCCGGTGATTGGTTTTTGTTCTTTTGAAGAGATAACCCAATCGTCTTCATCGGTGCTGTGCAAACTGTGGAGATCCTGAGTTTTCCCAGGTCAGCGACTTATCCACCGGTGGGGTGGCTGTGTACAACCCCGAGCTAACCGGGGTCGGTGGTCCACAGGCGGTCCGGTCGTCGAGGTTTTCCACGGTTGTCCACCGGTTGTCCACCGGGTTACCCACCGGCTTTTCCCCACTTGTGGGGAGAGCCGAGGGAAGATCGACGATCACTGTCCCCAGAACCTTCAACACGGTGTACACAGGCAGCCGGGATCGGTGGAGAACTTTGTGACTCTGGGTAACTGTCCACATACGTTTCCCCAGGAGTTGTCCACAGCTTGTGGGTTGTACGCCGAGCGCCGTTCGGATTGTCCACCGGTGTGGACAACCGGCTGTGGACGCGCTGGGGACGGAACCCGACAGGACGACGTGCTCGGCGCAGACGGAAGAGGCCGGGTCCGGGCCACGTCGGCCCGGACCCGGCCTCGCGACCGGCGGTGGGGGTGACTCAGGTGTTCTGCTTGATCCGGTTCGTCAGCTCGGCGATCTGGTTGTAGAGCGAACGCCGTTCCGCCATCTGCTGCCGGATCTTGCGGTCGGCGTGCATCACGGTGGTGTGGTCCCGGCCGCCGAACGCCTGACCGATCCGGGGCAGCGACAGGTCGGTCAACTCCCGGCACAGGTACATCGCCACCTGCCGGGCGTTCACCAGCACCCGCGACCGGGACTGCCCGCGCAGGTCCTCCAGACTGACCCCGAAGTAGTCCGCCGTCGAGACCATGATCTGGTCGGCGGTGATCTCCGGCCCGGCGCCGTCGGGGATGAAGTCCCGCAGCACCTCCTCGGCCAGCGACAGTTCGACCGGCGAACGGGTCAACGACGCGAACGCGGTGACCCGGATCAGTGCCCCCTCCAGTTCCCGGATCGAGTTGGCGATCCGGGAGGCGATGAACTCCAGTACGTCCGGCGGGGCGAAGAGCCGCTCCTGGGCCGCCTTCTTCTGCAGAATCGCGATCCGGGTCTCCAGGTCCGGCGGCTGGATGTCGGCGAGCAGCCCCCACTCGAAGCGGGTCCGCAGCCGGTCCTCCAACGTCTCCAGGTCCTTCGGCCGCCGGTCGGACGTGATCACGATCTGCTTGTTGGCGTTGTGCAGCGTGTTGAAGGTGTGGAAGAACTCCTCCTGCGTCCGCTCCCGGTTCTGCAGGAACTGAATGTCGTCGATCAGCAGGATGTCCACGTCCCGGTAACGACGCTGGAAGGCACTGGTCTTGTCGTCCCGCAGCGAGTTGATGAAGTCGTTGGTGAACTCCTCGGTCGAGACGTACCGCACCGAGCGGGCATTGCCCAGGGTCGTGGCGTAGTGGCCGATCGCGTGCAGCAGGTGGGTCTTGCCCAGCCCGGAGCTGCCGTAGATGAACAGCGGGTTGTACGCCTTCGCCGGCGACTCGGCGACCGCCACCGAGGCGGCGTGCGCGAACCGGTTGGAGGAGCCGATGACAAACGTCTCGAACATGTACTTCGGGTTGAGCCGGTTACCGCCGACGTCGCCGGCACCGCCGACCCCACCGGGCCGGCGGTCGTCCCGGCCCCCCGACCGGTGGTCGATCGGCCCGTGGCCGCGCCCCGGACCGCTGTCGGTGCCGACGTCCCGGCCCAGGCCCGGGCGGCCGGGGTCCCGGCCGTCGTGGTGCCGGTCGGGGATCCGCTGGTCGGGACCGAACCCGGCGGGGCCGCCGGTCTCCCGGGGCTCGGCACCCCGCTCGTCGACGTTACGACGCTCCTGGTGCGGAGCGGACGGCCGGTACGGCTCCGGATAGGGCGCGGAGAAGAGCGTCTCCTGACCGTCGCGGCTGGCCGGGATCAACTTGCCACGGGGCGGTTCGGCGGCGCGACCGGGCTGCGGCGGGAAACCGGTGAACGGCTGCTGGGCCGAGCCCCCGCTGAACGGCTGTTGCGCGGACCCGCCGTACGGCTGCTGGCCCGGCCCGGGGCCGTACGGCTGCTGTGCCGACCCGCCGGGCCGGTCGGACGCCGGATCGGTACCGCCGGGCCGCGTCTCCGGCGCCTCAGGTTCGGCACGTGCCGGGTGGTGCCGCGGTTCGGCGTAACCACCGTCCGGGCCGCCGCCGACCGGGGCGGTGGGGTAGCCGGACTCCGGTTCGGGGTAACCGCCGCCGGGGTAGCCACCCGGTCCGGGATACCCGCCGGCCGGCTCCGGGTCGCCGGGGTAGCCGCCGCCGGCCGTACCGGGATAGCCCGGCGGGACTGGCGGGCCGGCCGGCTCGACGCCGGACGGGGCCGGGTAGCCGGGAACCGAGGCGCGCCCGGTCGCGGCCTCGTCCGGCGGACGTACGGTGACCGCCACCTGGATCGCCCGACCCAGCCGGCGGGAGAGCGCGTCGGTGATCGCCGGCCGCAGCCGCGACTCGATCACGTCCCGGGTGAACGCGTCCGGCACCGCCAGCAGTGCGGTGTCCTCGAGGATCGCGCGAAGCCGGGTCAGCCGGAGGTAGGCACGCTGCTGTGCTGAGATGATCTCGTCAGCCAGCTCCTCGGTCGTCGCCATCCACACTGCGGCAAGGTCGATCGTGTCGGCCACCGTCGCGCCACCCCCATCGCCTCTGCGTTGCCGGCCGCCTTGCCGTCCCGGCCGACCGTTCCGGGCCTGCTACCGTGCGCGGACAGGCACGACGGTCGACAGTTGCCGCCGTCATCCACAAGTTATCCACAACCTGTGTACCGACTGATTGTGTCGCCCGACCGGGCGTCCGTGCCGTTGCCCCCCGGCCTGATACGGCGTTGACGCGGGTTCACCTGTCGAACGATCGACGAGCTTGTCCGGTTTTGCCCGACAGCGACACCGCCACCCCCTGACGCTGACGTGCAATCGGGCACGCTAACAGCGTTGTCCACAACCCTTCAACCGGCGGCGAGGTCGGGGCCTTCTCAACATCAGCGAAAACCCCCGCCGCGACGCCGGGTACCAGGTGCCGACGCCGCTGCCGACAGGAGCTGTGGAAACCGCCCTGAACAGGGCGGCTGCCGTCGTGACCCGGGGCGCCCGGTTCGCCGCCCCGGTCCCGCCCGGTCGGGTACTGTTTGACGCCGGATGCCCGCCTGCGTAGGCTCCGACGGTTGCTCTGTCACCCTCTGCTAGGGTGATGGGTGATCGCTGGCCGTACCCGTGTCGGGCGGTGCCGAGAGGCACCGACGTCCGGGAAAGGCATCGACGCCCGGCCGCGTGAGCAGCCGATGCCAGACCACCAGATGACCCCGATGTCGCACGACCGGGGCGTACGACGACGGAGAGCCTGACGTGAGCAAGCGCACCTACCAGCCGAACACCCGCCGGCGCGCGAAGACCCACGGCTTCCGGCTGCGCATGCGCACCCGGGCTGGCCGCGGCATCATCGCGGCCCGCCGTGGCAAGGGTCGTACCCGCCTGTCGGCCTGACGGCTGGCAAGGCCGGTCCGGGGATGTAGGCAGTCGTGCTGGCAGCCGCGCAGCGACTGCGGCGCAGCACCGACTTCGCCGTGGCGATCCGGGGTGGGCGGCGCGTCAACCGTGGCGTGCTCGTGGTCCATCTCGATCCGACCGGCTCGGCCGCCCCGGACCTGTCCGCAGCAGACATCACGACCATCGCAGAGCCGGCGTCGGACGCGGGTGCGGGGCATCAGCCCCCACCGGTCCGTGCCGGCTTTGTCGTGTCGAAGGCGGTCGGCGGCGCGGTGGTCCGGAACAAGGTCCGTCGTCGGCTCCGCCACCTCGTCCGGGAACGGCTGGACGGGTGGGCCCTGCCGGCCGGCGCCACCCTCGTGGTACGCGCGCTGCCCGGCGCCGCCGACGCCTCGTACACCCGGCTCGGCGCGGACCTCGACGCCGCCGTCGCGGCCGCCCGCAGCCCCCGTAAGCCGGGGCGGCGGCCCCGATGAGCGGCGACGCCCACGGTTCGCCCGGGATGACGCTCGGTGCCCGAGTGCTGGCCGGACCCATCGTCGCGTACCGTCGTTGGATAAGCCCGGCACTGCCGGCCCGCTGTCGGTTCCACCCGTCGTGCAGTGCGTACGCCCTGGAGGCGGTCACCCGGCACGGTGCGGTTCGGGGGACCGGTCTGGCGGTCCGACGGTTGCTGCGCTGCCACCCCTTCCACCCCGGTGGATATGACCCGGTACCGGAGCCGGGCGCACGCCGCCATGCCGATGTGACTGGAGCCCCGAATTGAGTCTCGACTGGATCTACTGGGCGATCTCGTGGATCCTGCTGCTGTGGCACTCCGCCTGGGACGCCATCGGGGTCTCCGCGGGGACCGTGCTGGGCACGAACTGGTCCTGGATCCTGGCGATCATCTTCCTGGTGGTCACGCTCCGGGTGATCCTGTTCCCGATCTTCGTCAAGCAGATCAAGTCGCAGCGGGCGATGCAGGCGATCCAGCCGCAGCTGCGCGCGCTGCAGGAGAAGCACAAGGGTGACCGGGAGACGCTCCAGAAAGAGATGATGGAGCTCTACCGGAAGGAGAAGGCCAACCCGTTGATGGGCTGCCTTCCGATCTTCCTGCAGGCTCCGGTCTTCATCGGCCTATTCCACGTACTGCGCCGTCTCGACCCGATCAACGAGGGCAAGACCCGGTACGGCTGGACGGTCGACCAGTTCGAGAGCGCCACCCACGCCCGGCTCTTCGACGTGCCGATCGCCGGCAAGTTCGGTTCGAGCGCCGCCGAGCTGGCCCGGTTGAGCGCCAGCGGCACCTCGGTCAAGATCCTCGCCGGTGTCCTGGTCGCCATCATGATCGCCACCACCTACCTGACCAGCCGTCAGATGATCCTGAAGACCGGTTGGGCGGAGGACCCGCAGCAGCGGATGATCCAGCGGCTGATGCTCTACGGCATCCCGGCGTCGTTGCTGGTCTCCGGCGCGATCTTCCCGATTGGCGTGGTCATCTACTGGGTCACCAACAACCTCTTCACCCTCGCCCAGCAGCAGTGGGTGTTGCGCAAGTACCCGCCGCCGCCCACCCCCAGCCGGCTGCCCCGCCCGGGTGAGACCAGCTCGCGTCGTACCACCGACTCCCGCAACCAGCCCCAGCCGGGCCGTCCGGGACGGCAGCCGAAGCAGGAGGCCAAGCCGGCCGGCCGGTTCGGTCGCGCCAAGGCCCCGGCCGCCCAGCCGCAGAAGCCGGCGGTCGACACCAGGGCGCTCGCACCGAAGCCGGGTGCCAAGCCGGTCAAGCCCAAGAAGGGACCGGCGCCGAAGCGTAAGGGTTGCCGCGGCGAGCGACCGGCCAGCACCAGCGGCCGGTCGCTCGCGGGATTCCGGCCGTGCCGCCGCCGCGCGCTGGCGCCGGCCGGAGTCCGCCGCGCCCCGCGCGACGGGCGGTGCCGCCCGACAGACGTGCCCGTGGCACCCGGCGATCTCCCGCCGACCACGGGAAACCAGCGGGACCGGGTACGGTCCGGCCGAGAGAGTACGGAGATGACACCGTGACCGACACCAGCATTCCCCGGGCTGAGCAGCCCCTTGAGGACTCCGATCCGGTCGTGGCCGCGGGACCGACCGAGGACGCCGAGACCAGCGAGGCCGTGGCGGTAGCCGGGGACAGCGCGGACGCCGACGCGACGGGCGACGACCGGAGCGGTTCGGACGACGAGGACCTCGACGACGAGGACGACGAGGACGACGAGGACGAGACCGTCGTGGCGGCCAACGGCGGCAAGCCGGCCGCGCCGACCAGCGACGCGGACCTGTTCCGGCAGAGCGAGATCGCCGCGGACTACGTCGAGGGTCTGCTCGACATCCTCGACTACGACGGTGACATCGACGAGCTGGTTTCCGGCGGTCGACCGGTGGTCGAGGTGGTCGGCGGTCGGCTGCAGGCGCTGGTCGGCCAGCGGGGCGCCACCCTGGAGGCGCTGCAGGAGCTGACCCGGCTCGCCGTGTTCCGGCAGACCGGCTCCCCGAGCCGGCTCCTGCTCGACGTCGGCGGCTACCGCGCGACCCGTCGCAAGGAACTCTCGGCGGTGGCGAAGAACGCGGTGGAGAAGGTAAAGCAGCACGGCGAGCCGGTACGGCTGGAGCCGATGTCCGCGTTCGAGCGCAAGTGCGTGCACGACGTGGTCAACGCCATCGCCGGGGTGGAGAGCGAGTCCGAGGGTGTCGAGCCGAACCGGCGGATCGTCGTACGTCCGGTCGACTGAGCAGCGCGATGACCTACCGTACGTCCGGCCCGGGTGGCGAGCAGCCGCCCGGGCCGTTCTCTGTTCCGCAGTCCGCACCGGCGCAGGCCCCGCCTCCGCAGTCCCCGCCCGAGGGAGCGATCGTGTCCCCGTCTTCGTCTGCGTCGTCGTCCTCTTCCTCGTCCGAGCCGCACGACCCGGCTGAGCCGCAGGGGTCGCCCGGGCCGCAGGGTGCCTCGGTGGTTCCGCTTCCGGCGGAGCTGGCCGAGTCGGCCCGTACGCTCTTCGGCGACCGGCTGCCGCTCGCGCAGGCGTACGCGGACCTGCTGGCCGGGCCCGGAGTGGTGCGTGGGTTGATCGGCCCGCGCGAGACCCCGCGGATCTGGGACCGGCACCTGCTCAACTGCGCCGCGGTGGCGGAACTGATTCCGCCGGACCGCTCCGTGGTCGACGTCGGCTCCGGAGCGGGACTGCCCGGCCTCGTGTTGGCGATCGCCCGACCCGATCTGTCGATCACCCTGGTCGAGCCGCTGGCCCGACGTGCCGGGTTCCTGGCCGAGGTGGTGAACCTGCTGGACCTCGGCGGTACGGTGACCGTGCTGCGGGCCCGGGCCGAGGAGGTCGCGGCCTACCAGCGGCGGGCTGCCCGGGGCGCCGGAGGCCGCCGGGCGAGGGCCGGCCGACCGGCGTCCGTCGGCCAGGACCGTGGTCAGGGCGCGGAGTCGGCAACCGCCGAGCAGGACGTGTACGAGTTGGCCGACGTGGTGGATCTGGCAGAACTGTCGGTACCGGCGGAGATCGTGACCGCTCGCGCGGTCGCCCCGCTCGACCGCCTGGCCGCCTGGTGTCTGCCGCTCACCGTGCCGGGCGGTCGCCTCCTGGCGCTGAAGGGTGCCACCGCGGCGGACGAGGCGGCGGAGCACGCGGCCGCGGTGCGTCGACTGGGCGGCGGCACCCCCGAGGTACGGCGGTGCGGCGTGGGTGTGGTCGACCCACCGACGACGGTCGTCGAGGTTGTCCGGGAGCGTGCGGTCGGCGCGGCCGCCAGGGGTACGGCGTCGCGGGCGTCGGGGCGTCGGCGCGGGGCGGCGGGCTGACGATCCCGCCCGTCCTCTGGATCGGATGATCCGGTGCTGGGGTCGTCCGGTGTGGCGGCACTGCTGATCCGGCGGTGGGCGGGGCGGGCCGGCGGGCAGCGCCCTGCGACACGGACCGGCCGGGCTGGCCGGTGGAGAGCCACCGGGCCGGCAGTCCGGTCGGGACAACCGGCCGGCGTGAGGTTTCCAACCCCCGAACAGTCATGGCTTCGGTTGCCCAGCGGCCGTAGGCTGACCGCGCGTCGATAGTGTGTAAGACCGGACAGCGGGCTGCGCCCGGGCCCTCGCTGCTTCCAAGCCGGGCCACGCGTGGTTCAGGGGCACGGCGCCTGAGGCGGGTACGAGCACTGACGGGCCGACACCATCCGAGTTGGCGGGGATGACACGGTGCATGACAACGGTAGGTATGACGATCCAGAGATGACGGACTCCGGGGACTACTACTCCGGCGGCGCCGATGTTTCACGTGAAACCGACTACGAAGGCTGGTCGGCCGGCGGCCGGGCCAGGTCACGGTCGCGGTCCGATCAGGTTGGGCAACCAGCCGGGTACGACGTCCCGCAGACCACCCGAGGTACGGCCCGTATTCCCTCCGGTGGGCCCGACCGGACCTCGCCGGCCAACCCGGGATATCCGGAGAGCCGGCCGGAGCAGCTGTACCCGCCGGCGGTGGCAACTGGCACGTCGGGGGTTCCCGGACCGGGCCGGCGTCGCCGGGCCAGCGATGCGGAGCAGGCACCGAGCCCGATCGGTCCGTCGGTGCCGGGCCAACCGGGTCCCACCGCCGAGTACGGTCCGGGGCCGGACCAGCCCCGGTCCGTCGGAGATCGCGGCCGGGTGCCGGCGAGTCCCGATCCGGTACGGCCGGTTCCCCCACCACAGCCGAGTCCGAGGGCTGACCACGGGCAGCCGGCACCGTCGGCGGCGAACCCTCCGTCGCCGGTCGACGGCTTCGACGGAGGTGCCGTGTCCGGCTACCCCGCGATGGCCGACACGCCCGTCGCTCCACCCCCGACCCTCACCGAGGAGCCGGCGTCTGACGCGTACGTTTCACGTGAAACGTCGTCGCGCGAACAAGACGATCCCCCGTTGGCAATGGAGGCAATGCGCGCTGTGCACATCCTTAACCCGAGCGGCGAGGTCACCATGCCACGTCCGGACCGGCCCCGGATCATGTGTGTCGCGAACCAGAAGGGCGGGGTCGGCAAGACCACCACCACCGTCAACCTGGCGGTGGCCCTCGCCCTGCACGGCAACCGTGTGCTGGTGGTGGACCTTGATCCTCAGGGCAACGCCTCGACCGGTCTGAACGTGCCGCACCACGCCGGCGTACCCGACGTCTACGACTGCCTGATCGACAACGTGCCGCTCGCCGAGGTGGCCCAGGGCGTGGAGGGCATCCCCGACCTGTGGTGCGTACCGGCGACCATCGACCTGGCGGGCGCGGAGATCGAGCTCGTCTCCGTTGTCGCGCGTGAGTCGCGCCTCGCCCGGGCCATCGCGGCGCACCCGGAGACCTTCGACTACGTCTTCATCGACTGCCCGCCCTCGCTCGGCCTGCTCACCGTCAACGCGTTGGTCGCCGCGCAGGAGGTGCTGATCCCGATCCAGTGCGAGTACTACGCGCTGGAGGGGCTCAACCAGCTGATCAACAACATCAACCTGGTACGTCAGCACCTCAATCCCACGCTGGAGGTCTCGACGATCCTGCTCACCATGTACGACCGGCGGACCCGGCTGGCGGACGCGGTGGAACAGGACGTCCGGAACCACTTCGGTGACAAGGTCCTGCAGTCGGTGATCCCGCGGAATGTGCGGGTCTCGGAGGCACCCAGTTATGGTCAGTCCGTCATGACCTACGATCCCGGTTCCCGGGGTGCCACGAGCTACTTCGAGGCGGCCCAGGAGATTGCGATGCGTGGCGTCAAGCAGGCGGTCGGCCGCAATGCGTAGGTCGTCGAGGGGTTCGCTGGGAGGCGTGGCATGAAGAACCGTCCGCGAGGTGGACTGGGTCGCGGGTTGGGCGCGTTGATCCCCACCGGGCCGGCGCCGGCCGCCGGGGTGGTCACCGCCGAGCCTCCGGTCAACCTGCCGGACTCTGCCGTACCGGTGAGCGGCGAGGACGTCCCGGCGCCCCCGGCCCCGGCCCCGGTCCAGGTCCCGGCCGCCGCTCCGCCGCCTCCGGCCGAGCCTGAGCTGGCGCCGGTTCCCGGAGCCCGGTTCGCCGAGATCCCGTTGGACTCGATCGTCCCCAACCCCAAGCAGCCCCGTCAGATCTTTGACGAGGAGGCGTTGGAGGAGCTCAAGCACTCGATCGAGGAGGTCGGCTTCCTCCAGCCGATCGTGGTACGCCAACTTCCGGACGACCGCTACGAACTCGTGATGGGTGAACGGCGGTGGCGGGCGGCGCAGGCCGTCGGCCGTACCTCGATCCCGGCGATCATCCGAGACACCCGGGACGACGCGATGCTCCGGGACGCGCTGCTGGAGAACATCCACCGGGCCAACCTCAACCCGCTGGAAGAGGCGGCGGCGTACCAGCAGCTCCTGGAGGAGTTCGGGGCGACGCACGAGGAGTTGGCCCGGCGGATCGGCCGGAGCCGTCCGCAGATCTCGAACACGATCCGTCTGCTGAACCTTCCACCGGAGGTCCAGAAGCGGGTCGCCGCAGGGGTGCTCTCCGCGGGGCATGCCCGCGCGTTGCTCGGCCTGGAGGATCCGGCCGCGCAGGAGGAGCTGGCCCTGAGAATCGTCCGCGAGGGGCTTTCGGTTCGGGCCACCGAGGAGGTGGTCAAGCTTGCCGAGATTTCGCCGAAGCGGCCGACGCCGGCGAAGCGACGGCCCAAGGTGCACGCTCCGGGCCTGACCGACCTGGCGGACCGGCTCTCCGATCGGTTCGACACCCGGGTCAAGGTCGACATCAACCGCAACAAGGGCAAGATCACGATCGAGTTCGCCACGGTCGACGACCTGGAACGGATCGTCGGCATCATCGGCATGGATCAGGAGTCGGAGACCGACTCGGAGGACTGACCCCCTGGCTCACCGCCCTTCGCCACAGCGGCCGCGTCTCCCCCAGAGGGGAACGCGGCCGCTGGCTTCTGGGGCATTGCGGCGATTGCGCGCCAAGACGCGCCCCGAAGCAGCATCGCGGTCGCCGTGCCACGGGCACCCAAGAGCGCCATCGCGGCCACCGGGCCGCAACGTCCCGGGGGAGCACCATCGGGGTCGCCCTGCCACTGGCATCCGGGAGCGCCCTAGCCGCACGTGCCGCGGGAGCGCCTGCCGGTCACCACCGCCTGTCGCAAGCGCCCGGGGACGCCGGGCACGTTCGCCGCTCGAGTCGTTTGTCCACCGGCACCGGCACCGGCACCGGCATCCGGGCCACCGCCACCGGCACCGGGTGGCCCGGTTTGGTCTGCGGCCGAGGGTGCCTGAGGTCCTTCCCCGACGCCGCGGGCCGGCCGAACCGCCATCCCGGATGCCAACCGCATGGCCGCGCTCCGTGACCGCAGGCGGTGTGGCTTCGTTGTGGATTCCGGGGATGCGGACCGACTGCGGAGTCCCCGTTTCACGTGAAACGGGGAGGCGCCGGATGAGGGATAGTGCTGCGGATGTCAGGTGCGGTTTCACGTGAAACGGGGCCCGGTGGTGGGCCGCGTCGGGCCGGGGCGAGGAGACCGTGGGTGCGCGACATCAGCGAACGCTTCGATGTCTGCGGATGAAGGCGGGGCGACGAGAGAGCGCTGTGGAAGATCGCGGCGGACTCGGGCGTAATCCACAGGTGTTTTCCACAGGTACCCCTGGTTTCACGTGAAACGGCGCGTAGACCGGGGTGCCAGCCTGTGGATGACGGAGTGAAAATAGCCGTCCACGACCCCCGTGCCGGGATGCGACGAGTGTCGGGAGCGGTGACGGCGAGCGGGTGACGGGCGCCACGTCGGGTGTTCGGCGGGGTGAAACGAGGACGGCGGGTAGCCCGGCCGTCGACTGCGCGACGGGGCGCGATCGGCCGGTACGGGATCCGGACGCCGGCCGTCGAATCAGGTAGGGACAGCGGTCCCGAACTCGGTTAGGGTCAGCGTCGTGCCCCACACCCCTGCCCCTGTTCCAGACTTCACCAGGTGGCCTTCCTTCCCCTTCGAGGGCGAGTTCCGGGTCAAGCAACTCGACGAGCCGGTGGCCGTCGAGCCGCCGCGTAAAGGCGAAGGTTCCAGTGAATGCCACTCCTGCAACGCTCCGGACGACGCCTACATCTGGGTCAGTGAGCGTTGGCGGGTACGTGCCATGGACCGGCCGACCGGCCTGCCGATGGTGCTGATCCTCGAATCCCGGTCCCATCTCGATCTGGGGGATCTGCCGAACCTGCTCGCCGCCGAACTCGGTGTGATGACCGTACGGCTGGAGCGGGCGATCCGCTCCCTGGACGGCGTCGCCCGGGTCCACGTCAACCGGTGGGGAGACGGCGCCGCGCACCTGCACCTGTGGTTCCTTGCCCGACCGTACGGGCGGCTGCAGCTGCGCGGCACCTTCCTGTCCCTGTGGGACGACATCCTGCCGCCGATTCCCGAGCCGCAGTGGCGGGAGAATCTCGCCCTTGTCGCGGCCTGGCTCGCCGAGTTCGGTGGGCGTCCACTGGCGGAGCCGCCACGGATTCAGTGGCAGGCGCCGTCGAGCCTGAACCAGTTGCCCCCGGAGTCGAGGTCGGCGCCGCCGGTGGATCCGTTGTCCGTCGGCGGGCCGGTCGCCGAGTCGTCGCCGGAGACAGCCGTCGTGGCCGACCCTGCCGTCGGGTCAGCGCCGACCGCCGACGGGACGACAGCGGAGAGGGCCGTGTCGGAGAGAGTCGCGTCGGAGAACGTCGGGCCGGAGAACGCCACGGCACAGAGCACGGCAACAGCGGAGACGACGGACGAGCGCACGGACGCTTCGGCGACCGGGTACCGGCCATCCGAGGGCGACCGGGCGACCCGGGAATTCTGAGCCACTCTCGGAATCCGTTCGGAAGCTCAGTTGGTATCGGGCCCCGTACTCCGGCTCCGATCAGGGCCGGGTCGGTACGGGCGCCCGTACCGGGCCATCGCCCGCGTCCTGACGCCGGACGCGGGGTGGCTCGGATCAGGCCCGGCCGGCGGTCCGGCGCAGGGCGGCCCGGCTGACCATAATGCGGAGCAGCTCGCCGAAGTCGAGGCCGGCGGCGGCGACCGCGAGCGGCAGCAGCGAGGTCTCGGTCATCCCCGGCGAGACGTTGACCTCCAGCACGTGCGGCTGGTCGTGCTGGTCGACGATCAGATCCACCCGGGACAGGTCGCGCAGGCCGAGCGCGGTGTGTGCGGCGAGGGCGGTCTCCGCCACCCGGGCCGCGGCGGACGCCGACAGCCGGGCCGGCGCGTGCCACGTGGTCAGACCGGCCGTGTACCGGGCGGCGTAGTCGTAGACGCCGTTGCGGGGCACGATCTCGACGGCCGGCAGGGCGCGCGGACCGTCGCCCAGGTCGACGACGGAGACCGCCACGTCCATTCCGGGTACGTAACGTTCGACCAACGCGGTCGAGTCGTACCCGAAACAGCCGACCATCGCGGCCGGCAGCGCGGCGAGTTCCCGGACCACGGCGGCGCCGAGCCCCGAACCACCCTGTGCCGGCTTGATCATCAGTGGCAGACCGAGCCGTTCGACGATCCGGTCCAGGACGGCGACCGCGCCGAGTTCGGAGAAGCGGTCGTGCGGCAGCGCCACCCAGTCGGGCGTCGGGATGCCGTCCTCGCGCAGCACCGCCTTTGCCGACGGCTTGTCCCAGGCGAGCCGGGACGCCCGGGCGTCACAGCCGACGTACGGCACGTCGCAGAGGTCGAGTACGCCGCGCAGCGAGCCGTCCTCGCCGGTCGCCCCGTGCAGGGCGATCACCACCGCGTCCGGTGGGTCGTCCCGCAGCGTCGGCAGCAGGGTGGCGTCGGCGTCCCGGAGTTCCGCCTCCACCCCGACCGACCGCAGCGCGTCGAGTACCCGCCGCCCGGACTTCAGCGACACGTCGCGCTCGTACGACAGTCCGCCGGCCAGGACCAGCACCCGCAGGTCCGCAGTGGCCTCGCGGGGCAGCGGCGCCGGCCACCGTACGGTGCCGTCGACGGTCTCGTCGAGCGAGTGGCCTGGGGAGTTCGTACCCATGCCGGAGATCATGCCAAGTCGGGACCCGGCACGTCGGCACCGGCCTGGCCCCGGCGTCGGGCCGGCCCGGTGACCGCGCCGAAGACCTCCCGCATCGCGGCCTCCTGCTCCATCACGGTGGCCAGCCGGCGTACGCCCTCGCGGATCCGCTCCGGCGGCGGGAACGAGAAGTTGAGTCGCATGTGGCCGCCGCCGGTGCCGTCGGCGTAGAAGCCGGTCCCGGGTACGTAGGCGACCCGGGCGGCGATCGCCCGCGGCATCATCGCCTTGGCGTCGAGCCCGTCCGGCAGGTTGGCCCAGACGAAGAGCCCGCCGCCCGGTTCGGTCCAGGTGGTGCCGGCCGGCATGTAGTCGGCGAGCGCGTCGAGCAGCGCGTCCCGGCGTTCCCGGTACACCTCACGGTAGATCTTGATCTGCTGTCGCCACGGCATCGTGGAGAGGTAGGTGGTGACGGCGGACTGGGCGAAGGCGCTCGGGCAGAGGATCTGCGCCTCGGTGGCGATCACCAGCTTGTCCCGTACCGCGTGCGGGGCCAGGATCCAGCCGACCCGCAGCCCGGGCGCGAAGGTCTTGGAGAAGGTGCCGAGGTAGAAGACGCCGTCCCGACGGCGGGCCCGCAGCGGCGCCGGAGCCTCCTGGTCGAACCAGAGCTGGCCGTACGGGTCGTCCTCGACCACCAGCAGGCCGGCCCGTTCACAGATGTCGAGCACCCGTTCCCGGCGCTCCTCGCTCAGCGTCACGCCGGCCGGGTTCTGGAACGTCGGGATGGTGTAGAGGAACTTCGCCCGGCGACCGGTGCGGGCCACGTCGGCGATGGCCAGTTCCAGCGCCTCCGGGATCAGCCCGTCGGCGTCCATCGGTACGTGCACCACCTGGGCCTGCGCGCTCTGGAAGACACCGAGCGCGCCGACGTAGGTGGGCCCTTCGGCGAGTACGACGTCGCCCGGGTCGAGGAAGAGCCGGGCGACGAGGTCGAGCGCCTGCTGGCCGCCCACGGTCACCACCACGTCCTCCGGGGAGGCGCCGCAGCCGACGTCGATGCCGGAGAGCGCCATCACCTCGCAGATCCGTTCGCGCAGCTCGAGCGTGCCCTGGCCGATGCCGTACTGGAGGGTTGTCGTGCCCTGGTTGGTGGCGAGCCGGTTCAGCATCTCGCCGACCGCGTCCAGCGGCAACGCGGCGATGTAGGGGGCGCCACCGGCGAGCGAGACGACCTCCGGCCGGCTGGCCACGGCGAACAGGGCCCGGATCTCCGAAGCCGTCATGCCGCGGACCCGTCGGGCGTACCGGTCCGTGTAGTCGTCGTGCGTCG
This sequence comes from Plantactinospora sp. B5E13, assembly GCF_039871775.1. Lineage (NCBI taxonomy): Bacteria > Bacillati > Actinomycetota > Actinomycetes > Micromonosporales > Micromonosporaceae > Plantactinospora > Plantactinospora sp. B5E13. The sequence goes on from NZ_JBDPLT010000026.1 coordinate 75,296, forward strand.
TGCCGGTCATCTCGTCTCCTCGCTGCGCTCGTCACCGCCACGACCCGGACGAGCGGGTCGGCCGGCGGCCCCCGCCCCGCTGGGTCATGTCGTCTCCCCTGCTGCGTTGGTCACCGTCACCGCTGGTGGAACGCCGCCGACAGGGCCCGGTGGGGCGCGTCCGCATCGACGTCTCTCGGCCCCGTCGGGGGTCGACCGGCAGTCTCGCCGATCGGCGCTCGTCGGTCGATCGTAATCCCGCTCACCACCTCCGGTCCTCACCTCGGCGGACCGTCCACATGCCGGACCGGCTGAGTCACCCCGGGTGGTGCCGGAATCACCCGGGCGTGTTCCGATCGTCCGGGCGAGAGTCCGGTCGGTACGGTCCTCTCCCGGGCGGCGGACTTCCGGCGTACCATCGCTCGTTGGGGATAGTGACCCGGGGATGGCGATATTTGCGGTCTTTGGACCCTCCGAGATGATTTTTTGGGGATACGCCGATGTCGCGACGTCTGGTGAGTCTGACCCTCGACACGCTCGAGGACCTGCCCCGGCCCTGTCGCCAGTGTGTCTACTGGGAACTGGACCCGGTTTCGGCCGAGCGGGCCTGCGAGGCGGGTGATCCCGGCCTGGAGAAGGAGGCATGGGTCTCCCAGACGCTGCTCGAGTGGGGCTCCTGCGGCAAGCTGGTCTACGTCGACGGTATGCCCGCCGGATTCGTGATGTATGCGCCGCCGGCCTATGTTCCCCGCTCGATGGCGTTCCCGACCTCGCCGGTCTCCGCCGACGCCGCGCTGCTCACCACGGCGTACATCGTCACCGCCTTTGCCGGCGGCGGGCTGGGCCGGATGCTGGTCCAGGGGGTCGCCCGGGATCTGACCAAACGCGGGATAAAGGCGATCGAGGCGTTCGGTGACGCCAAGTTCGGTGACGCCAAGTTCGGCGATGCCGGGGAGGGTGCCGGCCGCTGCGTCGCGCCGGCCGACTACTTCCTCTCGGTGGGTTTCAAAACGGTACGTCCCCACCCGCGCTATCCCCGGCTGCGTCTGGAACTGCGGACCGCGCTGTCCTGGAAGTCGGACGTCGAGTACGCCCTGGAGAAGCTGCTCGGCTCGATGAGCCCGGAGGGACTGCTCCGGCCGGTCCGACCGGCGACCCGGTCCACCGCCGGCTGAACCGTCATCGACGTCGACGCAGCGCCGGGTCCGCCAGCGGCTGGACCGTCGACGGCGGACGGCCCGGTGCACCACGGCTCACCTGCCGGTCGGGAGGGCCGTACCCGAGCCCGGGTCAGTCGCGGGCGGCCGAGCCGGCGGCGACCATCGCCCGCAGCTCGCCCACGTCGATCGAGCCGGTCGGGACGTCCTGCTCGACCGGGTAGTACATCCGCTGCACGGCGGCGACGATCGCGTCCACCACCCGGTCCCGGAACCGCGGATCGGTCAGCCGGGCACGATCGTCCGGCGAGGTGAGATAACCGACGTCGACCCGGACCGCAGGCATCCGGGTCATCCGCAGCAGCTCCCACGACTTCGCGTGGGTGTGACAGTCCCGCAGCCCGGTCCGGACCACGATCTCGCGCTGGACCAGGCCGGCCAGCCGCTCGCCGACCGTCGAGGTCACCCCGTTCGAGGTGCCGTAGTGGTACGTCGCCACCCCGTCCGCCTCCGGATTGACGTGACCGTCGACGTGTAACGAGATCAGCAGGTCGCCGCCGAGTTCGTTGGCGAGTTCGGCGCGGTGGAGATCGGAGAGCGGGGCGGCCGGCGCGGGGCCCCGGGTGAGGTGGACCCGTACGCCGACGGCGGCGAGCCGGCCCTCCAACCGGGCGGCGAGGTCGTACGCGAGATCGGCCTCGGTCCAGTTCAGCCGGCCGTCGGTAACCACGAAACCCGGATCGAACGGATCGTGCCCCGGGTCGATCACGATGACCTTGCCGACCAGGTTCGGGCCGGACTGCCGGAACGCGTCGGACTCCCGGAGCCACTGCGGGCGCCCACCGACCACCTTCCGGCCCAGTCGACGGAGCGCGTTCATCGTCTGTGGTCCACAGGCGCCGTCCGGGCCGAGTCCGACCTCGCGCTGGAACTGGGCGACCGCGCGGGCGGTCCGGGCGCCGTACACCCCGTCGGCGCGACCGACGTCGTAGCCCATCTCCAGCAGGCGTTCCTGGAGGGTCCGGACGTCCTCTCCGACGAGCGGGTCCGGAAGCGCCTGGTAGAGCGTTCGGGCGCCGAGCCGCCAGCGGGCCGCGTCCAGGGCCCGCCAGGTTTCCGGACCGACCTGTCCGTCGACGCTCAGGCCCCGGTCCTGCTGGAAGGTACGCACCGCGCGTTCCGTCTCGGCGTCGAAGTTGTCGACGCCCGGTGGCCCGCCGGCGGGCAGCAGGTTCAGGCTGACCAGGACGGAGCGGATCTCCGTCACCGCGGGTCCTCGATCATCACGTCGGATCGGACGCACGGACGACCTCCTCTGCGTGCCAGCGAGCTGTTGTGCCCACCCCGTCGGGGCGGGGCCGGAGCGAGGACCGCTCCGGCCGGTTCACGGCGTTGTTCCTGTGCCCCGGACCCCGGCCAGGGTCGTGCCGGTACACCACACGGGGGTAGAACGCTCCCGGAGCGTACCGTGACCTTTCCACCGCCGTCCGCTGTTGCCCGGAGCCGGGACGGGTCAAACAACCGGCCGGACCAGGTCGTCGCGCGGTGGCCCGCTCTGGAGTCCGCTCAGGCCGTCTGAGCTGGGCAGAGACGACCGCGCCCGCATCCGGTTGTCGCGGATGCGGGCGCGGAACGGATCGGCCGGCGTCGGCTCAGAGCGCCGTCTCGATGAGCTTGACCAGGTCGCCCTTGGGCCGGGCGCCGACGATCGACTGGACCGGTTCGCCACCCTTGAACATGGTGAGGGTCGGTGCCGACATCACCCGGTACGCCCGGGTCGTCTCCGGGTTCTCGTCGATGTTGAGCTTGACGATGCGGACCGCGTCACCCATCTCGCCGGCGATCTCCTCCAGCAGCATGTCGACCTTGCGGCACGGTGCGCACCACTCGGCCCAGAAGTCCACCAGCACCGGCTTGTCGGACTGCAGTACGTCACTGACGAAGTTGGCGTCGGTGACGACGCTTGTTGCTCCCACTTGACCCTCCTCGGGGGGTTGTTCAGTCTTCTTCCAGAGTCGCCAGGAACCGTTCGGCGTCCAGGGCGGCGGCGCAGCCGGTACCCGCCGCGGTGATCGCCTGCCGGTAGGTGTGGTCGACGAGGTCCCCGGCGGCGAAGACGCCGGGGATGTTGGTACGGGTGCCCGGGGCGTCGACCTTGACGTAGCCGTTCTCGTCCAGTTCGACCTGGCCCCGGAAGAGTTCGCTGCGCGGGTCGTGCCCGATCGCCACGAACACGCCGCCGACCGCCAGCGTCTTGGTTTCGCCGGTGTGCGTGTTGCGCAGCCGGACGCCGGTGACCTTGCCGTCGTCGCCGAGTACCTCCTCGACCACGCTGTTCCACTCGACCTGGATCTTGTCGTTCGCCAGGGCACGGTCGGCCATGATCTTGCTGGCCCGGAACTCGTCGCGACGGTGGATGATCGTGACCTTGCTGGCGAACCGGGTGAGGAAGGTCGCCTCCTCCATCGCCGAGTCGCCGCCACCGACCACGACGATCTCCTGCTGCCGGAAGAAGAAGCCGTCACAGGTGGCGCAGGAGGAGACACCGTGGCCGAGGTACTCCTGCTCGCCCGGTACGCCCAGCGGGCGCCAGGCCGAGCCGGTGCTCAGGATGACCGCCCTGGCCCGGTACGTCGTCTCGCCGACGTACACCGTGTGAGCCGCGCCGGAGCCCGGCACACCGGTGTCGACCAGCTCGACCCGGGTCACGTCGTCGGTGACGAACTCGGCGCCGAACCGTTCGGCCTGCTTGCGCATCGAGTCCATCAGCTCCGGACCCATGATCCCGTCGGCGAAGCCGGGGAAGTTCTCCACCTCGGTGGTGGTCATCAGGGCACCGCCGGACTGCACACCCTCGATGACCAGCGGTTTGAGATTGGCCCGGGCGGCGTAGACCGCGGCCGTGTACCCGGCCGGCCCTGAGCCGATAATGATCAGGTTGCGGACCTCATCCACTGCCGTCTCCCGATGTGTGTCTATGCGCCCCAGCGCAGCGCGCCGATGGCGGTCCGGGCGCCGACCGCGTACGGCATCGGCGCTTGCAAGCCAGAACGTCATCGTACGAAGCGGGGATTCCCTAGCCGGTCATCCGGTGGGTCATGTCACTGCCTCGCCGAAAGGGCCGCTGAGGCGTTGTTTCACCCTACCCGGGTCTGATAGGTGACGTCGGCCTCCGTCGGAGACGTTCCGCACTCCGGCCCGGTGGCCCAGGCCCACCGGGCTCCGGACTGGTCGGTGAAGACGACAACCAGGGCGGCCCTGCCCTCGAACAGGGCGTAGTCCACCAGGTCGACGGTGACCGGTCCCCGGGCGTGGGTCGCGGCGACCGCGTCGAGGCACCGGGCGAGGACGGACGGGTCGGCCAGCCGCTCCAGTCCCGGTACCGGGACTGGAGCGGCGACGGTCGCGCGGGACTCCTGTTCCACCGGCCCGCCGGTGGAACCGTCGGTCGTGTCCTGCTGGGTGCCCCGGCTGGTCGCCGGAGCCTTGGTGGCAGCCCGGCTGAACGGGTCCCGGGCGAGGTCTTCGACGTTCCCGGCGAGGGTGTTCGAGGTGTAGTTGCTGCCGGTCGCCAGTACCCGTTCGGCGCCGGGGCCCGGCATCGTCGGAGGCGACCCGGAGCCGAGCAGCGGGGCGGCCTCGGCGTTGTCGCGGGTGGTGCTGTACGCCGTACCGGTGGCCTGCTCGTCGCTGCCGGAGACCGTACCCAGGCGACTGATCGCGAAGCCGGCGAATCCCACCACCACGGCGGCGAGCACCACCGGCCCGGCGGCCCGGCGGACCCAGCGTCGGCGACGGCCCGGTCCCCGGGTGGCCGGCGACGGCCCGGTCCGGGTCTGCACGGGTACGCCGGAGAGCCGGCGTCCGGCCCGACCCGGAACCGACGTGTCGTCCCGTTTCCGGTCCGCCGCCAGGGTGGACGGCGACGGCTCGTCAGATTCGGCGTCCCCGGCCGTCCCCGCGGCCGTCCCGTCGTCGGCCCCGACGGTGCCCGCGTCGGCCCCGGCGTCCTCAGCGTCCCCGGGCTGTGTGACAGCGTCCCCGGGCTGTGCGGCGTCGTCCGCCCAGCCAGCGTCGATCGTCTGCGCGGCGGGGTGATCCAGAGCCGCTCGGTCGAGTGCCGCCTCGATGTGGTCGACCACCACCGCCGGCATCGGCTCCGGTGGCGAGGCGAGGCTCGCCAGGTCCAGCCGGACGGCGTCGAGCCCGCCGGTCAGCGCCGCGTACGCCGCCGCCCAGTCCGGCGCCTGCGTGACCAACCGGGCGACCTCGGCCTCGTCGGGGGTGCCGTCGAGCGCGCCGCCGACATAGTCGGCCAGCAGGTCGAGATCGACCTCCCTGAACTGGCCGCCGGTCACGGTTCCTCCTGCTCCGGGCCGGGTGCCCCCCGGCTCCGATCCTGTCTCCCCGGAATCCGACCACCTGTGGACCGGACCGACGGGCCACGTCCGGACCGGGTTGATGTAGGTCGGACGTCGGGGTCGGGGCCGGGGTTCCCGCTGGTGACCGACGGCACGTCGGTGCCCAGCTCGCCAGCGCCCTGTTCCTTGGTGTCCCGTTCACCGGTGTTCCGCCCACCGGCCGTGACCTTCGCCCCGGCCGTCGACGGTCGGAGATGGCCGAGCAGCACGGCGAGTCGGGCCCGCCCCCGGGCACACCGGCTCTTCACGGTGCCCTCGGCGACCCCGAGGATCACCGCGACCTCGCTGACCGGGTAGCCCTGCAGGTCCACCAGAACGAGGGCGGCCCGCTGTTCGACCGGCAGTTCGGCGAGGGCCTGCCGGACGACCAGCGTGGTGTCGTGGTCGACGGCGGGTGCCGCCGGTTCCACCCCACCGACCCACCGGGGACTGTCGGCCGCTCGGCTGCTGTCCGGCAGGGGAACCGTGGGATGGGCCTGCCGGCGGCGGATCCGGTCGAGGCAGGCGTTCACCACGATCCGGTGCAGCCAGGTGGTGACGGCCGCGTCGCCGCGGAACCCCGACGCGGCCCGGTGGGCGGAGAGCAGCGCGTCCTGGAGCGCGTCCGCCGCCTCCTCCCGGTCGTTGAGAGTGCGCATCGCGACCGCCCAGAGCCGGTCCCGGTGTCGGTGGAAGAGGGCGGTGAAGGCGGTCCGGTCGCCGTCGACGTGGGCCCGCAGCAGCTCGGCGTCGGTCCGCTCCACAGGTTCGGCCCGCAGCAGCTCAGCGTCGGTTGTCCGCTCCGCCGGTTCGGCCCGCGCCGCCGGGACGGTGACGTCTGCCGCGGGTGCCGGCACGGCACCGTCCGGCGGGACCGGTCCCGTCTGCGGCCACGGGGGTGTGGCCGCCGGGCTGGTCCGGCCGGCGGCGTCCGAGCCCCGTGCGCCGGTCATGGCCGCACGATAACCGAATGTCGCTTTTTCCGGGGAGACCGGCGACTCACCGGGCCTGGACCGTTATCTCCTGGACACCGATCTTGTACCGGTACGGTTCGCTCTGCGGCAGCTCGGTGATCCAGAGCATGAGGTATTGGTACTTCTGCCCCGGGGTGAAGTCGCTGAAGTTGACGGTGAGACCCTCGGTCTTCTCGTACGGGTTGCCGATCCGGTTCTTGTACGCCCTCAGCAGCGCCTTGTCGCCGGCGTTGGTGGACGGGAAGTCGGCGGTGCCCCAGCGCAGCTCGGCGGAGACCCCCGGAGCGGAGAACTCGACCTGCACGCTGGTGACCTCCTTCGGCTCACGGAGGTTGATCAGGATCCCCATCCCGGGCTTGGCGCGGCCGAAGTTGGGGTGGTCGTGGTAGCTCTCGGTCTCCCAACTCGTGTTGGAATCACCGTCCACCACCTTCTCCACGCCGTCCAGCTCGCTCCGGGTGCCGTCCGGGTCGATCACCCGTACCTGGTTGGGCCGGAGGTCGAGCTTCACCGGCTTGCGGACCGGCTCGGGCTCGCCCGCCGCGCCGGCCTGGGCGGTCCCGGTCGGTGCCGGCGGCTGGGCGGTCCCGGTCCCGGTGTTGTCGTCGGAGAGCACGTTGATGCCGATCAGCAGGCCGACCAGGGCCACGACCAGCAGCGCGCCGACTCCGATCAGGGTTTTCCGGCCGCCGGTCGCGGGCAGGTCCGGGGTGGCCTCGGCGCTGGTGAAGCGGAGCGGACCGCTGTCGAAGTCCTGTTCCTCGGCGGCCGCGGCCAACCGGCCGAGTTCGCCGGAGATCACGTCGGAGGAGGGGACCCCGAGCTGGGCGTCCAGCAGGTCCATGGTGAGGTCGTCGAGGTACGCGGGCACCCCGGCCCGGACCTGCCGGGGCGCGGCGATGGCACCACTGGCGTCTCGGACCGCGTCCGGTACGGCGGCCCGGGCCCGCCGGACGTTGCCGCCGGTGAGCGGCGCCTCGGCGTGCGGCCAGTGCCCGGTCAGCGAGTAGTAGAGGATGCCGCCGACCGCCCGTACGTCGGTTTCCGGGCTGTCCGCGCCGTCGGTACGCGCGTCGGCGAGCACCACCCGCCCGTCGTCGGCGATCATCACGGTGCCGGGGTGCACGTTGCCGTGCACCATGCCGGTGGCGTGGATCGCGGCGATCGCCCCGGCGACGGCGTGTGCGACGGCGGTGGCCCGGGTCGGGTCGAGGGTTCCCTCGGCGACGACCTCGCGCAGCGACTGCCCGTCGACCCACTCACGGACGACGTACGCCCGGTCCTCCTCGTCGATGGCGTCGTAGACGCCGACCAGGTTGGGGTGGATCACCCGGCTGGCCACGACGGCGGCCTGGAGCATCTCCTTCGCGGAGTCGCCGCCGGGGTGGCGCAGCACCACGGCGACCGGCCGGCGCAGTACGACGTCGACACCGCGCCAGACCTGCCGGCCGGCGCTGTCGTCGTTGATGTGTGCCGTGAGCTGGTACCGCTCGGCCAGGATCTCACCGACGGCGGGCGCACCGAAGGTCATCACGGAGGGAGTGCCCTCGTCCGCCTCCTGACCTTCGCCGACCTGGGTCACCCGTCCTCCCTCGGTGATCGTGTCGATCGCTGGACCCGTGCTGCTGGGCATGTGGCTTCCGTTCCGCCTTCGAAGGAGTTCGGACGGCCATCGGCCCTTTCTAGCCTAGGCGTTCGCCGCATCCGTCGAGAGCGACCTTACCTGGGTCTGACTGATCCCCGACACGTCATCTTGCGGCCGTAGGTGACCAGCTGCCGGAGATGTCGCGAACCGCACCTGAACTCCCGACGCCGTCCGCGCTACCGACACGTGCGGTTAGCAATCTATAGGTTGATTTCAACTGTCTTACGCCGGGTGGCGTCCGTGCCCGGGACCCGTCCGGCGATCCCTTCTGTCGGCCTCGGTGTCACCGGCGGCCCCGGTCACGTCGGCGGGCCGGGGTGACCGGCGGACCGGTGGCTGCGGGACCGGGTGGACCGTGGACCGGGGTGGGCCCCGCCCGCCTTCCCCGGCGCGCGGCGATTATGCCGCCGGCGAGTCAACTGAGGACAGCGGGCCCGCCGGTGACCACACCGTCCGGTACGCCGCTTGTCGCAGGGTCCGTCCTGACGGCCAGTCAGTTGATCCTGACGTCGTGTTATCCACAGCTGCCACCTGGGCTTTTTCAGCGGATCGACGGGTTATCCACAGCGATATCCCCAGCCCTCCTTTCGGCTGGGGAGGACGGCTTGGTCCAGGGGCCGAGCCGGATGAGCGGCGGCGGGAAGGACGGCTTGGTCCAGGGGGCCGGAGCCGGATGATTCAGCGGCGGGGAAGGGGCGGGACCGGTCAGCGGCCGAGCCGGCGGCGCAGCATGCCGACCACGTCGGTGATCTCACGGATCCGCAGCAGCATCGCGAGACCGAGGTACGTGCCGCCGATGGCCAGGCCACCGATCACCACCTCGACGAAGCCGAGCAACTGGTTGCCCAGGGCGTCGCCGGGGAGCAACACCATGACCAGGATGCCGACCAGGGTCGCGCCGAGGGCGGCGACCAGCACCCGACCGAAGGTGCCGACCATCTCACCGATCCCGATCCGGCCGATCCGGGGCCGCAGCATCCGCGCGGAGATCACCGCCGCCGCGACGTACGAGACGGCGTTGCCGATCATCATTCCGGGAGCCAGGAACGACAGCGAGAAGGCCGCGAAGACCAGCACCTGTACCAGGATCCGGAGCACCACCACCGGGATGTTGATCAGCGCGGGCATCCGGGTGTCGGGCAGGGCCCAGAAGGCGAAGGTGAAGATCTGGCTGACCGAGAACGGGATCAGCGCCAGCGCGGCGACCAGCAGCACCGGCGCGATGGCTCCGGCGTCGCCCTGGGCGGCACCGTAGTCGAAGAGGACCACCGCGATCGGGTCGGCGAGCACGGCGTAACAGACCGCGATCGGGGCGAGGACGGCGGTGACGGTCCGGACGGTCCGGGACAGGTCGGCCGCCATGTCGGTGAACCGCCCGTCGGCGGCGGCCGAACTCATCCGGGGCATCAGCGCGGTGATGATCGAGACGGCGATGATGCCGTGCGCCATCATCAGCAGCAGGAAGACGTTGTTGTAGATGGCCGGCCCGGCGGACTCCTCGTCGACCTGGTTGAGCAGGTTGAACAGCACGATCAGACCGATCGAGTTGACCACCACGTAGCAGAGCATCCAGCCACCGAGCCGGCCCAACTCCCGCAGGCCGAGGGCCCGGAAGTCGAACCGCCACCGCCAGCGGAAGCCGACCTTGCGCAGTGCGGGCACCAGCGCGGCGACCTGGACCACGATGCCGAGCAGGGTGCCGCCGCCGAGCAGCAGGATCTGCCCGCGACCCAGGTCGCCGGGCTCGACGCGCTTCGCGCCGAAGACCACGATGTAGATGGCACAGGCGCCGATGATCACCAGGTTGTTCAGGATCGGTGCCCACATCGGTGCCGCGAAGTGCCCCCGGGTGTTCAGCACCGCGGCGACCAGGGCACTCAGCCCGGAGAAGAAGATGATCGGCAGCATCAGCTGGGCGAGGTCGGTGACCAGCTTGTGGTAGTCCGCACCCCGGTTGCCGGCGTAGATCGCGGTCAGCAGTGGGGCCGCGAGGATCGCCAGCACCGTCGCCACGCCGAGGGCGAGCACCGCCAGGGTGAGCAGCCGCTGGGCGTACGCCTGGCCGCCGTCCCGGTCGACCTTGCGGCGGCGGACCAGCACCGGCACGACGACGCTGGTCAGCACGCCGCCGAGCAGGAACTCGTAGACCATCTGCGGAATGATCAGCGCGGTGGAGTACGCGTCGTTGACGGCGAGCACGCCGATCGCCGCGGCGACCATCAGGGTACGGAGGAAGCCGGTACCCCGACTGACCAGGCTGCCGATCGCCATGATCGCGCTGTTGCCGGCCGCGCTGCCCTCGGCGGTCTCCGGCGGCGGGTTGGTGCTCTCGATGATCGGACTGGTGCCGATCAGGGTGGCGCCGTCCTGCGGCGGCGGTACCCCGTCGGGCATGGCGTTCGCGCTGCGGTACAGCCCGCTTGCCATGTCAGCCTCCCAAGGGGTACGGCGGACCGGGTGCCCGCCCGCACTGCTGCAGACCTTAGTCAACCGGGCCGGTGAACGTCGGGGCGCGTCACTGCCGACCGGTGTGCCCGCCACCACCGTGCCCTGGTCGGCCCGCTAGGCTGGCGATCCCATGTCCGAAGCATCTGTCCCGCAGGCAGCCCGTTCCGCGCCGTCCACCAGCAGGTCGGCCGGTGCCGCGCAGGCGAAGGCCGGCGCTGACCCGTCGACCGCCGACCCGTCCACCGGTGGTCCGGGCCCCGAGGCTACCGACCCGGCGACGGCCGGCCGGCTCTCCGCCGCCCAGCGCAACGCGGTCGCGGAACTGCTCCGGGTCTCCCCGGTCGCCGACGAACTCGGACGCCGGTTCGCCCGCGCCGGACACGAACTGCACCTGGTCGGCGGCTCGGTCCGGGACGCGCTGCTCGGCCGGCTCGGTGACGACCTCGACTTCGCCACCGACGCGCACCCGGACGAGACGCTGCGGCTGCTCAAGGGCTGGGCCGAGGCGACCTGGGAGACCGGGCGCGAGTTCGGCACGATCGGCGCCCAGCGGGACGGGTTGCGCCTGGAGATCACCACCTTCCGCGCCGAGTCGTACGACCAGGTGAGCCGGAACCCGGTGGTCGAGTACGGCACCAACCTGGTCGACGACCTGCGGCGCCGCGACTTCACCGTCAACGCGATGGCGGTCAGCCTGCCCGGACACGAGTTCACCGACCCGTACGGCGGGCTTGCCGACCTCGCCGACCGGATCATCCGTACCCCGGGCACCCCGCAGGAGTCGTTCGGCGACGACCCGCTGCGGATGCTCCGGGCCGCCCGGTTCGCGGCGCAGCTGCGGTTCGCCGTACACCCGGCGGTGCGGGACGCGATGCGGGCGATGGCCGTCGACCTGGACCGGATCACCGCCGAGCGGATCCGTGACGAGTTCACCAAGCTGCTCTGCGGCGCCGACCCGGTGACCGGGCTGCGGCTGCTGGTCGACACCGGGCTGGCCGACCGGTTCCTGCCGGAGCTGTCCGGGCTGAAGCTGGAGATCGACGAGCACGCCCAGCACAAGGACGTCTACGAGCACACCCTGATCGTGGTCAGCAACGCGATCCGGCTGGAGGGCGAGGCCGGCTGCGACTTCGTACTCCGGATGGCGGCGCTGATGCACGACGTCGGCAAGCCGGCGACGAAGGCGGTCGGGTCGGACGGCCGGGTCAGCTTCCACCACCACGAGCTGGTCGGGGCGCGGCTGACCAAGCAGCGGATGAAGGCGCTGCGCTATCCCAAGGACGTGACCGCCCAGGTGACCACGCTGGTCGGCCTGCACCTGCGGTTCTACGGCTACGGCCGCGGCGAGTGGACCGACTCCGCGGTACGCCGGTACGTCACCGACGCCGGCGACCTGCTGCCCCGGCTGCACAAGCTGACCCGCTCCGACTGCACCACCCGCAACCGGCGCAAGGCGGCACAGCTCGCCGCCGACTACGACGCGCTGGAGGAGCGGATCGCCCGACTGCAGGACGAGGAGGACCTGGCCCGGGTCCGTCCCGACCTGGACGGCAACGCGATCATGGAGCTGCTCGGCGTACCGCCGGGGCCCATCGTCGGGCGGGCCTGGCGGCACCTCAAGGAGGTACGCCTGGAGCGCGGCCCCCTGGACCGGGACGAGGCCGAGGCGGAACTCTGGCGTTGGGCCCGCGACCAGGGGATTCTCGGCGGCTAGCCGGGTCAGCGCAGTGCCGACCGGGCGGTCGGGACGAGGCGCAGCCGTTCCGGGGCGCCGTCGAGCGTCGCGGCCAGTTCGGGCAGTACCTCGGTCTGCCACCTGACCGACCGGTCCAGCCGGCGCAGGTGTGTTTCGACCTGCTCGACGTCGGCGAACCGGGAGAACCAGACGACGACGTGCTCGCCGGTACGGACGGGCAGGGCCGGGAAGGTGTTCTCGGCGTACTCGGTTCGCAGGCAGGCGAGCGGTGCGCCGCCGGCCTCGGCCAGCGCCGGTGCCACCAGGTGACGGAACAGGTCGGCGAACCCGGCGTCGACCGGTGCGGTCCGACGGCAGATCGTCGCGACGACAACCGGGGACGGCGGCCGGGCCGGTCCGGTGGCCGGAGGTACGTCCGCCGGTGGGCGTACCCCGGTCGGTGCGGGGAAGCCGGAGCGGTCGTCCAGCGGGCGCAGCAGCAGTACGTCGTCCGAGTCGACCATGGTGGCGTTGGCCCGGTCCCGATGCCGTTGCCAGATCGGCCCGCCGTAGAAGTCGTGCAGTGCCACCGACCGCCGGGCCATGTCGGGAAAGCCGCGGAGCCAGACGAACCGGTTCGGGTCGTCCAGGTCGCGGAACTGGCCGATCAGGGTCATCCCGGTCGCCTCCTGCGTTTCGACGAACTCGCGCTCGAAGAGCGTGATCAGCTCGTCGCGTCGACCGTCGTGCAGGGTGTAACGCCGTAGTTCGACAACCGGGCAGCGCAGGGTCACGGGGTCAGCTCCAGGGTCCGGTGCAGTACGTCGGCGATCGACGTACCGGCGAGTTCGCGGCGCAGGGCCTGTTCCACGCCGTCGTAGACTCCGGTCAGCGCGGGGCGGATGCCCCGGCCGACCGGGCATTCCAGGTTGGGTTCGGTGTGGTGCATCGCGAAGAGCGGGTCCCGCTCGACCGCCTCGTAGACGTCGAGCAGGGTGATCTGCTCCGGTGGTCGGGCCAGACGCCATCCCGCACCGGCACCCCGTCGTACCTCCACCAGTCCGGCGCGGTGGAGTTCGCCGAGGCCGCGTCGGATCACCACCGGGTTGGTGAGCACGCTCGCGGCGACCTCGTCCGAGGTCAGTACGGCCTGCCCGCGTCGGTGTGCCAACGCCAGCCAGGCGAGGGCGTGCACCGCGATGGTGAGTCTGCTGTTCGCCGCCATCGTTCCTCCGTGGACGATCGACTGACGCTGACTGTAACAGTAATGGTTACAGCTGGGCTCCCCTGATCCGGCGGCTCCCGCCGGTCGGCGGCATTCCGGCGGCTCACCGCCGGTCGGCCCGCTCCGCTACCGTCGCAGTCGACATCGGAGTTGTCGTCGGCGGGCGTCGAGGAGGCGGGCGTGGCGGTCTCTGGGCGGCCAGCCGGCCGTTCCTACCTGGTACCGATCGTGGCCTTGGGGTCGACGCTCGTTGCCCTGGTCGTCGCCATCGGGGTGGTCCTGGTCCTCCGGGGCGACGCGACGTCGTCCCACGACGGTTTTCCGGCGCCCGACGGCAGCCCGACGAGCGGCCCGGCCGCCGGTGACCGCACGTCCGCCGGTGACACCAGCTCCACCGGCCCGCCCACCGGTCCGGCCGCCGAGGGGGCGGAGTGCCTGGTCGGCACCTGGCGGGTCACCGAGCACCGGGAACAGGTGGACGTGCCGGACGTGGGCCGGCTCAGCTTCACCGGCGGCGCCGGCACCCGGCTGTCGCTGAGCGCCGGAGGCACGGCGATCACCGACTACGGCACCGGCACCAGCTACCGTGCCGGCTACGCGGGGCAGGACGTGATCCTGGAACTGCGCGGCCGGGTCAACTTCCGGTACGCGGCGACCGGCGACCGGTTCGAGTTGCTCGACCTGCGCTCCGACGCCGAGTTCCGGCTCTCGGTCGGCGACCGTCCCGCCAGCGGCTGGCAGCCGTTCACCGCCTCGACCGCGCCGTCCGGCTACACCTGTGTCGGGGACTCGCTGACCCAGCGGTCGCTGGTCGCCACCACCCTCTACACCCGGACGGACTGACCACCCGATGACCCGACTGACCACCCCACCGCCGCCGGCTGGGCTGCTGCACAGGTTTCCCAACTCGAGGATCCGCTTGTGTCCGCAGTCTGATGACCTGCGGTTTTAGGTTCTTTTGTCTGCGTATGCCGGTCGCTTCGGGGCCTTGCTGTGATCGCTTGCTCGAGGTCAGCGAGCAGGGTGGCTTGCCCGAGATCGTCGGCGAAGATGCGGCGGTCGAAACCACGGTCGGCGCGCTGGGCGAGGGTGATGAGGGCTTCGCGGGTGTAGCGGCCGGATCGGAGTGTGGCGTGGTTGGGATAGGCCGCGGCCGTGCTCGTGGCCCAAATGATCATTGAGCGAGTGCGACGGGCATTGGTTTCAGTGGGCGAGTGCGGCCAGGGCGCGGAGTCCTTCGAGGATCTCGTCGGCGGTAGGCGCGGTCGTGGGGTCGCTGAGGTGCTGGATCATTACGCCTGACATGAGGGCGAGTTGGACACTGCCGAGTGTGCGTACCGACTCGTCTGCAACCTGGTCCTCGGGCACGTTGGTGAGGATTGCCGCCATGCCCCGGCGGCCCTCCGCGATGCCGCCCGTTAGGGCCTGGCGCAGCTCGGGCTGGCGCTGGGCTTGCATGAACAGCTCTATCGAGGCGAGCCACAGGTCGGGCTGAGCGGTGAGGTCGTCGATGAGGCTCTGCCAAATCCGCGCGAAGTGCGCCCGGGTGCAGTCGTCGGCGTCGGGGCGCAGCGCCCGGCCAACAGAGTCGCCCCATTCGTCGAGGATCTCGAACAGGGCCTGG
Organism: Plantactinospora sp. B5E13; assembly: GCF_039871775.1. Classification (NCBI taxonomy): domain Bacteria; kingdom Bacillati; phylum Actinomycetota; class Actinomycetes; order Micromonosporales; family Micromonosporaceae; genus Plantactinospora; species Plantactinospora sp. B5E13. Next base: position 90,423 of record NZ_JBDPLT010000026.1, read on the forward strand.
TTGAGCAGGGCTTCGCGGGAGCCGTAGTGGTAGCCGATGGCGGCCATGCTCACGCCGGCAGCGGTGGCGATGTCGCGGACGCTGCTGTGGTCGTACCCCTTCTTCCGCAGGCAGGCCTTGGCGCCGACGAGCAGGGCTTCGCGATTTCCCATGCGGCAGACCGTAGCACCACTTTGCGCGCTCGCCTAGTGCGATCGTTTTGCGCGAACGCCTTGCGCGATCGCCCAAATCTGCTTACTGTCCGTCCCATGACAAAATTCATGACGGCTTCCAGGGCGTCCGCCCTCGCCGTGTCGGTGGGTCTCGGGCTCGCCCTGGCCACCCCGGTGCTCGCCCAGGCCGCGGGACTCGACGGTGTTGCCGACCGGACGGTGCTCCACACGACCAACGGCACGGTGCGCGGCACCGCCGACGGCCCGATCCGCAGCTTCCAAGGCATCCCGTACGCCGCCGCACCGGTCGGCGACCTGCGCTGGAAGGCACCACAGCCCGCCGCGACCTGGACCGGGACGCGGGAGGCGACCAGCCCCGGCGCCCCCTGCCCCCAGCCGGAAGGGCTACCCGTCGGAGTCCCCAGCGAAAACGAGGACTGTCTCTACCTGAACGTCACGACGCCCGCCGCGACGGCGACCGAGAGGCGGCCGGTGCTCGTCTGGATCCACGGCGGCAGCCTGATGTACGGCAGCGGTGACATGTACGGCCCCACAAGCCTCGCCACGAACGGCGCGGTCGTGGTGTCGATGAACTACCGGCTCGGCATCATGGGCCACTTCAGCGACCCCTCCCAGCCCGGCGCCGACGGCCTGAGTCTGCAAGACCAGCAGGCCGCCCTGCGCTGGGTCCGCGCCAACGCCGCCGCCTTCGGCGGTGACCCCGGCAACGTGACGATCATGGGCCAGTCCGGCGGTGGCTTCAGCGTCTGCGGCCACCTCGCCTCCCCCGCCTCCGCCGGCCTGTTCCACCGGGCCATCGTGCAGAGCGCCCCCTGCGCCACCGACGGCTCCCGCACGCGCGCCGAAGCCGAAGCCGACACCAGGAGGGTCATCACCGCAGTCCACTGCGAGCTGGACACCGCAGCATGCATGCGAGGCAAGCCCGTCGCTGAACTCCTTGCGGCCTACGGCCCGTTCAACGAGCCTCGCCCGGTGGCCGGAACGGCGCTGATGCCGCTGCCGCCGGCCGAGGCCCTGCGCACCGGCAGGTTCAACCGGGTCCCTGTCCTCATCGGCGTCAACCACGACGAGGAGCGCGGCATGGTGCTGGGCGAGGAACTCGCCGCGGGCACCCCGATGAAACCCGAGGACTACGAACCCGCCATCCGCGCACAGTTCGGCGAAAACGCCGACGCCGTGCTCGCACGGTATCCGCTGCGCGACTTCGGCTCGGCAGGCGAGGCCCTGGCCACCGTCCGCACCGACGCGCTCTGGTCGACGCCCACCGTGGACACCGCGCGGATGCTGTCGAAGTGGACCCCGACGCGGATGTACGAGTTCAGCGAGCGCGACACCCCCTGGTTCACCGGCTACCCGGCACCCAGCTTCGCGCACCGCGCCGGCCACATGACCGAACTGCCCTACCTGTTCGACGACATCGCCCTGTTCGAGGCCATCGCGCCGGAGCAGGACGCCTTCCGCGACCGCATGCTGCGTACCTGGACCGGCTTCGCCGCGACCGGCAGGACCACCTGGCCCAGCTTCCGCAGCGACCACGGATACGTGCAGACACTGTCCTCGCACGCCTGGCAGCGCGCGGACTTCACCACCGACCACAACTACGGCTTCTGGGGGAACCTCCGCTAACACCGGCCCACCAAGCGCGGGGGTCACCGGCTCGACCAGCAGTAGCCCCTGCCGCCGACAGCGGTGCGGCCCGGCACCGGAGAACCTCCGGTGCCGGGCCGCGACTGGTGGTAGGGGTGTCAGTCCTTCTCGACCGCGGGCGCCGACTTGCCACCGTTGGCCAGGATGCCGTCCAGGATCTGGTCACCGCCGCCGCGGGAGGCCCCGAGCCGGGCGAGCAGTCCGGCCAGGTCGACACCGGTCAGGTCACTGCCGAGCTGCAGCCCCTGGGCGACGTTGGCGGCGACCGACTTGGTCAGCGAGCTGGCGCCGTCGGTGGAGATGACGGTCAGCTTGTCGATCGCGCCGACCGGGGCGCTCGCCGCCTCGACGACCTGCGGCAGCATCTTCACCAGCAGGTCGAGCACGGCCGCCTCGCCGTACGCGGAGAAGGCCTCGGCCTTGCGGGACATCGCCTCGGCCTCGGCCTGGCCCTTGGCCAGGATCGCCGCGGCCTCCGCCTGGCCCTCGCGCTCGATCGCCTCCGCGATCGCGGTACGACGGCGCTGCTCCGCCTCACCTTCCTTGGCACCCTCGATGGCATTCGCCTCGGCGAGTGCCGCCCGGCGGGCCCGCTCGCCCTCACCGGTCAACCGGGCCTGCTCGGCGGCGGCCTGGGCGGCGGCGATGGTGGCCTGCCGCTCGGCGTCGGCGGCGAGCACCTTCGCGTTGCGGGCCGCCTCGGCCTCCTGCTCCACCTTGTAGCGGGCCGCGTCGGCCGGCTTGCGGACCTCGGTGTCGAGCTGGCGCTGCTTGAGTTCGGCGTTGCGCTCGGCAACCTTCTGCTGTTCGGAGAGGATCGCCTGGTCCCGCTCGGCCTGGGCCAACGGACCGGCGGCCGCCGACTTCGCCTTGGCCGCGTCGATCTCGGCCTGGATCCCGGCCTGCTTCAGCGCCAGGTTCCGGTTCGCCTCGGCGATCACCTCCTCGGCGAGCAGTCGCTCCTGCTCGGCCTGCTGCCGGGCCCGGGCCTCGGCGATCGCCGCGTCCTTGAGTACCCGGGCGGCCTCCGGCCGGCCCAGGTCCTGGAGGTACGACCCCTCGGCCAGGATGTCCTGGAGCTGGAAGGTGTCGAGCACCAGACCCTGGTTGGTCATCGAGTGCTCGGCCTCCTCGGCGACCGCGCTGGCGAACGCCGCCCGGTCCCGGATGACCTCCTCGACGGTGAGCCGGCCGACGATCGACCGCAGCGCACCGGCGAGCACCTCACGGGTGAAGCTGTCGATCTCGTCCTGCTGGTGCAGAAACCGCTGCGCGGCGGCCCGGATCGCGTCCTCGGTGCCGCCGACCTTGACGATCGCGACACCGTGCAGCTCGGCCCGGATGCCCTGCTTGCTGACCGCGCCCTTGATGCTGACGTCGATCCGCCGGCTGGACAGGTCGAGGGACTGGAGTTTCTGCACCACCGGCAGGACAAAGACCGACGCACCGAGGACAACCTTCTGCCCGGACATGTCGGTCGACCGGGTGCCGTCGGCGCCCTGGGTCGTACGTCCCTTGCGGCCGGTGACGATGAACGCCTCGTTCGGTCCGGCGACCTTGATCCGGGAGAGCACGAAGAGGATGAGGATGAAGGCGAGCAGTACCGCTCCGCCGATGGCGACGAGGATCAGCATGACACCGTCCGTTTCGGAGTGAGGGTTGGCGACGACACGAGGGCACGGTCGAGCTGAGCTGGGGTGAAGGAGAGTTGACGAGTGGGGTCTAGTACGTCGCGACGAGGACGCTCGTCTCGCTCAGCGCCTCGACGACAAAGATCTGGGCGCCGGTCGCGATCGGGCGTTCGGACTTGGCGTTGAGCTTCACCGGCTGGCCGGCGATCCGGACGCGTACCTCGCCGTAGCCGGCGGTAGGGATCGGGGTGACCACCACACCGAGCGCGCCGACCAGGTCGTTGCGGGTCGGGGTGGCGTCGGTGCGCATGTTACGGGCGGCCCGGGAGATCCGGGAGGCGAGCCAACCGGCCGGGACGGCCGCCAGCGTGCCGAGCGTACCGGCCGCCACGATCTGGCCGACGCCACCACCGCCGAGTAGTTCGTTGGCGATCGCACCGCCGAAGCCGAGGACGCCGGCGAAGGCGGCGACCGCCTCCAGGCTGATCGGACCGTCGATGTCCGGGTTGCCGATGTGTGCGAGTTCGGTGCCGAGCAGCGCCAGCGCGAGCACCGCGACGCCGGCACCGCCGATGATGAGGAAGATCAGGGTCCCCGCTGCCACGACCTGAAAGGTAGCTGACAGTGGCAAACGCGCTCGGTGGTCGGACCGACACGGCTCGGCCCCGGTCGCGATGACCGGGGCCGAACGGAGCGCAGGGGTTTCGAAAGCGCCGGTGCGTGACTACTTCAGCGCGGCGATCTGGATCAGGTTTCCGCAGGTGTCGTCGAGGACGGCGGTGACCACCGGGCCCAGGTCGGTCGCCTCCTGGGTGAACTCGACGCCCAGCGCCTTGAGCCGCTCGACCTCGGCGTACACGTCCTCGACGGCGAACTGGGTGAACGGGATGCCGTCGGCGACCAGGGCCGCCTTGAACGGTCCGGCCGCAGGGTGCCCGTCCGGCTCCAGCACCAGTTCGACACCGTCCGGGTCGGCCGGGGAGACCACGGTGAGCCAGCGGGCCTCGCCGGCGGGTAGGTCGGTCTTCTTGATGAAGCCGAGCTTCTCGGTGTAGAACGCCAGCGCCTTGGCCTGGTCGTCGACCAGCACGCTTGTGACGTTTATCCGGATCACGATTGTGGTTCCTCTCGGTTGACGAGCCACCGGTCGACGATCGAGCGCAGCGGGCTCGGGTTGATGTGGTGGAACTTGAACCGGCCCTGCCGCCGGGTGTGCACCAGACCGGCCTGTTCGAGGACGGCGAGGTGTTGCGAGATGGCCTGACGGGTGGAGGCCAGGCCGTGTTTCATGGTCAGCCGGCTGCAGATCTCGAACAGCGTCTGGCCATCCCGTTCGGTCAGTTCGTCCAGGATGATGCGTCGGGTCGCGTCACCGATCGCCTTGAACAGGTCGGCGTCTGCGTCCATGCCCACCATTTATAGGCAAGTTGTCACTTGCCTGTCAACGGTCAGGAGTATTTCGTCAGCGCGTTTCCGCGACCGCGGCCTCGTACGCCGCCTGCAGTTCGGCGAAGACCGACGGGGTGCCCGGCGGCCGGGGGATGCCGAGGTGCTGTTCGCGCAGCTCGTCCATGAACCGGTCCCACAGGTCGGGGCCGCCCCGTTCGAGGAGTTCGGCGCGGACGGAGAGTTCGTGGCTGGCGGGCATGTGTCGGCGGCCCCAGGAGCCGAGTGCCGCCATCACCGGTACGAGCTGTACGCCCGCCTCGGTGAGGCTGTAGCGGATCTTCTGGCGGTGGGTCTGGTCGTCGGTGCGCGAGAGCAGGCCGTGCGCGACCAGCCGGCGGAGCCGGTCGGCCAGGATGTTGGAGGCGATCCCCTCCTGGGAGCCGGTCAGCAGTTCGCGGAAGTAGTGCCGGTTGCCGAACATCATGTCGCGCAGCACGACCAGCGACCACCGGTCGCCCAGCACCTCGACCGCCAGGTTGATCGGACATCCCGACCGGTGCGGCTCTTCCACGTCAGCCATCCGTTCCGATTGTACTTTGCAATCGCTGGTGTTAGCGTCGCGTCGACCACTTGCGATCTGCAATCAGCCCCGGAGGTGTGATGGAGGCGGCGAGCGCGACCATCGACCGGCGCTACAGCGACGAGAAGGCCGAGGCGGTGCCGTGGGCGGCGGCCGAGGCGAGGCTGGCCGGGGCGGAGGTCGCCTGGATCGTGACCGTACGGCCCGACGGCCGTCCGCACGCGACCCCGATGGTCCCGGTGGTGCTCGACGGGAAGGTCTACTTCCACACCGGCGACACCGAGGTGAAATACGCCAACATCCAGGCCAACCCCCAGGTGATGGTCCTGGCCGGCGACACGGCCTGGGACTGCGGCCTCGACGTGGCGATCGAGGGGACCGCCGCCGCGGTGACCGACGAGGCACTGCTGCGACGGGTCGCCGCCCGCTACCGCAGCCGCTGGGACGGCCGTTGGCAGCTCGACATCCAGAACGGTGCCCTGGTGTCCAAGAATCCCGGCACCCAGGCCGTCGTCTTCGAGGTGACACCGAGGGCGGGGCACGGCAACGCCAAGGGCGACCCGTTCGGGCACACCACCTACCGCTACTGAAACCGGCACGACACAGCGCAGGAAGAGGCGAGACAGATGAGTAAGGGTGGCTTCTCGGCGAGGCGCCTGGCTCGGGTACGACGGCAGCTCCAGCGTCACGTCGACTCGGGCTTCGTGCCGGGTGCGATGGCCGTCCTCGCCCGCCATGGCGAGGTGCACGTCGAGGCAGTGGGCAACCTCGCGTTCGAGGGGGCGGGAGCGAAGACGCCGATGGCGGCCGACACCATCTGGCGTACCGGCTCGATGACCAAACCGATCATCGCCGCGTGTGCCATGACGCTCGTGGAGGACGGCACGCTGCGCCTCGACGATCCGGTCGACGACCTCCTTCCGGAGCTGGCGGACATGACGGTGCTCGCCGACCCGGACGGGCCACTCGACAACACCGTCCCGGCGAACCGTCCGATCACGCTGCGGGACCTGCTGGCCAACACCGCCGGCACCGGAATGGTCCCGGCCATGCCGGGAACGGTCCCGATCGCCGACGCGCTGGACGCGCTGCGCTACCCGTCGCCGGACGAGTGGCTGAAACAGCTCGGCGCGCTTCCGCTCGTCCACCAGCCGGGTGAGCGCTGGATGTACGACGTCGCCTCAAACGTGACCGGCGTACTCGTCGCCCGGGCCACCGGCATGTCGTTCGGGGAGGCCGTGCGTGAGCGGATCTGCGATCCGCTCGGGATGAAGGACACCGCGTTCCACGTGGGCGCCGAGAGCGTCGACCGGTTGGCGACGGCGTACGAGCGGGACAACGGCCCGACCGGTGCGGCGGTGGTCGAGGACGCTCCCGACGGGCGGTTCAGCCGGCCCCGGGCGTTCGAGTCAGGTGGTGGCGGGCTGGTCTCGACCGCCGACGACTACCTCGCCTTCGCCTCGGCCCTGCTGGCCGGCGGTTCCCACCACGGCGAACGGGTGCTGTCGCGGCCGTCGGTGACGCTGATGACGAGCGACCAGCTGAACCCGGAGCAGAAGGCGGTCTCCGGGTTCTGGCCTGGGTACTTCGACAACATGGGCTGGGGCTTCGGGATGTCGGTCCGGACCCGTCGTACGCAGCTCGGCCCCTCGGTCGGCAGTTACGGATGGTCCGGCTTCTACGGCAGCGCATGGTACAACGACCCCGCCGAGGACCTGACGACGATCGCCATCATGCAGCGGGCACACGCGGGCGACCAGACCATGCCGATGTGGACCGACTTCTGGACCGCCGTCTACCAGTCGATCGACGACTGACAGAGCAGGCCGGCGGGCCGCCACGGGGGCGGCCCGCCGGCCGGTACCCGACAGAACCGGCCGCCAGCCCACCCGACAGTCCACACTGGTCTGATGGTCGCTGGTGAGGGGCGCAGTCAGATCGTCGAGGTACGCGACGATCCGGCCGCCGAGTCGGTGCCGCGCTGTCGGGCGTACCGGCTGCCGGACGCCCTGGTCGAGCCACCCTTCGAGGCGTTCCAACCGTTCTGATCCGACGTCCGCAGATGACCTACGGCACCATGACGGCGTGCCCGATCAGCCTGTCTTCAGCGATCCGTGGTGGGACCTGCGCCGGGATGGTCCGGCTGAGCAGGCGCAGCGGCGGGCGCTGCACGCCCAGCTTTTTTCCGAGATCGCTCCTGGTCACCCTCTCCACGGACAGCCCGTGGAGGTGGTCGCCCGATCGAAGGCGTCGGACGACATCGTTGTCCAGACCGCCGGGCGGTGGGCGATCGTGCACCTCACCTGGGAGAACGCGATCCAGACACCGCCCTGGCCCGTGACATGCCTTTACGAAAGCGCCAGTGATTTCGTACGAAAGCTGCCCGAGCCAGGCTGACCGCTTTGGGTCGCCGGCACACTGGTCTGGTGGCGGGAGATGACATGAGGCCGGCTGGGAACGGTGTCGACCCTGTTCTCTACCCGGACATCGTCCGGGCAGGAAGCCTGCAGCGCGCCCTACAGGCCGAGTGCGACGCGGCCGGCCACCAGCTTCGGGCGTTTCTGCCGTCTGCACCAGGCTGGCGTCAGGTGGGCGCGAGGGTCGAGGACAACCAGTGGTGCACCAACGTGCTGATGGCTCGCCTCGAACGGTCGTTCAGCGTGAACTTCTGGGCTCGGGGGGTCCTGATGGCCCGGGGCTCCACAGGCGACCTGTCCGAGGTCGCCGGCGCGGCCGCCACCTGGCGGTCCGGCGTACGGGTCCGCGACCTGGGCGCCGCCTGGGCGTACGTCAGGTTCGGCCCGCTCGCCGAGGCGCACGAGCGTGGTGAGGCGGCGGAGTTCACCTGGCGCAGGTACGCCGAGAATGCTCACCAGGCGCCGCAGCTGACCCGGTTGGCCTCGTTCGTCAACCTGGCCATCCAGGAGCCGAGGATGCGGGCGCTGATGCCGTTCACCAGCCACTGGCGGCTCGGGTTCAGCCGTACCGTCGGTTATCCGTACAGCGGAGACTGCCCCTGGGTGATTCCGCTGGACGACGGGCGTTACCAGGTGCGGGCCGCAGACGGACGTGAGTGGGGCATCGGCGACGCGACCGCCAGCCTCAACCTTGTCCTGGCCGCGCTGGACGATCCCACACCGAGTTGAGCCACCGGTCGGCGGGCACTTCCGCCGCGTCGTCCGTGATCACGTAAACGACGGCCGGCCATGGCAGGCCACGGTTTACGTGATCACGACGCTCAGGCGCTGAGGGTGTTCTCCTTGAGGGCGGTGAGGAAGCTGGTCCAGCGGTCGTCGGGGGTAGCGGAGTACGGGTCCGGTCCGGTCCTTGCTGTGGCGGACGGCGACCCGGCCCGGCGGCTCACTCGAAGGCGGTGGTCCAGTTCCGGACCTTGTAGAACTCGGCACCGGAGCGGGTCTTCGTCTCGGTGGCGGTGCCGGCGGAGTCGAAGAACTGCACGGTCGGGCTGCCCCAGGTACGGGAACCGGTGTTGTCGCCGCGTACCCAGGCCCGCTCGCCGCCGGGTGTCTGGTTGACGTACGCCTTCACCCGGGTCGTGCTGGAGATCCTGGTCAGGGTACGGCTGCTGGTGTTGACCGAGAAGACCCCGGTGGTGTGGGTGATCAGCAGGGTGTTCGGGTCGGTGTACGAGGGCTGCAGGTCGTGTCCGAGGTTCGGCCTCACCACCCCGTCGGCGTTGGTGTACGTGCCGAGGCTGATCGCGGTGCCGGTCGCCGCGAGCCGGGTGCTCCGGTACGTCCCGTTGATCTTGTATGACACCAGCTTTCCCTCGCCGATCGCCCAGACGTACTTGTGGGTCGGGTCGTAGAGCACGCCGTGCGCGCCCGGGAACGAGATGGTCTGCACCAGCGCCAGGGTGCCGGGGTCGCTGATCGCGGTCGGCGAGTAGAGCTTGAGGGTGCCGCCCGAGCTGGCCACGACGATCGAACCGTTGTCCGGGATCCGTTCGATGGCGTGCGGGTTGCCGCCGGGGGTCGCCTGCCACAGGATGTCGGCGGTGGTGGCCCGGGGTTGGCCGCTTTTCACGTCGACGATCGCCGCCCGTCCGCCGGAGGCGGTGACCAGGGCGACGGTGCCGAACGCTGCGGTGGCGCGGATCCGCACGTCGGAGATGTTCTGCCAGGCGCCGGAGGTGGTGCCCGGGGTGAACTGCCAGTGGAGGTTGGCGTCGGTCCACGCCACGTTCCGGTTCCAGACCAGTACCCGGTTGCTGACCTGTTCGGTGGTGGCCAGGTAGTAGTTGTCCGCGGCTGCGGCGGGACCGGTGGTGCCGACGGCCGTGGTGGCCGCCACCGCCGTCGTGACGAGGGCGGCCAGGATCGCGTTGCGCATGGAGTCCTCCCCGGGGATCGACACGACTGACAATAGTCTTTGTCGATGCCTGTGGGGAAGAAACTTTTCTTCAGGTTGCGTCAGTTCGGCGCGACGAGGACCTCGGCCTTGATGAACTCCCTCGGCAGTGGGAGGCGTTGCAGTTCCGTACCCTTCAGGTCGATCAGCACCGCGGCCGGCCCCTTGGCGCCGGCTGAGTCCAGGTAGAGCAGCCAGTCGTCCCGGATCCAGGTGACGTCGGCGCTGGGCAGTCTGTTGATCGACTTTCCCGTCCCGACGTCCACGAGCTGCGCCGACTCGACACCCTGGAGCGCGACGTACCGTCCGTTCGGCGACCAGGCGGTCGTGCCGGAGACGTTGCCGGGCAGCGGTACGACCCGGACCGGTTCGGCGCCGTCGACGGCGAAGATCTCCATCTGGAAGTGGGGCCGTTTTGTCTTGTCGTCCGGAGTGGCCGCGATGGCCAGCTGCGGCAGGGCGATCTCCCGACCGTTCGGCAGCCAGCTGAACCGACAGATCTCGGGGCAGATCTGCCGGTTGGAGACCGGGAACTGCCGGAACGAGCTGTTCGCGGGGTCCAGGATCCCGAAGCGTGCCCCGGCCGGATTCTTGTCGAAGATCGTGACCAACAACTGACCGCCGTCCGGAGACCACCGTGGACTGAGGATCGTCCCGACCGCACTGGTCCACCGCACCTCGCGGGTGGTGAGGTCGAGCAGGCCGATCTCGTTCGAGCCGACGGTGCGCTGCACCGCCACCAGCGAACCGCGCGGAGCGGGCAGGACCTGCTGGTACTCCTTGCCGAGGTTGACGTACCGCCCGGCGGCACGGTCGTACACCCAGGAAGCGGAGATGACCGGCTGGGCGACCGCGAGGGCGATCCAGCCACCGGGCAGCACCAGCGGCCTGTCCTGCCAGTCCTTGCCCACCGACGACACCGGGGACGGCTCGGCGGGCGGCGGCAGGAGAGCGGCGGTCGGCTCGGCGGTCGGCTCGGCCGACCCGGACTCCTCGGGCGCCCCGGCGACCGTCGAGGGCGGCGGCTCCGTGTCGGGGCGCAGCCAGACGTACGGTGCGGCGATCGTCGCCACCGCGACGACCATCGCCGCCGTGGCGCCGACCCGGCGCCGGCGCCGGATCCGTCGACCCTGCCTGACCACCCCGGCCAGGAAGTCCGGCGACTGGTGCGGGTCACCCGCCAGTTCGTGTACGGCCTCCCGCAGCATCCGTTCCGTGTTGCCGTTCACCCGTACACCTCCGTCCGTTCTGTCGCCGCCGTCCGATCGTTGCGCCGGCCCACCAACTCCGGTTGCCGTAGCAGGGCGGATCCGCCCCCGGTGGCCGGGTCGTCGCGATTGCCCCCGCCGGGCGTGCCGTCCCCGCCGGGCGTGCCGCGCCGGTCCGTCCCGGGCGCCAGCTCGGCGAACTCGGGTACGAGGTCACGGAGCTTGGCGAGGGCCCGGGACGCCTGACTGGCCACGGTGCCCGGCCGGCAGCCGAGCATGGCCGCGGTCTGCTCGACCGTCTGGTCCTCCAGGTAGCGGAGCACCAGGACCGCCCGTTGCCGGGGCGGCAGTTTCCGCAGCGCGTCCCGGAGCAGCATCCGTACCGCGGTGTCGTGGTCGAGTTGTCCGGCGGCGACCGCCTGCCGTTCCGGCACCTCGGCGACGGTCACCTCGGAGCGTCGGCCCCGCCGCCGCCAGAGCGACACCTGGTCGTGGTAGAGGATCTGCCGGACGTACGGCTCGGCGTCGCCCCGGATCCGCGGCCAGCGGGCGTACGCCTTGGCCAGCGCGTTCTGCAGCAGATCCTCGGCGGCGTACCGGTCGCCGGCGAGAGCCTGGGCGACCCGGAGCAGCACGTCACCCCGTTCATGCACGAACCGGGTGAATTCCTCCTCGGACGTCCGTCCCACGCTCACCTCCCCCGTGCAGAGACGCTCCGCACCGGGCAAAAGTTTGCCTCGCCCCGGGAAAAAACCGCGCGCCGGCGTGGCTGCCCGAACCGGTGGTGACCTGCGCCGGGACGCGGGTCGGGGGGGGGGCGCG